>JAISXF010000044.1 GCA_031270845.1 Prevotellaceae bacterium
CAAAACTTTTGGCGAAAGAAAAAAATGTTTTTTTCTCGTCTCAAAACTTTTGGCGAAAGAAAAAAATGTTTTTTTCTCGTCTCAAAACTTTTGGCGAAAGAAAAAAGCGTTTTCTTCCCGTCCCGCTCTCTATTTTCAATAAATATTATTTTTAAATATTAACTGCTATGGAAAAAATTAGCACCATTTATTTCAGTTATTTTCGCGCTATTTCGCATTACGAATATTTAAAAGAATTTGCGACGCTGCTCAATGCTCCGGCATCCGCCGATGTTAAAACGGCAGTAACAGCGCTGCTGCCGGAGTTTAATACCGCTTTGGCAGCCGAAGAGGCGCTCGTAAATAAAATGCGCAAGAGCGACCTGACGGAGCCTATCGCCGCGGCCGACGATCGTGTCGATCGCTGCCTCGCGGGGATTAACGAGGTCATCGCGTCGGCGCGGCATCATTTCACGCCTGCTATAGTGGCCGCCGGCGAGAGCCTTTATAACCGGGTTCATTCTTTTGGAGAGATTCGCCATAAAGATTATGAAGCGGGGTCGGCAGCGGTCAATTTGCTGATTTCCGACCTCAACAGCGCCGAGTATGCGTCGAAAGCAGCGCTGGTTGGCCTCACGCCGTGGATCGCGGAACTCACGGCGGCTGAAGGGGCGTTCGAGGCGCTCATGCGGCAGCGCTATGCCGAGACCGCGCAAAAACCGCAGGGCACGGTGGCCGATGCGCGGCGCCGGTCGGAAGCCGCCTACCGCCTCATCGTCGCGCGCATCGACGCGGCGGCCGTAATGAGCGACACGCCGGCGGTGTTCGAGACATTTATCGCCAACCTCAACGCCATTATCGAATATTTCAACGAGCACGCGCCCCAGGCGACGCGCCGGAACCTCGCCGCAGGCAACCGCACCGTTATCGCGCCCGTCGCCGCACAGCGCTACACGGGCGCGCCGATAACGCCGACGCCGGAGGTCTATTACCGCGACGGGGACGCCGCGGCGACCGTGAGGCTCGCTCTGGGGCACGATTTTGAAGTAACCTATAAAAATAATACCGCCCCCGGCATGGCGCAGCTCACCGTACACGGCAAGGGCGCGTACCAGGGCAAAGTCCTGACGACATTCGCAATAGCGGCAGAATAAAGGCAGCATGGATGTAAAAAACCCCCGTGCAGCGAAGGCTGCACGGGGGTTTTTTTCGGGGGCGGGGGGCGGGGGCCCGACGGGGGGGCGTTATGCGCTTCCGGCATCAGAATGCGTTGGCGATGGCGATAAAATCGTCGGCCACCAACGAGGCGCCGCCGATAAGTCCGCCATCGACATCGGGCTGGGCAAAAAGCTCGGCAGCATTGGACGGTTTGCAACTGCCGCCGTAAAGGATGGCCGTGTTGCCGGCGCTGTCGCCGAATTTCCCGGCCAGCACGCGCCGGATAAAAGCGTGGATTTCCTGTGCCTGTCCGGCCGTGGCGGTTTTGCCGGTGCCGATAGCCCATACGGGTTCGTAGGCGATGATTATCTTTTCAAAATCGGACGTCGGCAGGGGGATAATGACCTCTTCGAGCTGTGTCCGCACGACATCGAAATGGCGGCCGGCTTCGCGTTCGGCCAGCACTTCGCCGATACAGAATATCGGGCGCAGGCCGGCGTCGAGGGCTTGCCGTACTTTTTTGCGCAGCACGTCGCCGGTTTCCCCATAATATTCGCGCCGTTCGGAGTGGCCGATAATACAGTACTCCACCCCTATCGACGCCAGCATCGGCGCCGATACTTCGCCCGTGTAGGCGCCTTTTGCTTCGGCGGCGCAATTCTGCGCAGCCACCTTAACGCCCGCCTCGCGCAGCGCCCCGGTGAGGCAGCAGAGGTGTGTAAACGGCGGCGCTGCAATGAGCAGCACGTCGCCGGGGACTTCGTTTGTTTTTCCGGCAATGGCGCCGGCCAGTGTTTCACCTTCCGGGTACGTGGTGTTCATTTTCCAGTTACCCGCAACGATTTTCTTTCGCATAATGTGGTTTGTTTTTGTTTGTTTAAATTTTAAAAAATATAATATAAAATGCATTTTTCGCGTGCAAAGATACGAATTTTTAAGTATGAAGTATGAAGTATGAAGTATGAACGGCCTGCGGCGGATGCAATATATAAGGTTACTTGACTGTCGCGTTCATCGTTCACCGTTCATCGTTCATCGTTCATCGTTCATCGTTCATCGTTCATAGTTCATAGTTCATCGTTCATAGTTCATCGTTCATCGTTCATCGTTCATAGTTCACAAGGTACAGTTTCTCGGTTGCCCGCGTGAAGGCGGTGTAGAGCCAGCGCAGGTCGTCGATGGTGAGGGCGTCGTGGCGGCGGAAGGGATAGTCGATGAACACGGCTTTCCACTGTCCTCCCTGGGCTTTGTGGCAGGTTACGGCAGCGGCGTATTTTATTTGCAGGGCATTGAAATAATCATCTTCGCGGACGGCGCGGTAGCGCTGTTGCTTGTTGACGATGTGGGCATAGTCGGCCGCCACGTCGAAAAACAGCTGCCGCTGCCGGTCGCTGCCAAGCGATGGCGACTCGCTTTGGAGCGTATCGAGTAGAACTTTGGCGGTGATTTCAATATTATTATAGTCGGGAAAGCGCAGCGTGGCTTCGGCAAACGCGAGGCCGTAGCGCGACTCGTATTTCCGTATGCGCAGCAGGTCGGCGATGTCGCCGTTGGCAATAAAGGGCATCTCCTCGGAGGCGTCGAGGAAGCGGTAGCAGTTCTTGACAATCATGATACGGTCGCCCGGCGTGAGGGTCTCTTCGCGGAACCGTATCACGCTGCGGATACCCTGGTTGTAGCGGATAGCGCGCCTGTTGGAACGGCAAACGACAATCGTCTCGCGGTCGCCGTAGCGGTCGTAGGCGTCGGAGAGTTTTTCCATCAGCTCGCCTCCGGTGATATATTCGACATCGGGAAAGGGCTTGCGGGTGAAGTCGGGCAGTTGCGCCTGCTGCCGTTCGATATGGCGGCGCAGCTGCGTGGCATGGTACAGGATACCCGACTGCGCCGCCTGCCGAACCACGTCGGAGAGCTGCACATAACCCGCCACGCCGTAATGCCGCATTTCATCGACATCCAGCGCGGGGCTTTGCGACAGCCCCACAGGAGGCAGCTGCGCACGGTCGCCGACAAGGATCAGCTTGCAGCCTTTGCCCGTTTGGAGGTATGTAATCAGGTCGTCGAGCAGCCGCCCGGTGCCGAATGGCGAATGTTCAAGGGAGGTGTTGGCAATCATCGACGCTTCATCGACAATAAAAACAGTATTCTTATGGTCATTATAACTAATCGTAAACACGCCGACGTCGTCGGTAAGCGATTTTTGCCGGTATATCTTCTTATGAATTGTCAATGCCGGCTGCCCCGTATAGTTTGACAGCACTTTGGCCGCGCGGCCGGTAGGCGCCAGCAGCACCACGCCGGCGCGGAACTCGTTCAGGGTTCGCACTAACGCGGCGATGGCTGTTGTTTTGCCCGTACCCGCGTAGCCGCCCGTAATAAAAATAGCCTGCGAGCCGGTATCGGCCATATAAGCCGCCAACTGCCGGAAGAGTTCCTCCTGTCCCGCCGTAGGCTCATGCGGCAGATGCCCTGCCAGTTTATCGTATATAAAATCGCTTACCATTATATTATACCGTGCATCGGTCGAGGGGGCTGTTTTCCATCATTGCTGCCTGCCGATTATCGCCATGTTCGTACAAAGAGTACGAGCAGGAGGCCGAAGATTTCGAGCCTGCCGAAGAGCATAAGCAGCGTGAGGATTAATTTTCCGGCAAACGGGATGCCGGCATAGTTGCCCATAGCGGCGCCGCCAAAGCCGTGTCCGACATTGCCAAGGGAAGCCAGTGCGGCCGAGAAGCCCGTCAGGATGTCGCTGTTGAAGAGGACTAACAGGAGGGTGCCGACGACCAGCAGGCAGATGTATGTGACGATAAACAGCACGGCGGAATGCACGGTGTCGTCGTCCATGATGCTCCCGCCGACGCGCACCGGGATGATGGCATTCGGGTGCTGCTGCTTGCGGATGTAGGATTTGATGGCTTTAAAGAGAATCAGTATCCGGTCGGCCTTGACGCCGCCGGAGGTGGAGCCGGAGCAGGCGCATTGGAATGAAAAATAAATGAGTATAAGCACCGAGAAGGTCGGCCAGAGGGCGGTGCCGGCGGTGGTGAAGCCGGTCGTCGAGCCGATGGATACAATCTGGAAGGCGCTGTGGCGGAAGGCTTCGGCAAGGGTGGGGTACTGGTTGTCGATGTACAGGTTCAGGGTAACGAGGATGATGCCGGCCAGCAGGGCGGTGAGGTAAAAACGTACGGCCGGCGAGCGCCATAGCGGTTTGGCATGGCCGGAGAGCGCCATATAGAGCAGGCCGAAGTGTATGCCCGAGACAAGCATGAAGAGCGTAATAATCAGTTCGACCAATGGGTTCTGGAAGGCGAGGATGCTGGCGTTGCGCGTACTGAAGCCACCGGTCGAGATGGTGCTGAAGGCGTGGTTTACGGCATCGAACCAGTCCATGCCGGCGGCGCGCAGCAGGAGGGTTTCGAGCAGGGTAAGGCCGGCGTACATCAGGGAGATGATGCGGACGGTTTGCACAACCCGCAACTTAAAGTTGTCGTTGGCGAGTGTCGTCATTTCGGTCTTGACTAACCGCCGTTTGATGCCTCTCATACTCGGCAAAATCAGCGCCATCATAAATACTACGCCCAGTCCGCCTATCCAGTGTGTTGCCGAGCGCCAGAAAAGGAGGCCTTTGGGGAGGGCTTCGACGTCTTGGAGAATTGTCGCGCCGGTAGTGGTGAAGCCCGATACGCTTTCGAACCACGCATTGACGAGCGAAAAGCCATGCCCGTAGAAGAGGTAGGGCAACATCCCGAAGAGGCAACTGGCAAGCCATGAAAAGGCCAGTATGGTAGCGCCTTCCTTGGCGGTAATGTCGGCCGCCGGAGGAACGCGAACCCAGGAAACAATGCCGGCAGTAGCCGTAATAACGGCGCTTGTTATCAATGCCCACAACGAGCCGTCGCCCGCATAGCAGAGCGAAAGTCCGGCAGAAAGCAGCATGACCACCGCATTGAGCGCCAGCACCAGGCCGGTATATCGAATAATAACAGGGTATCGCATATCAGGCTGCAAAGGTAGGATTTTAATTATGAATTATGAAGTATGAAGTATGAACGATGAACGATGAACGATGAACGATGAACGATGAACGATGAACCCCTTACGTATATTTTCTGTATTTTTGCATTTCCATTATCTATATTGAATACCATTATATCTTGAGTACAATATCTCTTATCGGTTTTATGAGCTGCGGTAAAACGACCGTTGGCCGGCAGTTGGCGCAGGCGCTGCAGCGCCCGTTTTTCGATACGGACGCCTTGCTTGAAGCATCCCACGGGCGGTCGGTGGCCGAAATCTTCGCCGATTCGGGAGAAACGCAGTTCCGCCTGCACGAATACCGGTTACTCGAGCAGCTATTGCCTTCGATGTACCCTTCGGTGATGGCCTGCGGCGGCGGACTGCCCTGCATCCCTTTTGCGATGACATATTTAAACCGGTATTCTACCTCCGTCTATCTGCATACGCCGGTCGATGTCCTCTGTGCGCGTCTGCAGAACGAAACAGCGCAACGCCCCCTTCTGCAAGGTACCGACAACCTGCAGGCAGCGGTCGAAAGGCTGCTCGAACAGCGCCTGCCGTTCTACCGGCAAGCCCTGTGGACTGTCGATACCGAAGGAAAAAGCATAAACGACCTCTGCCGGATATTGCAGCGATTGGCGAACAGTACGTTCAGCCCGTAAATGCAACTGAATATTCAATCGCCAACGGCTTTCAGCATGGGTTCAATGCTGACTTCGCGGCCGGTAGCGCGCTGCATCCACAGCTGCGGGGCAAGGCGCCCAAGGCGGTAGATACGGGTTATTTCGTCGGCAAAATGCCTGTCGCGAAGGTATTCTTCCAACTGAAATTCGATGAGATGCCCCATCGGGTAATTGGCTAAGTAGAGCGGGTTGTCGATCATGTGGGAATAAATGGCGAGTATCGGCGAGTCGCGCTCGCCTAATATCGGAGCATAGCAGGCATTCCACAGTTCCCGTGCGATGCGCAGGACATTCTCCTTCAACTGCGCCGGCGTGGCATGGGGGTTGGCGTACATCCATTCCCAGACGGCGATATCGACCAGCGCTACGCCCATGATTTCGTAGCATCCCCAGAAAATATCCAGCGCCGTGAGCCGTTCCTTGTCGGGACTGGTTTCGCGGATACCGAGCAGCGCCAGGTCCCGCTTCTGGAAAAGGAAGGCCAGCGCTTCGGTAAAGGCCGTATTGGGCACGCCGTTCAACATATAATAATCCATATCGTAGAGGCTGACGGTCTGTTCGACGTTATGCCCAAATTCATGCACGGCAATATTGTATCCCTTATAATCCATCCCCGAAGGGGCAATCCGTGTCCGCAAGTGCGCCTTGTCGCCTTTCATGGCCGCGCCCCATGCATGCCCCGACCCGCGTGCGGCATCGACTTCTATCCGGCTGCCGATGCGCGCGGCCTCTGCCGGCGTGAAGCCCAGACGCTGCAGCAGGGCGGGCATGGCCTGCTCGAAGGCGCCGGCGTTGGGGTAGAGGCGGCGGGTGATGGCCGTCAGCTCGTCTTCGGCGATGCTGCTGCGAGACTTAAAGCCGTCGTACCAGATGTCGAACGGTTCGAGCCGGCGGCCCAGCCGCGTTTCAATCAGCGACGCCACCTGCCCGACCTGCGGCGAGGAGATAAAGCGCGTAAACATATCCTTCACTTCGTCTTTGGAGAACTCCATGCCGCCGTCGAAGGCGCGCAGGATATACGACGGCTGCGCGGGCGTGTAAGCGTCAACCGACTGCAGGGCGCGGAAGTTGTCGAGCAGTACGGCGTAGCGCGTGTCGGGTTCGGCGGCGGCGGCGATTTCCCGACCGTTCTCAAACACGCGGTTGGTCGCGGGGTTCCACTGCACGTCGCGACGGTTGATTACCCTTTCGGGGATTTCCTGCGCGACAATGCGTTTCATCACCGTATAAATCATCCGTTGTTTTTCGAGCCCCCGCACCGTATCGGCGTAGTTCGACTTCAACTCGTCGCGCAGGTTCCAGTGCGAGAGCAGGGTCATGCCGGCGGGAAAAAGGGCTTCGCCGGCATCGTTACGCAGCTCGCCCATCATAATATTATAGTCCGCGATATAATTATCGGCTGCCGTGAGGGTCGCCGACACCCGCTGCTGCACGGCCGCCGGAATACGCTCCGTGAAGAGGTCGCCAAGCCGTGCGTAGCCCCATTGCAGGCGCGACCAGCCGGCGCCGAGCGATTGCTTTTCCGCCAGCGTCCACGACGGAAAGTTCAGCGCCGTAATAAAGGCCACCTTATTGGCAAACATATCGTCGCGAAAATGCGCCGCGACATCGTAGCCGCCCATTTCGTAATCAACCGGCAGAGGCTGCTCGCCGGTATCTTCGTGGATGGGCTTTTTCAGCTCCAGGTCAATACGGTTAAACGAGCCGAGGAGCAGCTCAAACTTGTCGCAGAGGCGGCCAAAAAGCGCTTCGCGTGCCGGCGCGCTCTCCACGTAATGCGTCAGGCAGAAATCAACAAATGCCGTTTCACTGCCGTCGCCGGATGTCCATAGCGCCGCGACCTGCCGGACGCCCTTTTCCGCGCGTTCGACCGAGAGGCCGGCATAGCGCGCCTTTAGTGAGTCCAGCGTCTGCCGGACAAGGGTTTCATAATTCGTATGCATCATAAGCGATTCATTTTGGGATGACCGGTTGGCATTCACACAGGCGCCGCACATCCACGCTGCGCCAATAGCCACTAACAGTATTTTTTTCATTATTCGGAAATTTTTAATGTGAGTGCAAAGTTAGTATTAAATTACGAATTACGAATTACGAATTACGAATAGAACCATTACATTATTAAATTAAAACAGCAATGAATACAGCAACCAAAAAGAAAATAAAAACCGGCGGGACTATCTGTCGCGGCCTTTTGGCGGCAGCGGACAGGGGCGCATGTGAAAATGGCGGCGTCTCAAGTGTGATGAACAGCGGTCATTGCGGTAGTGCGGGTGGATTCGTTCTGCCACGTTTCAAAGGCGGCCTTAAGCGCTGTGTGGCTTGGTTTTATCGCCGTGTCGAACCAGTCGCCGAGTGGCGTATCGGCGGTAAAGCCCATGCGGTTACGGTTTTCGGTTACAGATAAATACGTAACCGTTTGGGCGGATTGCCTGTACAATTTCTCATGGGTTTGACCCATCCAATCTTCTTCTCTTGCCATAATTTCTTACTATAAATTTAAGATTTGATGTTAAAAAAATAATTGGGGACAATCCCAAGCAAGTTGGGAACAATCCCAAACGAGTTGGGGACAATCCCAAACGAGTTGGGAACAATCCCAAACGAGTTGGGAACAATCCCAAACAAGTTGGGAACAATCCCAAACGAGTTGGGAACAATCCCAAACGAGTTGTGGACAATCCCAAGCAAGTTGGGAACAATCCCAAACGAGTTGGGAACAATCCCAAACGAGTTGGGGACAATCCCAAACGAGTTGGGGACAATCCCAAACGAGTTGGGGGCAATCCCAAACGAGTTGGGAACAATCCCAAGCAAGTTGGGAACAATCTCAAACGAGTTGGGAACAATCCCAAACGAGTTGGGGAACACCCCAAGCCATTTGGGGCGCGTCTCATTTTGTGCGGGGCTGTTCTCATTTTATTTCTTGTTATTCCTTAATAATTATTGGTTTACCTGTTTCTTTTTGGGATAAATCCCATTGAAATCGGGGACAAAGATATGAAATTTTTAATAAAGAAAAATAAAAATCGTCCGTTAGATAAAAAAAATGGGGGCGAAACATGTTTCGCCCCCACATCCATAATTTTATTTGTATTATCCTATTCAGTAATTGAAGAAGCGGCCTCGATAATCGCCTCGCTCATTGTGGGGTGGGGATAGACCGAACGCATGATGTCGGAGGCAGTGGCTCCCTTTTGACGCGCCGTAACAAGGCCTGCAATGAGCTCCGTAACGTTCGCCCCGACAAGATGCGCGCCCAGCAGCGTATCATCGGCGGCATTGAAAATGAGTTTCACAAAGCCGTCCTTCTCACCCGTCGCAGCGGCCTTACCGGAAGCCATATAATACGCCTTGCCGATACGCAGGCGATACCCCTTTTCGCGCGCCGCCTGCTCGGTGAAGCCCACCGACGCCGTTTCGGGAACGGTGTAAATACACATCGGAATATTGCTGTAATCAATGGGCTGCACGGGCAGCCCCGCAAGATGCTCGACACACACAACCGCCTCCGCCGACGCCACATGCGCGAGCGCCGGCGTGGCAATCACATCGCCGATGGCATAAACGCCTTCCGCGCTGGTACGGTAATACTTATCGACCTTAATGCGCCCCTGCTCCATCACCACGCCCGCCTTATCAAGCGCAAGAGGTATAACGTTGGCATCCGTACCCACCGCCACAAGCACCGACGAGGCCCAATGCGTAGCCTCCCCTCTTTTTGTCTGCAACGCAACCTTGCACCCGATTTTTTTAGTCTCAATACTGACCACCTGCGCCGAAGTAAAAACGCTTATTCCCGCCTTGCGGAACGCGCGCGCCAGATGCGCCGACACATCGGCATCTTCCGCGGGCGCAATAGCTTCGCGCGACTCTATCAGCGTTACCTTCGTGCCAAGGGTATTGAAAAACCACGCCATCTCACAGCCAATAGCGCCCGACCCGACAATAGTGAGCAGCTTCGGCACCCGCGCCGGCGCTATCGCCAACTGCGAACTGATAATCCGGTTGTGGTCAAAGGGAGCAAAAGGCAGCGGACGCGGACTTGCCCCGGTGGCAATGATGATATGATCGGAAAAAATCTGCTGCCTGCTGTCGGGCAGGTTAAACACCGAAACGCTCCGGTCGGCATTAACCCGCGCCATCCCCTTAATAAGTTCAATATTGTTTTTCGTTAATACATGCTCGATGCCCTTTTTCATATCATCGACCACATTCCGGCTGCGCGTGACCATCGCCGGGACGTCGGGCTTTACGCGACCTTTAATCTGCACGCCGTAATCGGCGGCTTGCCGGGCGTAATGGAGAACCTGAGCGCTTTTGAGCAGCGACTTGGTCGGGATACAGCCCCAATTGAGGCACATCCCACCGACGGCGTCAAACTCAACTACGGCGGTGGTCAGCCCTAATTGCGACGCACGTACCGCAGCGGCATATCCGCCCGGCCCGCAACCTATTATTAATACATCGACCGTTTTCGCGCCCGGCGGCGGCGGCTTTCTGATTTTCGACATCAGGTTTTTGATGTTCGAGAACACGTAAGGGTTCCCGCTCTCTTTTTCGGTCTCCCCGGGTAGGGGCTGTTTTAATTTCTTCTTCTTCATAATGTTTTTTATTTTATTTATAATTAATAACTAATAACGTCTTCCGTCTCAAAGGCTATTGTCTTCCGTCTTGCATTTATTAAAGCAGTGCCTGCAGAGCGGTTCGTACATGTCTTTTTCGCCGAGGACAACCAGCCTCTCGTCGCCGGAAAGGCGGTGCGAATGGTGCGCGAGGTCGCCGCAGCGCATACAGATGGCGTGCACCTTGGTTACGTACTCGGCAATGGCCATCAGCTGTGGCATGATACCGAAAGGCTTGCCGGTATAGTCCATATCAAGCCCTGCGACGATAACGCGGATGCCGTGCCCGGCTAATTGCGTGCATACCGAAACCAGATATTCATCGAAAAACTGCGCCTCGTCGATGCCGACGACCTCGACGTCGCCGGTAAGCAGCAATATATTGCTCGACGAGGGTATGGGCGTCGAGCGAATCTGATTCGCATCATGCGAAACCACCTCGGCGGGCGCATAGCGGGTGTCGATTTGCGGTTTAAAAATTTCGACTTGCTGATTGGCGAACCGGGCGCGTTTCAGTCGGCGGATAAGCTCTTCGGTCTTGCCTGAAAACATCGAACCGGTAATAACTTCAATCCATCCCGATTTCTTTGTACTTTCCAAAAACATTTTACGTATATTTGCGAGGAATTAATTTTTTACAAAAGTACAAGAAAAATGGATAATATTAAAATTATTGATTATGCCTTATTGGTCATCGAAGACCTGAAAACGCTTGTAGAATCGTGGAAAACAAAGCCATTCGTCGATACCGAAGAGCAGAAAAAAGCGGGCGGTATGCTCGTGCAGTTGCTCTCCAATGTATGGCTTATCGACTGCGTCGCCGGCGCGCACAGCAAGGAAAGCAAGGCCTCCGCCGATAAAACGGATGACCTGAAAAAAGATTTGCAGGAAATCTTATCGGCGGTCGATAAACTGCACGAAAAACTGACCCTGCACCCCGTCGTCCTCGAGCTGCCGGCGCTGCCGTCGCTGCCGGACGAAGAGCAAACGCTGGAGCTGGACGAAGAGCTGCCGCCCGCCGTACCCGACGCCGTGCCGCCGCAGCAAACGCCGGCAACAGCCGCCCCCGAAGTATCGCAGGAAACGCCGCAGGACGCGCCGCAGGAAATGTCGCCCGTCAAACAGCCGCCCAGGTCGGAGCGCACAGCGCCCCCGAAGCAGGCCTCGCCCTATCCGTCGCTGTTCAACAAATTTGCGCCGCACGACGAGGACAGGCCGGCGCTCTACACGCCCGTGAACAACCTCGCCGAAGCTATCGGATTAAACGATAAATTCATATTCATCAAGGAACTGTTTAATAACAACGAAAAGGAATTTTCCAAAGCCCTGGTGCGGCTCGATAACATGAGCGGCCTCGAAGAAGCGCAGGCATACTTTTCGACCCGCATATTGACCGATACTAACCGAACCGGCCATGCCGCCAAGCAATTCGGCAGCCTGCTGATTCGCCGCTATATGTCGCGATGAATAAGTTGTATATAGTACCCACACCGGTTGGGAACCTCGAAGATATTACGCTTCGGGCGTTGCGCGTGCTCGCCGAAGCCGACATCATACTGGCCGAAGACACACGAAAAACCCTGATACTGCTCAAAAAACATGGCCTCACCGCACGCCTTATGGCCTACCATAAGTTCAACGAACACCGCATCGCAGGCCTGATGGTCGAAAAAATGGCCGCCGGCGCCCGCGTAGCGCTGGTGAGCGACGCCGGTACGCCGGGCATCTCCGACCCGGGCTTTCTGCTGGTGCGTACCTGCATCGAAAACGGCATCGAGGTAGAATGCCTGCCCGGCGCAACAGCCTTTGTGCCCGCGCTGATAAATTCCGGCCTGCCCTGCGACCGCTTTTGCTTTGAAGGCTTTTTGCCCCCCAAAAAAGGCCGCAACGCACGCGTCGAGCAACTGCGGAACGAAACACGCACGATGATTTTTTACGAAGCCCCCGGACGTTTACTCAAAGCCTTAACCCTGCTGGCCGAAGTCTTCGGCAACGACCGCCGCGCCTGCGTATCGCGCGAAATCAGTAAAATATACGAAGAGAACCGCCGCGGCACGCTGGCCGACCTTGTCGCCGACTATACCAATCGTACGCCGAAAGGCGAAATTGTTATCGTTGTTGCCGGCAACGCCGCCGCGAAAAAACACCGGCGCCCCATCAACGAAAAAGAAAATGATGATACGGATGGATAAATACCTTTGGGCTATCCGCCTCTATAAAACCCGCCACGAAGCAGCGCAAGCCTGCAAGGCAGGGCGCATAACAGTGAACGGCATCGAAGCAAAGCCCTCGCGCGAAGTCCGTGAAGGCGACATCCTCACGGTCCGCAAAGCGCCCGTTCTTTATACCTATAAAATTCTGCTGCCGGTCGAAAACCGTCAGCCGGCAAAGAACGTCGCCCTTTATGCCGAAAACCAAACGCCGGCTGACGAATTGGACAAACTCAATAAACAGCAAATCTCCGGCGGCATCCGGCGCGACCGCGGCGCCGGACGCCCTACCAAAAAAGAACGAAGAGACCTGGAAAAAATTTTTAATAGACAATAGACTTTAGACAATAGACAATGGACAGTCCATTGTCTATTGTCTGGGTTCTGTCCATTGTCTGGGTTCTGTCTATTGTCTGGGTTCTGTCCATTGTCTGGGTTCTGTCCATTGTCTGGGTTCTGTCCATTGTCTGGGTTCTGTCTATTGTCTATTGTCTATTGTCTAAAGTCTGTCGTCTATTAAAAATATCTATCTTTGCAGAAAAATAAAACCACAGCAAGCATGTATAATAAAGCGATAAAAAAAGCACTCCTGTTAGGGTCGGGCGCCTTGAAGATAGGCGAAGCCGGGGAGTTCGACTACTCGGGGTCGCAAGCCCTGAAAGCCCTGCGCGAGGAGGGCATTGAGACCGTCCTCATCAATCCCAACATTGCCACCGTGCAAACATCTGAAGGCGTTGCCGACAAGATTTACTTCCTGCCCGTAACGCCTTCCTTTGTAGAACGGATTATCGAAAAGGAACGCCCCGACGGTATCCTGCTGGCCTTCGGGGGGCAAACGGCATTGAACTGCGGCGTGGCGCTGTTTCACGCCGGCGTGTTTGAAAAATACGGCGTGCAGGTGTTGGGCACACCCGTACAGGCCATTATTGATACCGAAGACCGCGAGCGCTTCGTCGGCCGGTTAGATGAAATCCACGTCAAAACCATCCGCAGCACCGCCGTCGCCAACCTTGCCGACGCGCGCCGCGCCGCCACCGCGCTGGGCTACCCCGTCATCATCCGCGCGGCCTACGCGCTGGGCGGCTTAGGCAGCGGCTTCTGCGACCACGAAGGCGAACTCGACCGGCTCGCCATCAAAGCCTTTTCGTACTCGCCGCAAATCCTCGTCGAAAAATCCCTCAAGGGATGGAAGGAAATCGAGTACGAAGTAGTCCGCGACCGCTACGATAACTGCATCACCGTATGCAATATGGAAAACCTCGACCCGCTGGGCATCCATACCGGCGAGAGCATTGTCGTAGCCCCCTCTCAAACGCTTAGCAACAGCGACTACCAGCGGCTCCGCGAGCTGTCAATACGCATTATCCGGCACATCGGCATTGTCGGCGAATGCAATGTCCAGTATGCCCTCGACCCGCATTCGGACGATTATGCCGTTATCGAAGTCAATGCCCGCCTGAGTCGTTCGTCGGCGCTGGCCTCCAAAGCCACCGGCTACCCGCTGGCCTTTGTTGCCGCGAAACTCGCACTGGGTTACGGCCTCTTCGACCTCCGCAATGCCGTAACCAAAACCACTACCGCCCTCTTCGAGCCGGCGCTCGACTATATTGTCTGCAAAATCCCCCGCTGGGATCTTTCGAAATTCCACGGCGTATCGCGCGAAATCGGCAGCAGCATGAAAAGCGTCGGCGAAGTGATGGCTATCGGCCGGTCGTTTGAAGAAGCCATCCAGAAAGGCCTCCGCATGATAGGGCAGGGCGCCCACGGCTTTGTAGCCAACAAGGAAATACAGGTTGACGACATTGACCGCGCCCTCCGCGAACCCACCGACAACCGCATCTTCGTTATCTCAAAAGCTTTCCTGTGCGGCTATTCTATTGACCATATTCATGCGCTTACCAAAATCGACCGCTGGTTCCTTTACAAGCTAAAGCGCATTGTCGATACCGCCGTCGCCCTTGAGCGCGTCCCCGCCCTGGCCGCCCTGCCCGACGACCTCCTGCTCACCGCCAAACAGCAGGGCTTTTCCGACTTCCAGATAGCCCGCCTTATTGATACCGGTTCCCTTTCGGGGGATGAGGATGCCCGCCTCACGCCCGACACTTCCCGCCCGACGGTCGATGAACTGGCGGCCGAGATCCGCACCCTTCGCAAGGCGAAGAACATCATGCCCGTTGTCAAGCAAATCGACACCCTGGCGGCCGAATATCCGGCACAGACCAATTATCTATACCTGACTTATAACGGCACCGCCAACGACATTGAATACACCGCCGACAAGCCGTCGGTGATTGTATTAGGCTCGGGCGCCTACCGCATCGGCAGTTCGGTGGAGTTCGACTGGTGCAGTGTCAATGCCTTGCAGACCATCCGGCGCGAAGGCTTCCGCGGTGTTATGATTAACTACAACCCCGAGACCGTCAGCACCGACTACGATATATGCGACCGCCTCTACTTCGACGAACTGACCTACGAGCGGGTGATGGATATTGTGGAGGCGGAGAATGCACTTTGCACCCTGAAAGGCGTTATCGTCTCCGTCGGCGGACAGATACCGAACAACCTGGCGTTACGGCTGGCGGCGTCGGGTGTGCCGATATTGGGTACATCAGCCCAAAGTATCGACAATGCCGAAGACCGCCACAAGTTCTCGTCGATGCTCGACTGCCTGCATGTCGATCAGCCGCGCTGGAAGGAATTGAGCAGCATGGACGAAATCGGTCGGTTTGTTGATGACGTCGGCTTTCCGGTGCTTGTACGGCCGTCGTATGTCCTTTCCGGTGCGGCGATGAATGTCTGCTCCAATACCGTGGAGCTGGATCAGTTCCTCCGGCTGGCGGCTAATGTATCGAAGCAGCACCCGGTTGTGGTAAGCGCCTTTATTGAGAATGCGAAGGAGATAGAGTTAGATGCCGTAGCCGAGAGGGGCGAGATTGTCGCCTATGCCATCTCGGAACATATCGAATTTGCGGGCGTCCATTCGGGCGACGCCACGATTCAGTTCCCCCCGCAAAAGCTGTATGTCGAGACCGTCCGGCGGATTAAGAAGATCGCCCGCCGGATTGCGCAGGCGCTGCAAATATCCGGCCCGTTCAACATTCAGTTTCTCGCCAGAGAGAACGACATTAAGGTTATCGAATGCAACCTGCGGGCATCGCGGAGCTTCCCCTTTGTGTCAAAGGTTTTGAAGATAAACTTTATCGACATCGCTACGCGCGTCATGTTAGGCCTGCCGGTCGAAAAGCCGAACAAGAATGCCTTCGACCTTGACTACGTAGGCATCAAGGCGTCGCAGTTTTCGTTTACCCGTCTGCAGAAGGCCGACCCGGTACTGGGCGTCGATATGGCCTCGACGGGTGAAGTCGGCTGCCTTGGCGACGACAGCCCCGAAGCTATCCTCACCGCCATGCTCTCGGTCGGGTACCGGATTCCCCAATCGGCTATCCTCCTTTCGACCGGCGACGCGCGCCAGAAGGCCGCCATGCTTGATAGCGCCCGGATGCTGCACAAAAAGGGCTACTGCCTTTACGCCACCACCGGCACACAACGCTACCTCGAAGAAAACGGTATCCCAACACTCCTGGCTCACTGGCCTGACGAGGACGGCCAGCCACAGGCGCTCGAACTGCTGCGGACAAAGCAAATCGACTTTGTAGTGAACATCCCCAAAAACCTCTCGCCCCGCGAACTGACTAAGGGCTATCAGGTACGCCGTACGGCCATCGACTTCAACATTCCGCTGATCACCAATGCCCGTCTGGCTACCGCCTTTATCAATGCCTTTTGCCAACTCAGCGAAAACGACATCCCGATAAAACGGTGGGACGAGTTTTAAGTCAGGTGCAGGGTGCGGCAAGCGACCTTGCACCCTGCATCCCGCAGGCCATTCCCCGTCAGGAAAATTACGAATTACGCATTACGAAATCACATCAATCATATAAATCACAATTCAGACAATCCCCGCAGGCAACTTTCATCCATTTTCATCTGCCGCAAACTATTCTTTGCATCTTCAAAATGGACTTTTTTTCTCTATTTGTGCCTTTCATTTTATACTTCCAATTAAAATGCATATATTTGTCCACATTTTTAAGTCAGCATACTATACTATTTATGGAGACCAATCCCCAAAATCCTGCTCTGAACGAGCCCTTCGCAACTCCTGCTAATGGAAGCGAGAACATACCTATTCCTGTAAAAGAGACTGTTTTGTCCGACGAGCAGGAGCAATCCGAACCGGTAACGCCTGAGGTAACCGGCGCTGTGCCCGACCCCGTCGGCGCCGCTGAAAGCGTCGTACAAGAGGACACGAATCCCTTGCAGGACGCGGCCGAGCAACCGGAAACGGCCGAAAATCCATCGCCCGAAGCAGAAAAGCTACCCGAAGCCGCCGAAGATGCCTTGCCCGAAGCAGAAAAGCTGCCCGAAGCCGCTGAAGATACCTTTCTCGAAGCAGAAAAGCTGCCCGAAGTCGCCGAAGATGCCTTTCTCGAAGCAGAAAAGCTGCCCGGAGCCGCTGAAGATGCCTTGCCCGAAGCAGAAAAGCTGCCCGAAACCGCCGAAGATGCCTTTCTCGAAGCAGAAAAGCTGCCCGAAACCGCCGAAGATGCCTTTCTCGAAGCAGAAGAGCTGCCCGAAGCCGCCGAAGATGCCTTTCTCGAAGCAGAAAAGCTGCCCGAAGTCGCCGAAGATGCCTTGCTCGAAGCAGAAAAGCTGCCCGAAGATGCCGAGGATGACATCTCGCCGGAAGAACAGCCGCAAGCAGAAGAGGATATCCTGTCGAAATATACCAGCCGGACACGGAAGGAACTGGTCGTCATTTTTGAGCAGCTTCTGCAAGCAACTACCGACGAAGCCGCCGAAACCTTGCGCAGGGAAGCCGATTTGATTAAATCCATTTTCTATAAACTGCTTATGCAGGAACAGGAAAATGCCGGCACGGATGCCTCCGACGCGCACGAATCTTCCGTAAGCGACGAGCTGGAACGCAAGTTTAAAAAATTATATAACGAATATAAGCAACGTCGTGCACATTATTCGCAGCTGGTCGAACAGGAAAAAGAAGAAAACCTGGCGAGGAAACTGGCCATCATCGACGAATTGAAAGCGCTGCTCGATAAACAGGAAAACCTGACACAAACCTTTCCGGCTTTCCGCGCCCTGCAGCAGCACTGGCGCGAAACGGGGCAGGTACCCCTGGCGCGCGTCAAAGATGTTTGGGAAACCTACCAGTACCATGTCGAACGTTTCTACGACTACGTAAAAATTAATAAGGAACTGCGCGATCTCGACCTGAAAAGGAACCTCGAAGCCCGAACGCTGTTGTGCGAAAAGGCCGAGGAGTTGCTTTTGGAGCCAAGCGTCATCAATGCCTTCGTTAAATTACAACGCTATCACGAACAATGGCGCGAAATCGGGCCGGTTGCCCGCGAATTGCGCGAACAGGTGTGGGAACGCTTCAAAAACGCCTCCAATGCTATCAACAAAAAGCATCAGGATTATTTTGACCAGCAAAAAGAACAGCAGAAAAAAAATCTGGCGGCCAAAATAGCACTTTGCGAAAAAGCCGAAGAGATGGCCGGCACGGAAGTAAAAGGCCACCACGAATGGAGCAGCCTGACAAACGAATTGGAAAAACTGCAAAAAGTGTGGAAAACAATCGGCTTTGCAAAAAAAGGAGAAGACACAAAACTTTACAAGCGCTTCCGCAAGGCTTGCGACACATTCTATACTGTAAAACGGGAGTTCTACAGTCGTCTCAAAGCCGAAATACAGGAAAACCTGACGCTCAAATTAGCCCTGCTTGAAGAGGCCGAAGCCTTGAAAGATAGCGACGACTGGAAGAAAACCGCCGATCAGTTTATCAGCCTGCAAAAACAATGGAAAGAAATCGGCCCGGCAGGTCGTGCCCAGACCGAAGAATTGTGGAAACGGTTCCGTGCCGCGTGCGACTACTTCTTCGAACGCCGGCACAAGCATTTTTCGTCGGTCGATTCGCAGTACGACAATAACCTGACGTTGAAAAAAGCCATCATCCAAGAA
This sequence comes from Prevotellaceae bacterium, assembly GCA_031270845.1. Taxonomy (GTDB): domain Bacteria; phylum Bacteroidota; class Bacteroidia; order Bacteroidales; family UBA932; genus JAIRKX01. The sequence continues at coordinate 18,721 of JAISXF010000044.1, forward strand.
ATCGAAGCCTTTGTGCCGAGCCGGAATGCGGGAACGAACCTCAATGCCCTGAAAGATTTTCAGCGCCGGTGGACCGAGATAGGGTATGTGCCGATAAAAGATAAAGAATACATCCAGACAGCCTACCGGGCAGCCCTCGATAAACAATTCTCCGCCCTGAATATGAACACGTCCGAAAAGAAAATCCTCCGTTTCCAAAACCGTATCGAAGATATTCAACATTCGTCGGACAAGCCTAACCGCATCATCCGTACGGAACGCGATAAATTGGTGCAGCAACTGCGCCAATTAGAGTCGGACGTTGCATTGTGGGAAAACAATATCGGCTTTTTTGCCAAATCGAAAAACGCCGAAGCCCTGATGGCCGACGTCAATAACAAAATAGCCGCCGCAAGGGACGAAATAAAGACCATCGAAGCTAAAATTAAATTGATAGACCAGCAATATGAATAAAAATACGCTCATAGGCATTCTTCTGATTGGCGCTATTTTCATCGGATACACCTACTACATCTCCAAAGAACAAAAAAAACAGCAGGAAGCGCAGCTCGAACAGCTAAAAGAACGGCAACGGCTCCAGCAAGAACAGGATTCTATCCGGCTGGCCAATTGGCCGGACAGCCTGCCGGCGCCTGTCGAGCAGCCCGCAGTAGTGGCGCCGCCTGTTGAACAGCCCGTCGATGAGCGCTATTCCCCCGCACTGGCCGCCGCGGTACAGGACGAACTGCAATTTCTGACAATTGAAAACAACCTGCTGGCAGTTACATTCGGCAACAAAGGCGGACAGATTTATTCCGTGCGGTTGAAAAACTACCGCACGCACGACGGCCGGCCGGTTGTCCTGTTCGATGGCGACCGGAATAACTTTTCGTTAAACTTCTTTACGCATAAAAATATTGAGGCGTCGGCGTTTTACTTCACGCCGGTCGATGTTCCGCCGGTTACCCAACTCTCGGAAACCGATTCGATGGCGCGCCTGACCTACCGCTTGCAGGTGGCCGACGACGCGTCGATTGATTACATCTACACCCTGCGGTATGACAGCTACCGCGTCGATTTGGATATCCGGCTCAACGGCATGAATACACAAATCCCGCATAACGTAAATACCGTCGATTTGAACTGGACGGCCACGCTTTTGCGGCAGGAAAAAGACTACGCCAGCGAAGCCAACTACTCGACTGTCTCCTTTAAATACCCGAACGACGGCGATGTCGATGATTTAGGCGAACGGAAAGACGACGCCAATAAAAAAATCACAACGAAGGTGGAATGGATTGCATTCAAGCAACAGTTCTTTTCGTCGATTTTAATAGCCCCCACCTATTTTAATAATGCATCGGTCGCGTACCAAAACAGTCCTGACGGCAATGCCGGTAACGAATTGATGCGTTGTGCGGCGGCCATGCAGTTTCCCTACGACGGGACGGCGCAGGCGAACATTCCGCTGCAATTTTACTTCGGCCCGAACCATTACAAAACCTTGCAATCCTACGGCCACGATTTTGGGCAGTTAGTTCCGCTGGGCGGCTGGATTATCCGCCCCATCAACCGCTGGCTTATTATCCCGACCTTCGATTTCCTGAACGGGTTCATCCGTAACTACGGCATCATTATCCTGCTGCTGACGATTTTTATTAAAATTATCTTAGCTCCGTTTTCGCAAAAATCCATCGTATCGAGCGCTAAAATGAAATTACTGAAACCGGATATTGACAAAATCAACGCCAAATACCCGAAGCAGGAAGATGCGATGAAAAAACAGCAGGAAACTATGGCGCTGTACAAGAAAACGGGTGTCAGCATGATGGGCGGCTGCCTGCCGATGCTGCTGCAGATGCCGATTCTGTTTGCCATGTTCCGGTTTTTCCCCGCGTCGTTCGAATTGCGGCAGGAAGGCTTCCTTTGGGCGCCCGACTTCAGTACCTACGACTCCATCTTCGATTTACCGTTCTCTATCCCGATGTACGGCGACCATGTCAGCCTGTTTGCCTTGCTTATGGCGGTATCCACGTTTTTCTATTCTAAAATGATGATGGCGCAAACGCCGCAAACCGGGCAGCCAGGCATGAAATTCATGCAACTTTATTTTATGCCGATATTCCTGCTCGTACTGTGTAATAATTTCTCCAGCGGATTGAGTTACTATTATATGCTGTCGAACTTTATTACAATGATACAAACATGGGTCATCCGTAAATTTTTTATCGACGAAAAGAAAATGTTGGCCAAAATGCAGGCACACGCTGCCAAACCGCAAAAGAAATCAAAATTCCAGCAACGCCTGGAAGACATGCAACGGCGCCAGCAACAACAAACACGAAACAGAAAATAAAGTTGAAAATCTAAAACCGAATATCTAATAACAAAAACCCAATATTAAAAAACGAATATCAAAAATTTATATTGAATATCAAAAAAAAGTTTGTACCTTTGCCACGCACTTCCGGGGGTGTTTTGGTTTTGACAGCATATTGTATCGGAGTGTAAGCATGTCGGGCGTTGCGATGGTGGCCCGTTAATCCCAACACGCAAGCCATAACTGGCGAAACAAATGTAGCTCTCGCTGCGTAGAATGCCAAGCATTTTACCTTAATCCTGTCGGCCAAGGTTGCCGGTAGGGCGAGTATCCCGCCGACGGTTCCTGCTCTTTAGCCGGCCGGCATACGGGGTATCATCCATAAAGAGATAGTTGTGCCGACGTCGCTACCGCGCAATGAAAACTCAGCGACTAAGAACTCCGCATGGGCGCTTTCGTCCGGCGGCGTTACGAAAACCAATCGAAAGCTAAACATGTAGAAAGCATTTGGATGATTTGTTTGGACGCGAGTTCGACTCTCGCCACCTCCACCAGAACATGAAAAAAGTAAAAACAAGTAATTTTATTTAAAATTGCTTGTTTTTTTAAGTAGAGCACAGATCTTTAAAAGAAAAAATATTTTTTTGTACGTTTAGTAAATTTTATTTTGCAAAAAATAAAAAAGCCTGTCCTCCTTGACAGGCTTTGTTTTTATTGGCTTTCCCTTCATTAACCCTCCGGGACTCGAACATATATAAACAGCTGCTCATCTCCTGGCAAGTTGTTCCTTTTATTCGTGAAAGCCGACACGCGAAAGACGACAAATTTCCTGTGCATTTCGATAAATACCACGTGAATTTCGACGAGCTTTACGCGGAACCGCCCATTAACTGTTAATCATTAACTATTAGCCATTTGCCGCCATGCGGACAAGTTGCATGAAAAAAAATTAAAAAAAAATTGATTTTCGTTTAGTATGTTTTCTTCGTGAACTGTATTATATATGTACATGAATTTTTCAAATGAAAACGAACGACGAAATATGGATGGCATACCTTACCGGCACGCAGCCCAAAAGGCCGCAGGGAGGTCGGGAAGAAGCAATGCTGTATATTGACCCGAAATACTAACCTAAAAGAACTGCGTATGAAATAAATAACCCCCCCACGGAAACAGGCAAGGAACGATCATCCTTGTGTATTCTTTACCCCTTCGACCCCCAACAAACAACAGATACTGCGTGTAAGTCCCTGTATTTACTGTCAAACCGGGAAAATGACACGCAAAATCTACTTCCGATAATATATATTATCGGAAGTGAACCTGTAACGGGAACAACCAGAATTGTTTAATGGGATGAAAACGGGTAAATGTGAAATGAGAAAACAACCCAAAGCCCGTGAAACGGACTTCAGAAAAGAAGCGGCAACGCGCTTATCAGTACTGTTTTGCGGAGGAATAAAAGGGTATTTTTTTAACTTGCTTCCGATAATATATATTATCGGAACCCCGTTACAAATTGACAGTATTTATTTAGGTGATATAGAAGCGGTTCATTTATCAATTGATTTTTTAAATAATGAGAAAAAAAACAGTATGAAAAGAAAAGAAAAAACCGATGGAAAGCCCATAGCGCTAAGCCATCAAAAGAAATTATCAGCAGTCCGGAGCTGGACGACGGGCATGGCACTAATCGTCATGCAGTGCGTGGCCTTCTCTGCACTGTTCGCTCAAAATGCACGGGTTACATTGAATCTTAAAGATGTTCCGATTACCGGCGTCTTTCAGGAAATCAAAGAACAGACCCAGATGTCGATCGTGTATAACGTGGGCGATGTGGAAACGATTCAGCGCGTCAGTGTAGAGGCATCGAACGAAAGAGTGTCGTCGGTGCTTGACCGACTGCTTCGTAATACGGACTTGACCTATTCGATAGAAAACAAGTACATTATTTTCGCGAAGAAAGGGTCGAAACCGGTAGAACAGGCTCCCTCGCCGGAGCCGATAACCGTGAAGGGGACGGTGGTCGATAAGAACGGTACGCCGCTTATCGGCGTGAGC
>JAISXF010000103.1 GCA_031270845.1 Prevotellaceae bacterium
CCGGAGAAGTGTACATCGCATCCGGAGAAGTGTACATCGCATCCGGAGAAGTGTACATCGCATCCGGAGAAGTGTACATCGCATCCGGAGAAGTGTACATCGCATCCGGAGAAGTGTAACTCCAACCCCGTAATTCATAACTCCCACCTCTTAGTTCATAGTTCATAACTATTAGTTCATAGTTCATAACTCATAGTTCATAGTTCTTAACTATTTTACAAAGTCGCAGAACTCGTGAAACAGTTCCACGTCCTCGGCTGCGGTACTTTGCGACAGCAGAAAAATAGCGTCGTTCCCCTGGTAGTAAGCCATCCTCTTTGATGTCGTAAGGTGGTTCTCATCGAAGGCACGCATGTAGTCGCGCAGCCGATTTCCCCTGTTCCCTACGCCAACGAGCACCCGCTCGTCAAATTCGAGCTCGATGTCCATATCATATTGCTTCACCACCGAGCAAGCCTGTGTGAGGCGCGAGTAGGGGAGCGCCTCGTTGAAAAAATAATTCGGCTGCAGGTAGGCATAAGTAAACTTCAGTGTCTTCCATTCGTAGTAGTCCGGTGTTTCTTTCCAGTAAGGGATCCAGTTGAAGCTGTATTTCCATCGATTCAGGTGCGCGGCCACGCCGGCGAGAATCGTCTTTGTATGCACTGACTCCTCCGCCAGCCAATAGAAGCCCGTCAGTTCCAGATGTTGAAACCCCGCCTCGTCGAACCGTGCCCGCACATAATCAACATACCATTTGCAGGCCGTAATGCGGTCGCTGTCGCGGGTAAAATCAAGCATACTGCCGTCAATTTCGCCCCAGTAATTGGCAGGTAGCGTGGGGTAGTTTGAATTTGCCCCCGCAGTAATGGGTTCAGGGAGCACGATAACGATTTTTCTTTTCTTGCCTGTCTGCAGTCGCTGCTCTGCCTCAGCGACGCACGCTTCGAGGCCTGCAAGGGCGATGCCGGGTTTAAAATAATAATCCGCCAGTGCCTTCCAGTCTGTCTTGCGGGCGGGTTCTCCGTAGTATCCGGTCGCAAAGATGCGCGGTGCGCCTGCATCTCCATTGCTGTATTCGAGAAACAGAAAACCGTCGAACAAATCTTCCTCCACACCCTCCTTATCGCGATAGCTCACGTAGGGAACAAAATGCCGCTTATCCCAAACCACATTCCGGTGTGCGCCACCGCCGTAGATTAATACCATATCACGAACCGCAATGACCTCTTGCCTGTCCTTTTCCCAGGGATAGACCGTCTCTTCGCCGCCATTGCCGCCGTTATCATCGGGTAGCTGCGGCTGCCCCGATGAACAGGCAACAAAGCCCGCCAGGATAAAAATCAATATTGTATATTTTACATCCATGTTATTTGTATTCCCTGGTTCTGTATTGTTCTTTGAAAATCTTCCAGCAGAGCCGGCGTATTCCGGATAGCACGTGGCGTGATTTTATTTTGAATGGCGCAGGCGGCGAGCATTCCTGCGGCTTCGCCGATATTCCATTCGGTGGGGTGCAGGCGAAAGCATCCGTTGGTGAGATGAGTTGTGCCGATGTTTTTAGCAGCGGGCAACAAATTCTCCATACGTTTTGGGATGAGTGCGCCTAATGGAATCCGGTATCGAAGGGCGTCAAAGTCCAGATAATTATTTCCTCTCGTGCTCGGATGAAGATCCATCTGGTAGTAACCAACGCCCACGCTGTCGAAGAAATCGGGCGCGCTGTTTTGCCCGGACACTAAGAACCGGTTCTCTTTTCCGATGTGTTCTTCGAGAACCGTAAACTCCGCTTTGATTCTTCGCGCCTCGCGCACGTAAGGATATTTGGCCATTCCGTCGGCGGTTCCGGTGGCGCTGCTAAGGAGCATCAGTCCCGGCCATCCGTATCCGCCGGCGGGGCGGGGAGCTTCGGTTTGCAGCCAATAGACGAGCGAGAGGTTGAGCTGTTTTGCCCGCGCTACGTGCAGGGCAAATTCTTCTTCGGAGCCGTCGAGGTTGGCGAGCATATAATCGTTCTGGGGCCAGTTTACAATCGAGATATCGCCTTTATAGGTGCCGGCAGTAAAATTATTTTTGTCGATAATGCGGCGATATGTCCACCAGTTCATGTTGGCGGTGGCTCCGCCGTCGGGATGGAAGTCCATCTCCCGTCGCGCCAGTGTCTGGGGGTTGCAATAGGCGAGGTCGAGCAGTTTTCCCGACCAGGGGGGAGTCAGGGGAGGAATAAAGTTTCTCCAAAAATCGTACTCTTCCGGTTTCTGGATGGTATGTATGCCCTGACGGTCGTAGGTTAATGCGAAGCATACCGTAAAGGCCTGCTGATTGAGCGGGTCGGCCACCGCAGCGGCGTGCAGCTCCTGGGTTTCGGCTTGCGATTCGGTACCGGCGACGTATTCGGTGCCGGTTATCGGCAGGAGGTCTCCCAGTTCGGTCGCGTCAATAAAGTACGGGGCAATGAGGATGGTTTCCTGCGCGGAGCGGGTGTGTTTTACTTTTAATGCCCGCACGTTGTCGCCTTCGACTTCGGCGGCCACGGCCTTATGTTCGGTCAGAAGTGTTAATTGCCCGGAGGCTGTGTAGGGGGCGAGCATTTCCAGGAGTACCGCTTGCGCCACTTTTGGTTCGGCGCAGAGGCGAGACACCCAGCCGTTGCCCGGATTGAGGTATTGCTGTCCGGCGGCGGCGGCAGTCAGCGGGTAATGGGTGCGGTAGTACTGGCGGATATTGTTCCGCAAGGTGCGATACAGTTGCGTCGATCCCTGACTTTCGATCCACTGATGCTCGTCGGGCGGCACGCATTGTGCGGTCAGCTGGCCGCCTATCCAGTCGGTCTCTTCGGTCATCACAACCGACAGGCCGTTGCGCAGGAGCGCCAGCGCCGCGGCACAGCCTCCCAGCCCGCCGCCGGCAATGATAACGTCGGCCGAGCGTTCGGTCTGCCCGCTGTCTAATGGATTGTTTCGGTTTTTGTGGCAGGCAATAATAAACGGCGAGAAAACGGCGCCCATTCCTCCAGCCATGCTTAGTGTAATAAAATCTCTTCGGTTCATTGTTGAGTTGTTTATTTGAGTTGTTTATTTGAGTTGTTTAATTATTGAGAGTTGTTTATTGGGTTATTTATATCTTCCGGTATCCCACCAAACGCGGACATTTTGTCCGTCGCCTTTTCCGCCGTTAAGTTCCGGCGAGATGGCGTTGGTGTTCAGTTCCCGTTCGATGTTTACATAGCGGAGCTTTTTAATAAATTCTCCGCTGGCTGCATCGATGGCGGGGTCTTCGCTTCGCACAACGGGAGTCAATTCGGGGTATCCCGTACGTCGCACTTCGGCCCATGCTTCCGTACCGTTTGGGAAGAGCGCCAGCCATTTCTGGGTGGCAATTTTTTTCAATTTGGTTTCAAAGTCCGCCCCTTCGTTCCATCGCACGCTCCCGGAGGCGATGTAGGTTTCGTCGTTGGCGGTGGAATACAGGGCGGGGTTCACATTCCATCGCGCTTCTGCGAAAGAAGCGCGGATGCCGTTTTCGTAGTTGCTTTGTGCTTGTCCTGCGCCGTTCCATCCACGGATTCCCGCTTCGGCTTTCAGGAAGCATACTTCGGAGTAGCACATGGCATAGAGGGGGTATTCTGCCGTAAATATAACGGGCTTACTGTGGACGGAGTTCCATTCGGGCGCCCAGAGCAGTCCCCATGTCGAGGAGGCGGTGTTGGGTGCCGGCAGGCGGTCGCCGGGCAGGCCGTTGCTCACGCCTTTGAAATCGGGCGTGCCGGCGGTTACCGACGCTTCGGTAACGCCCCAATAGCATTCCATGCGAGGGTCTGGCACGGTGCTCAACGTCTTATAAATGATCTCGAGCGTGGCGCTCATCCGGAATTCGTTCCAGCCGGAGATAACGAAAAGGGGATGGCCGCTGTCCTCCGTGCTCGTAACAATGCAGGCGTTATCGCCGGAGTGTGCCATCATCGGACGCGAGAGCGCCGCTTCGCCCTCCTGCTGTGCCTTTACAGGGTCGGCGAACGCTATGCGCAGCGCATACCGCAGGCGGAGCGAGTGGCCGAAACGAATCCATGCATCGACATCGCCGTTGTAGTAAAAATCGGCCGCGCCGTATTTAAGCTGCACGTTGTCGAAACCGGCCGCAAGCGCGTCGGTAGCTTCCCGCAGTTCTTTCAGGATATCATAATAGATGTCTTTCTGCGCGTCATACTTGCTTTTATCCAATCCGCGTGAGGCTTCGCTGTAAGGCACATCGCCGAACAGGTCGGTTGTCCGTGCTGCGCCGAGTGCGGCCACAATGCGTGCAATGTGGTACATCTCTTCATACTCGGGATGCGCCGCCGCCATCCGCCGGATGTCTAAAAATTCTTTGAGTACATAGGTATAATATGGCGCCCAGTAGCCGACCGTAACCCATTCGCTGTTGTACTCATACCTGTCCGAATTAAAATAGGGGGCTGTGTTGGCTATCCACTGGCAGTACTGGTTGGCAAAAAGATTTTCGCCCCGCTGGTATTCATGGGCGTTGGCGTTGATGACTTCATATTGCATTTTGGGCAACAATAATTGCGGGCTGATTTCATTCACGGCGTTGGGGTTGCGGTTCATGTCGTCGAACGACGAGGTACAGCCGGCCACCGCCACCGCCACCGCCACTGCTACTGCCATTGCTACTGCTACTGTTTGTTTCATGGCGTTTTCATTTTAGAAAGTGAGATTTATATTAAACCCGACGGTTCGCACGGGAGGCAGGGCATTGAGTTCAAACGCCTGCGCCCAGTCGGCTCTGATGGATGCGCCTTCGGGGTCGGTGCCGGGCGTGTGCTTCAGGAAATAGAACAAATCGCGCCCTACAAGCGAAACCTTGGCTTGCCGGATAAACCGGAGTTTCTTTAAGAATGGCTCGGGGATATGATAACCCAGCGACAGCTCCCGCAGCTTGATAAAGGAGCCGTCGTAGAGGAATGCTTCTCCCACGCCGTAAGCGCCGCCTATCGCCTGCCAGTATTGCTGGGCGGTAATGGATTTGGCATTGGGCTGCCCCGACGGCGTAACGCCCTCGGCAACCATGCCGTCGCGCCCTGCGACCGTACGCGCGCCGGTGCCGGCTTCCGAAGCCAGCGCATCGGTAACCGACAGGATATCTCCTCCCTGCCGGATGTCGATCAATACATGTAATACAAAATTTTTGTATTGCAACCGGCTCGTTACAGAACCTGTCCAGTCGGGCGATATATTACCGATAGTTTCAAATTCATTGGATATCTGCGGAAGGCCATCGTTATCGACCAGCATGCGCCCCGTCGCATCCCGGAGGAACACCTTGCTGCGAATATCCCCGTACCGTCCGCCTTCCATCACCACCACTTCGCCGATGCGCAGGCTGCCTAAGGTGAGTTTTTGGATGCCGGGGGTTAGCGCCTCGCACCGGCTTGTATTCGTTCCCCAGTTGAGATCGACATCCCATTGCCAGACGCTGTTTTTCACAGGAGTGGTATGGAGCATCCATTCAAATCCTGCGCTTGTCATTTCGCCGGCATTGATGTATTTCTGCTCATACCCGCTCGACGGAGGAATGGGCAACGACAGTATCTGGTTAATCGTGTTAGAGCGGTAATAGGTGAAATCCATGCCGATTCTGTTTTGCAGCAGGCGCAGGTCGAATCCGAATTCCAAAGACGTTGTCCGTTCGGGTTTCAAATCATCGAACGGCTTTGTCAATCCCACATCGCCCCACATATTGACGCCGTTTACCTTTGGCGGAAGGCCGTAAACCTGCGCCAGCCTGTAGGGGTCTGTATCGTTCCCCACCTGCGCCCACGAAGCGCGCACTTTCAGCAGCGTAATCTGCTTTGGAAGGCTTATCATGTCCGACACGATGCCGCTAAAATTGACCGAAGAATAAAAATAGGAGCGGTTGTGTGCCGGCAGGGTCGATGACCAGTCGTTCCTTGCGGTAATATCCAGGTAGGCACAGTTATTATAGGCGAGCTGGACATTCCCCAGCAGCGACTGAATTTCCTTTTCGGTGGTATAATCGTTGGCCGTAACGAGCGAGCCGTTCGACAGCCGGTAAAACCCGTACAGCACCAAATAGCCCGAACCGGCATCCAGCCCGTCGGTTTTAAGATTCATGACGGCGGCGCCGGCATTGGCCAGGATAGCCAGCTTGCCGACGGTTTTATTGAAATTCAGCATCAGGTCGGAATTGCTTTCGCTGATCGTCGTATAGGATTTTCCGTACGTGGCATTGGTTCCGTTGGTGCCTCTCAAGCCCCAAAAATGATGATTATTCAGGATACGGTCCATGCCCGTGCGTGCCGTAACGCCGAGCCATTCCGTAACCTTAAAATCGGCCGAGATGACACCGAACAGTCGGTCGCGGTTGTATATCGCTTCGCGTTCGGCGGTAGTATAGTTGTAGGGGTTCATGTATTCGTTGCTCGGGCCGCTCCAGTTCATCGGGATATGCTCTACGGTCATGTTATGCAATAAATCTTCCGTGCGGATATTGGCCGGCATTTTGGTAAACATCTGCATCATGCCGTATTCGCCCGTACTGACGGGGTTTTCCTGCGCCTGTTTACTGTAGGTTGCCTTGGCGGTTACCGTAAGGAGGCCGTACTTCAGGCTGCTGTGGATGTCGATATATTGCCGGCGCAGGGCATTGTTTGTCGTAATGCCTTGATGGCGCGAGTCGGTAAAGGATAACCGCGTGGCGATGTACTTCCCTCCGCCTTCAATGGCAATGGAATTACCGGCATTGAATCCCGTCCTGAAAAAGTCCTTCAGCCGGTTTTGCTGCGCCGTCATGGCATATTCCGCTGCATTTTCATTATAAAACCATTCCCGCCAGTTTTGGATTTTTTGCCCTGTCATCAGCGGCCCCCAGCCTTCTTTGGCGCTAATATCAAAGCTGCCGCGGTTGCCCTGCCCGTAAAGCCATTGAAAATCGTAGCCGCCGTAAAGCTGCGACCAGCTGAAATGACCGTTGTAGGTGATGCGCAGCGGCTGTTCCTGTCCGGCGCTTTTGGTGGTAACCACAATCACGCCGTTTTGCGCCCTGGAACCGTACAGCGCGGAAGCATTCGGCCCTTTCAATACCGAAATGGTTGCAATATCGTCTGGGTTGATTTCGGACGAGGCGCCCGCCGCATCCGAACCGCCCCAATCGTTAAAAGAAGCGCCTGAGGCATCGTCCCTGACGGGAATGCCATCGACAACCCATAGCGGCTGGTTGCGTCCGGTCAGCGAATTTAAACCGCGCAGGACAATGCGCGTAGAGCCGCCCACCCCCGTAGCCGATTGACTGATTTGCACGCCCGCCAGTTTGCCCTGTAACATATTGGCCACACTTTCGGTGCGGGTTTCCGCAAACGCCGAGGTATTGACCTCCTGCACGGCATAGCCGAGCGCTTTCTTCTCGCGCTTCATGCCCAAAGCGGTTACGACCACCTCTTCCAGCTGCCGCATATCCTCTTCCATGACGATATGCAAGTCCGTTCGGTCGCCGACAGGCATTTCCTGCGACCGATACCCCAGTAACGACACCACTACCGTGGCGCCGGGACCGGCCTGTATCGTAAACCGGCCGAAGGCGTCGGAGAGAATGGCCGTCGCCGTTCCTTTAACAACCACACTGGCGCCCTCAATCGCTGTGCCGCCGGCGTCGATAACCGTGCCGGTAATTGTCCTCACGGCCTCTTGCGCATGCACAGGCATTATGCTCAGAAACAGCAGCGCCAGCGCCATTATTTTTATAAAATCTCTTGGGGTCATTGTTTAGTTGTTTTTAACCATTAAGGATTAACTATTAACTATTAACTATTGTTTTCCAGCATTGATACAGTCCCCGCGGCACATGGAAGCAGCCTTTCCATTTACCGCCTTTCAGGGGCAGCAGCACTTCGCCGCGACGGTTAAGGTAGCCGAACCATTCGGGGTATTCCGGGTCTTTGAAATGTGTCCACGTATAGTCATGCAGCCG
>JAISXF010000015.1 GCA_031270845.1 Prevotellaceae bacterium
TAGTATTTTCGGAAGATTTTGACGTTACCTACCGCAACAACATCAAAGTGGGCGAGGCGCACCTCTTCATCCACGGCAAAGGCAAATACACCGGTCGATACGACACCACCTTTCATATAATTGCGAGTTGAGACGGAACAGAGACGGAACAGAGACGGAACAGAGACAGAACAGAGACGGAACAGAGACAATGGACTTTTAGACTTTTAGACAATGGACTTTGAGACAATAGACAAAAACGTAGGGGCGAACACATTGGTTCGCCCCTTTTTTTTGTCTATTGTCTCTGTCCCGTCTCTGTTCCGTCTATTGTCTAAAAATCTATTGTCTGTCCCGTCTCTGTTCTCAAATCCGTTCTGTGTTTCCGGCTTCTATCCAGCCTTCCTTGCCGTCGAGGAGGCGGATGTTTTGCCAGCCGGCGAGTTCGTCGATGATGGTTACTTTGGCGCCTTCGTGGAGGATGAAGAGATCTTTGCCGGTGTTGTCGGGGGCGCTTTTGACGGTAACGACGGCGGGGAATACGATGGCTTCGCTGCGGTCGGCGGCTTCGCGCGCGCGGTAGAAGGCAAACGTAACGGTGAGGACGGCGAGCAGGCCGAAAGCAATGGCCATGAAGAACGACGCCTTACGGGAACGTACCGAACGGAAGAAGAGGAAAAAGCCGAAGAAGAGCAACGTGGCGGCCAGCATTACCAAAGAGAGCATCGCCCAGGTGTCGGCGCCGGCCATGTGCCGCAGGTTGCGGAACCATTCCGTGAGGAAAAAGGCGGGGAGGATGTCGATACGGTCGAGGGTTCGGAGCTGCGCCATTTCAAGGTTGTAGGCAATGGCGGCGTCATTGGGCGCAAGCCGCAGGGCGCGTTCGTAGCAGAGGATAGCCCGCGCCAGTTCATTTTGTTTGTAGCAGGCATTGCCCATGTTGAAATACAGTTCGGGCGAAATGCTGTTAGTCGCTTCGATTTCGGCATACAGGCGCGCCGCGTCGGGGTACTGCCCGTTGGCGTAGAAGGCGTTCGCCTGCGTCCAGAGGCTGTCGGCCACCGCCGCCCTGCCCCCGACAGGGATAAGGAAAAAAGGCGCCCAAAAGAAAAGAAGGAAGAGTCGGTTTATTTTTTTATCCATAATGTTGATTGATGTAAAATGTGCTAATGTGATTAATGCCTGTCCGTCATTCATACTTCATACTTCATACTTCATACTTCATTTAAGCAGCTGTTCAAACCGGCTGATTGCCGCGATAGCGCTATCGTAGATTTTCTGCATCTGGACGCTGCCGCCGGCGGGGGCATATCGGGCAAATTCGCACTGGTCGATGGCCTGGAGGAATGTTTCGGCATCGGCATCGGGGATGCGGCGGTTTTGGAGGGCGTCGCGGGCGTTTTCGCGCGAGAGGTCGGCTACGGCCATGGCTAATTTATCGCTCAGGTATCCCCATAATGCTTTGGTGAGTTCCTCGTAAAATCCCGATTCGTTACCGGCTTTTAACAGCCGGTCGGCTGCTTTCAAGCGTTGGCGCGCCATTTTGTTGGCTTTCCGGTTGCGAACAAGGACGATGTTCCGGGCTTCTTTCCGCCGTTTCGACAGCAACAGGAATGCCAGCACAAAGAGCAATACCTCCGCGCCAATGAGGAGGAAATACGTCGGCGAAGCAAAGAATATCCGGTTTGTTTCGCGCCACTTCGGGCGTTCGGTTTTGATGTATCGGATGTCTTCGCCGAGGGCTTTCACGGCCTGTTTGTTGATGCCCGACGTGGTGGCGGCGGCGGCGTTGGGGTCGCGCGCGACGCGGATTTCGAGGGACTTCGAGCGGAGGGTTACGTACTGTTTTTTGGCGATGTCGAAGTATGAAAATTCGATGGGAGGCATGGAAAACGTGCCGGCGCTGCGGGGGATAAAGGGGATTTCAAACTGTTTGGTGCCGCCGATGCCGCCGGTCGATGCCCGACTGTTGTCAGAAATGCGGGTGTCGTAGGTTTCAAAGTCCGGCGGCAGGCTTACTTTGGGCGCATCGACGAGCTTGATATTGCCTTCTCCGCTGATTTTTATCGACAGCGAAGCGGCATCGTTGGCCGTCATGGTATCGCGCGAGAGCTGGGCGTCCATGCGGAACCCGGTGCCGACGGCTCCGGCAAACGATGCCGGGGCATTGGCGGGGAGCGCATTCACGTGAACGGTAACCGGCGGCGAGGCGATGTGCTTGCGGACAATCTGTGTCGAGGCGCCGAAGAAATCGTCGAACATGCTCCGTCCCTGTCGCCGCACCTGGAGGGCGCAGGTTATTTCAAAGGGGTCGATTTTTAAGTCGCCCGTCTGCTGCGGGAACAGTACATAACGGCGCACGAGGGCGCTGTTATATACTTTTCCGTTTACATTTTCACGCTGGAAGTTCAACTGCTGCGGGGCTTCGACTTCCTGACTCCAAAAGCCGTTGAAGGTAGGGAATTTTATATCTTCAAAGCCGGCAATGCCGGCCTGCGTGTAGATTTTGACCGTTGCCGTGAGGTATTCGCCGCGATAGACACTGGATTTGCTCACGGATATGCGGACAAACACATCGCCGCTTTCTGCGACCGCGTTCGACGTGGACTGCTGCGGCTGGCGGTTCTGCTGGCCGGCATTTTGCGGTTCTCCTTTGACAACTTCAATCGTTGCGGGCTGCGTGCGGTACGTCTGGTTATTAACCGCTATCGCGGCGGCTCCGAGCGTAAATTTGCCTTCCTGCGCAGCCTGCAGGATATAAATAAAATTGGTGGTCTGCGTTTGCGTTACCGCCCCGTTGTTGAATGTTACCTGCTGGCTGGTCGATCGCGAAGGCCCGGCGATGACGTTGAAACCGGCAAAATCGGGGGGGGTGATATTTCCGGCGTTGGCGTTCACCGAAAACGTAACCCTGAACTGCTCATTTACGGATACCACGCGCGGCGCGGCGAGGCTAAACTGTACCTCGTCGGCCTGCGCTACGGAGATGCCGCAAAAAAATAAAAAGATGAAACAAAGTACGGATTTTTTCATATAACTTTCCTTAAATTATGCATTGTTCACTGTTCATTGTTTTCGTTTACCAGTTTTTCTCTATCTGTTGCCGCCTCAGGGCGCGGGCTTTTTCTTTGTTTACCTTATCCTGCGTTTGTTTTTCGTCGGCCTGTATGGCTTCCAGCATCTGCTGCGCATCCTGGGGCGAGATTTTAGGCGGAGCCTGCTGCTCGTCCTGCTTATCCTGTGGCTCGTCCTGTTGATTTTGCTGCTGCTGCTCATCCCTGTTCTCATCCTGCTGCTGGTCCTGCTGCTCGTCCTGCTTCTGGTCTTGGTCTCTGTCCTGCCTCTGGTCTTTGTTCTGGTCTTGGTCTCTGTCCTGCCTCTGGTCTTGGTTCTGCTCCTGCTCCTGCTGCAGCATCACCTGGGCATAGGCGAGGTTGGTGCGCGTGTCATTGTCGGCGGGGTTGAGGCGCAGCGACTGCTTGTAGGATTTGATGCTCTCCTCATATTTTTGCTGCAGCAACTGTGCATTGCCCAAATTATGGAACACCTGCGCCTTCTGCATATCGGTTGTTGCCACGCCGGTCAATGACTGGAAGAGGGCTTCGGCAGGTTCCGCCTGTCCCTGTTTGTAGAGCGCATCGGCGATGTTGAAGCGCGCGCCGAAAGAAGCAGTATCTTTCTCTAACCCGTGCCGGTAGGCGATTTCGGCCTTGTCGTATTCGCCGTGTTTGTAGTGTCTGTTTCCCTTGCGCATGTCGTGCCGTTCCGGCGCCTGCGCCAGGGCGGAGACGGATATAAATACTGCTATAACAAGTAGGGTCTGTTTTTTCATATTATCCTTTAATTTCTTTTAAATATATCGAAGCTCCGGAACCAGCGGTTTTTCCGTTCGAGGATGAAGACATCGAGCAGCAGGAAAGCAAGGGCGATGCCGAAGAAATACATGTATTGCTCATTGAAATCCGAAAATACAAAGGACGACATTTCCTGCTTTTCCATGTTGCGGATATCGTCAATCACGCGGTCTAATCCCAGGTCGGCATTGGTGGCGCGGGTGTATGCGCCGCCGCCGGCTGTTGCGATTTTTTGCAGTATCGCCTCGTCGAGTTTGGTTACTACGATATTGCCGTCGCGGTCTTTGAGCATCGCGCCGTTGCTCATCGGTATCGGTTTGCCCTGCTCCGACCCGATGCCGATAGTATATACCACGATGCCCTGCTTCTGCGCTTCCTCAGCCATCGCCACCGGGTCGTCTTCGTGGTTCTCGCCGTCGGTGATGATAATCAGCACGCGGCTTTTTTCGCTTTGCAGGGTGAACGATCGTATAGCCGTAAAAATAGCCGACCCGATAGCCGTTCCCTGTTTCGGCACAATGCCCGGCGAGATGGAAGAGAGGAAAATCTTCGCCGACACGTAATCGGTCGTTACGGGCAGCTGCACGTAGGCGTCGCCGGCAAATACAATCAGCCCGATGCGGTCGTCGCGCAGGCGATCGACCAGTTTTGAGATGGCGAGTTTGGCGCGTTCCAGCCGGTTGGGACGGAAATCTTCGGCCAGCATACTGTTCGACACATCGAGCGCCACGACTATTTCGATGCCCTGCCGTTTCACTTCACGTACCGTAGCGCCCATTTGCGGACGCATCAGCCCCAGCGTAAAAAAGAAAATAGCAAAGCAAAGCAGCGAGACCTTCAGCCATCCGCGACGGTTGGACACTAACGGCATCAGGGGTTTCATCAGCGAGAGGTCGCCAAAGCGCGACAGCGCCCTGCGCTTGCTGCGCATAAACAGCGCATAGCCCGCCAGCAGCGCCGGTATGAGCAGCAGTAACCATATATATTCTAATTGCGCTATCTGTATCATATTTTTGATGTGTAGATATGTTGATGTGCTTATTATATAAATAATGCTTTTATTACGGCAATCTCCGCAATACCAACAGCCGCAGCAGCGCCTCGAGCAGCAGCGCCGCCAGCGCCGCCAGCGCGAAGGGCATGAACTCTTCCTTATATACAGGGAAGGAATCGACCGATACGCGGGCTTTTTCCATTTGGTTTATTTCGTTGTAAATTTCCAGCAGTTTGGTGTTGTCGGTGGCGCGGAAGTAGCGCGAGCCGGTCAGTTCGGCGATTTGGCGGAGCAGGTTTTCGTCAATTTCGACCGGCACCTGCTGGATGCGGATGCCTGTTTCGGTTTGGAAAGGATAGGGGGCGGTTCCGTTGGCTCCTACACCAATGGTATAGACGCGCACGCCGTATGTTTTGGCGATTTCGGCAGCCATCAACGGCGCAATCTCGCCGCGGTTGTTTACGCCGTCGGTGAGCAGTATCACCACGCGGCTTTTGGCGTCGCTGTCCTTAAGGCGGCCTACGGCTGTCGCCAGCCCGTTACCGATGGCGGTGCCGTCTTCAATCAGACCGGTTTCAATATCCTTCATCAGGTTGATAAGCGTGGCGCGGTCGAGCGTGAGCGGACACTGGGTAAAACTTTCTCCGGCAAAGACCACAATTCCCATCCGGTCGTGCGGACGTTCGGCAATAAACTGGATGGCGATGTCCTTTGCCGCGCCGATACGGTCGGGCTTAAAGTCCCTTGCCAGCATACTGGTCGAAATATCCAGCGCAAACATAATGTCGATGCCTTCGGTATCTATCCGTTCAAACTGTTCGGACGACCGCGGCCGCGCCATGGCAATAATCAACGCCGCCAGCGCCACACATCGCAACGCAAAAGGCACGTGCCGCAGTATCTTCAGCAACGCCGCACTGGCTCCCTTCAGCCCGGCCATCGTCGATACCTGCAACGCCGGCGTGGCGCCCTGTATCGCCCGCCAAACGTAATAGGCAACAACCGGCACAAGGACAAATAACAGGTATAATATGGATGAATATTCAAAATACATAGTTTTGTTTATTATTTATTGTTCATTGTTCATTTCACTATTGCTATTCCCAGCCACAGAGCCGCAAAGCCGCTAACTATGCTGGCAAGCGTATAAAGAATTATTTTGTAATATTCGCACATCTGCCACCAGGTTATATTTTCCAGCGCAAAGGCGGAGAAGGTGGTAAAGCCTCCGCAAAACCCGACCAGCCACAATAACCGGAGGGTCGAGCCTGTTGCGTTGCCCCATAAGCCGAACAAAATGCCGGCCAATAAACATCCCGCGACATTCACCGTCCATGTAGCCCACGGAAACCATCCGGCACAATATTTCATTGCAAGCAGCGAACTCATGTAGCGCAACATGCTCCCGAGGCCTCCTCCCAAACCGACTGTCAATATGTTTTTAATCATTGTGGGGTTGCATTTGTTCTTTTGTTTCGTCCACGAACTGCATTACCAGCGTTAGCGCGCTTTCGTTGTCTTCCATTGCCGGCAGGTATTTGGCGAATTTTACCAAATCCGACGTACTTAAAAATTCCCGTAACTTCGGAATGAAATACTCCGGCAACGGCAAATGCGCCAAGGCCTGCAAGATTTCGTCCGAGGTCTGTTCCGGCGCTTGAATGGCATAGCGTTGCTCCAAATATACGCGCAAAACGTCGGTAACGCGCGTGTAGTACAATTTTACTTTATTGTTTTGCCACAGTTTTTCGGCTTTGATTTTTCCCAGTTCCCGCAATGCAATGACGTGCGGCGGCTCTGCGGGCTTGACTTTTCCGAACACCGGCTGCTTTTTCCGCAAACGGATAATAACGTATATTATTGCCGCAATCAACGCCAGTGCAATTATTCCCATCGTTGCCCATGGCCACAGAATTTCTACCAATGTGTAAGGATATTTTACCGGCGGTTTAATATCTTTCAACAGTTTTATTTTCGTGCTGTCGTCAGCCGACAGGAAAGCCACCAGCAGGCTATCGGGCAGGGTATTTACTTTTAAGGTAACAGCATTGAAATAAAGCGTATCTATAAGGTTGTTGTTGGTGTGCGTAACTAATACGGGAATTCGCGGCAGTTCATACATTCCCGCATCAAACGAAGTCAGCCGCAGTTTGCTTTCTATGGTCAGTTCGTCGTTTGTGCGTTGCAGCGTGTCGGGACCGGTCGAACCCAGCACTTCTACCAAGCCATGCCCGATACTGTCCACACGGGCAAAATATACCTGCACAGCAGGAGACATCGTCGCCTTGAACGACCACTCCACCTGCTCGCCAATCATAATGCTGTCGCGGCTGAGCGAGGTACTGAGCAACGGCTCCTGCGCCACCGCAACGGCCGTAACCAGCAAAGAAAAAATGATTGTAAAAGATATTTTCATCATCTGTTTAATTTAAAACTGTCAGGTTAATTAGTAATCGAAATAATACTGCCTCCTACCGGCTCTCAAACAGGCGCACCAGCGGTTTCACATAGTCTTCGCTGGTGCTGATACGCACATTGTCCACGCGGCACTTCGAGAGCGCCTGCGTAACGTTCCTGTCGGCTGTGCGCCACCATTCGGCATAATTATTACGCACTTTGCGACTGGACGTATTTACCCATATTTCCTTGCCGCTTTCGGCGTCGCGCAGTTGCATGATACCGACTTTCGGCAATTCCGTTTCGCGCGGGTCGTAGAGGCGGATAGCTGCCAGGTCGTGTTTATTGGCGGCGATTTTCAGCGCATCGGTGAAACGCGCCTGCCCGTTGGTGTCGAAGTCCAGCATGTCGGACAGCACAAAGGCCGTGCAGCGTTTTTTGATAGCATTGGTCAAGTACTGTAATGCCGCCGACACGTCGGTTTGCACGCCCGCCGGCTCAAATTCTATCAATTCGCGGATGATGCGCAATAAATGCGTGCGACCTTTTTTAGGTGGAATAAACTTTTCAACCTTATCACTGAAAAATAACGCCCCCACTTTGTCGTTGTTGATAGACGCCGAAAACGAAAGCACTGCCGCCACTTCCGCCATCAGGTCGCGTTTCAGCTTTTGCGTAGTGCCGAAATTCCGCGAGCCGCT
>JAISXF010000034.1 GCA_031270845.1 Prevotellaceae bacterium
TTAGCCATCAAAAAATGCGCGGCAACGGCGCCCGGAAAAGGGCGTTCCGAAGGGGATGATATATATTTTTTGCTAATCATGGGTGCAAAGGTAGAAATAAAATTACGAATTACGAATTACGAATTACGGCTACGCAGGAAATTCGTAATTTAATCCGTCATCCGTCTATGTTCTATTGTCTATGTTCTCAAGGTCTATGTTCTCAAAGTCCATGTTCTCAAAGTCCATGTTCTCAAAGTCTATTCTTTGAACCACTCTTTATATAGCAGGTATCCGGCGGCGTTGTTGCGCGCGAGGGCGATGGTTTGCTCGTCGCTGTCGCGGATTTTCCGTGCCGGCATTCCGGCATATACGCCGGCCTCAAGCCGGGCGTTGCTTAAGACTACGGCGCCGGCGGCGATAATCGTATTATCGGCCACTATAGCGTTGTCCATCACGATGGCGCCCATGCCCACGAGCACGTTATTGCCTACCGTCGCGCCGTGGATAATGGCATTATGCCCGACCGACACATCGTCGCCCATTTCGACCGTCGAACGCTGGTAGAGGGTATGCAGCACCGCCCCGTCCTGAATATTGACGCGGTTGCCGATGCGGATGCGGTTCACATCGCCGCGCAGCACCGCCCCGTACCAGATGCTGCAGTCGTCGCCGATTTGCACATCGCCGATAATCACAGCCGTTTCGGCCAGGAAGCAATTTTTTCCAATCTCCGGCATTATGCCGCGCACTTTCCGTATGATAGCCATCGTTTTATTTTTTTAAAATTTCCGGTAAAGGTACGGATTTTTTAAAAACAGGCCTTCGGAAATGAAAAAGCCCCCGCCGGAAGGAAGGGGCTTTTGCCGCAAACAGGACACAATCCTTTACGCAGCGTATCCATAGAGCGGAACTTTCTCTCCAGGGAGCGGAAGATTCTCTCCAGGGAGCGGAACTTTCTCTCCAAGGAGCGGAAGATTCTCTCCATGGAGCGGAAGATTCTCTCCAGGGAGCGGAACTTTCTCTCCAGGGAGCGGAAGATTCTCTCCAAGGAGCGGAACTTTCTCTCCAAGGAGCGGAAGATTCTCTCCAAGGAGCGGAAGATTCTCTCCAAGGAGCGGAACTTTCTCTCCAAGGAGCGGAACTTTCTCTCCAAGGAGCGGAACTTTCTCTCCAAGGAGCGGAACTTTCTCTCCAAGGAGCGGAACTTCCGTATCAAGGCACGGAACTTCCGTGCCAAGGCACGGAACTTTCTCTCCAAGGAGCGGGCTTTGCCGGAGAAGGCGCTGTAATTTACTGTGCATTAAAAAGTTGGTGGGAGGGGTAGTATCGGTATTTTTGCCTTAATGTCTTTGAGCGCCAAATAAAGGTGGCGCTCGATGGTGCGGACAGAAAGGTTCAGACGTTCGGCGATTTGCGCATGGCTTAACCCTTCGATGCGGCTTAATTTAAAAATCTCTTTCCGCTGGGGCGGCAGTTGTTCAATGGCGTGCAGCAGCAGCAGTTCCAGCTCTTTGGCGTGCAGTTTGTCAAAAGGTTCAAACTCTTCCATCACCGGCCATTCGGCCACCGCCCTGGTTTCATACCGGCGCTCTATATTCCGGTGTTTGATGATATTGAAAATATGATTGCGCGTCATGGTAAAGAGGTATTTGTCGCTTTGTTCGGGGTCGCGCCAGATTTTTGGCTTGTCCATAATTTTTAAAAAGATGTCCTGCGCCACGTCTTCTGCGTCCTGTTCTTTCATCAGCAGGCGGCGGGCAAAGGCTTTAACTTTGGGGTAGTTTTTCGTGAAAAACGCCTCAAATTCTTCGGTTAGATTATTATTGTCTCCAAGCATTTTCGTTCAAATACGGAACAACAGGGGGGGGTGAATTTGATTAACTTATACAGTTAATCAAAACGTTTTTTTTATACGGTTTTTCGATGATTACCAATTATTTTATGACCTCGTTGCACTTTTTTTCCGTTTCTTTTTGTTTTTTCCTTTCGTTTTTCTAATTCTTTTACTGCCTACACCTTATATTTTCGTTTTTCTCGAAAAAACCAACTATTCATCCCCTTTTTCGCACTCCCTGTTTCCATTTGTAAAACGTTGTTCTTTACATTTATTACAAACGTCTTTTCGCGTCATGTAATCAAAAATTCTTCCCCTTTCTCATCTCCCGGCAGGCTATGAACCGTTGATACATTTCTACGAACCAGTCGCATACATCACTTTTTTGATTAACTGTATAAGCTAATCAAAACGCAGGAGCTGTTCAGAGGGTCAGCCGCTACTTTAACGGCCGTTAAAGTAAGCCTGTTTATGAAGGCAGCAGGTTTGCTTTTCCACTGTTCACTAATTTCACTAATAATTCGCCGAAGAGGGTATTCGCCCAGGCAAACCATTTACGGGTAAAGCGGGAGGCGTCGTCCTTATGGAACGATTCGTGCATAAATCCTGTGCCGCCGTCGGTATCGCGGAGGGTTTTCACGCAGTGGCGGATTTCGTCGTCGCTGGCGCTGGTCATGGCGCGCATGATAAGGCTCATCGGCCAGATATAGTCGTAGCCGATATGCGGGCCGCCAATGCCTTCGGCGGCCTTGCCGGCGAAGAAATACGGGTTGTCGTGGCTCCATATCAGCCGGCGGGTGTTTTGGTAAATGGGGTCGGAGGCTTCGCCGTAGCCCAGATAGGGCAACGACAGGAGCGATGGCACATTGGCATCGTCCATGCAGAGGTGGTTGCCGAAGCCGTCGGTTTCAAACGCATATACTTTCCCGTATCCGGGGCGTTCTGTAATGCCGTATTGTACGACGGCGTTTTCTACTTCGAGCGCCAGCGCCGTACATTTTGCCGCGAAGTCGCGATTGCCGACGACCGTCGTATAAAGTTCGGCCAGCTGGCGCAGCGATACGACGGCAAAAAGGTTCGACGGGATAAGGAAGCCGAACGTAGTAGCATCGTCGGAAGGACGGAAGGAGGATACGATAAGGCCGACAGGGTTTACCGGGTTGCCCCATCCGTCGTTCGACAGGGTGTCGAGCTGGCGCTCGGTGAGCCGCTGGAAGTTGTACGGGCCTTTATCCGTTTTGCGCTGCTGCTCGACGAATGTTTGGTAAATCAGTTGGGTTGCTTTTTGCCAAGTGGTGTCGAAGGCCGACGTGTCGCCGGTGATTTTCCAGTAATGGTAGGCTAAGCGCACGGTATAGCAGAGGGAGTCGATTTCCCATTTGCGTTCGTGCAGTTCGGGCTTCATGGCGGTCAGGTCTTTTTCCCATTCGCTGCCGGTGGGGCCGTTGTTAAATGCATTGGCATACGGGTCGATGCAGACACAGGCTGCCTGGCGGCGGATTAAGCCGTTGATCATTGTTTTCAGCGCGCTGTCTTTGGTAATTAACGGCAGGTATGGCCACACCTGCGCCGACGAGTCGCGCAGCCACATGGCGTGTATGTCGCCGGTGATGACGAACGTATCTGGCACGCCGTTCAGCAATTTAAACGTAACGGTGGTGTCGAGCGTATTGGGAAAACAGTTTTCAAACATCCACGCTAATTTCGGGTCTTTTATTTTGGCTTTTACTTCGGCGATGGTCGCTTCCACCGCCTTTGAAACAAAGCCGCGTGCGCCGGGCGCCGGACGCAATGAGCGGAACGCATCGCTGCTGCCCGCAAAGCCGCTGTTGTTAGCCGTCGAGGCCAACAGCGTGTTACCTAATGCCAGCCCCGCTACAGTGGCGGCGCCTGTCTGTAAAAATTTTCGTCTTGAAAGTGTCATAATTAATTTTTAAATTAAGCAAAAAACATTTTTAGCCGGACAAAGATAGGTAATAATTTATTAATACTCCAAACATCCGTTACATTTTTCATGTCGGCGGTTATTTTTTGCTGAAACTTTTTGCTGATTTTTAGAAAAATTGTACCTTTGCAGCCGCAAAATTTGATTTTGCACGATTGACTGACCTATGGTGTAATGGTAGCACAACAGATTTTGGTTCTGTTTGTATAGGTTCGAATCCTGTTAGGTCAACACAATTCCCTGCCCGAAATTAAGTTTAACGAAAATGAGATACTTTAACCCGGTATCAAGGCCGTACATTATATAATAGGTGCGGCTACGCGGTTAACAGGCATAGAGCAGTTGTGTGATCCATGCCGCATGCCAGAGCGGGAAAACAGCCTGTTTAAAAAATTTAACCGATGAGCTAATGGCCTGTTTGGAAAAGTCGAAATTGAAAACAGGGGCAAAAGTATAAAACACTGTTTTTGCCGGTTCACATTCCACAAAGCGGGGAAACCGATATTTCAAAAAATGATGGCACACTTTTTTGTGCGCGCTTGTGTAACAAGTGATGCGTTCGTACCACTCCCGTATTTTTCTCATACTCTTCTTCAATACGAAAAGAAAATGCGTTCTCGGCTATTTCCGCCGGCTTTCCCGCCGCCGAAAAAAATTATTGCTACACTGTTGCAGTATTAAATTATATATTGTAACTTTGTGTCGTTAATAAAAACCCGAATGGTGGCAAAAATAATCTGTATAATATTGATTCCTTTGTTTTTTACGCTGCCGGTATGCGCACAGCAGCCGGCAGCATACGATAGCATTACGGAACTGGAGGCCGTAACGGTATCGGCCGGCAGCCCGCGTAACCGCGCTATGCAAACGGCATATAGCCGGCAAATAATCGAAGGAAGCTGGGTGGAGCAAAACCTCGCCGGCAGCCTGATGCAAAGCCTCGAAAGCCTGCCCGGCATTCAAGCTGCAAGCATCGGCGCAGGGCAGTCGCGGCCGGCCATACGGGGACTGGGCTTCAACCGGATGATTGTAGCCGAAGACGGCATCAAACACGAAGGGCAGCCGTGGGGCGAAGAACACGGACTGGAAATCGACCAGTTTGCAATCGACGAGGTAGAAATTATCAAAGGCGCAGGGGCGTTGCGGTATGGTTCCGACGCCATCGGCGGGGTCATTAATGTCCGCCACGGGGAGGCTCCGCTACGGAGATTGGAGGGAAAAATAAACCTGACGGCCAGGAGTGTCAACGAATCTGTAGGCGTAGCGGCGCAGGTGGCAGGCCGGGGGCGCCGGTTCTGGTACCGTGCCACGATGACGCTGGTCGATTATGCCGACGCGCAGGTGCAGGCCGACAGCATTCAATATTATTCCTATTATATCAAACTGCACGACCGCCGGCTGCGCAATACGGCAGGGAAAGAGCAGAACGCAGGACTGGCGGCGGGCTACGCGGGCGATAAGTTCCGCACCACATTTTTGATATCCAATGTATATGCAAAGAACGGCTTTTTTGCCAACGCCCACGGCCTCGAAGTGCGCCTGTCGGGCATTGATTACGACCGGCGGCGGCGCGATATTGACTTGCCGTATCATTCGGTTAATCATTTTAAGATAAGTAATCATTCGGAATGGCAATCGGGCCGCTGGCGGGTGGAGGCACGCGCAGCGTATCAACAAAACGGGCGCGACGAGTGCTCGGAGCCTGTGTCGCACGGCTACATGCCTGTTCCGCCCAATACACTGGAACGGCAGTTTAAGAAAGCGACGTACAGCGCCGGCGCGGAATTGACGTACCTTTTGGGCAGCCGGCAGTCGCTCCATGCGGGTATCGACGCGGAACACCAGCAAAACCGGCGCGGCGGGTGGGGGTTTATCATTCCCGATTTCAGGACAACGGCTGCCGGTGCCTACGCGCTGGACCGGTTCCTGCTGTCCGACGACCTGATACTGACCGCCGGCGTGCGCTTCGACCGGATAGCTACGCGCATTGAGCCTTACCGCGACTGGTATCGAACGCCGGTGGCCGGAGGCGACAGCGTGTATTTACCGCGGGCGGCGCGGCTACAGCGGACGTTTACCTGTGTAACATGGTCGGTCGGCGTTAATTATCGCGTGAAGCAGTGGACGTTGAAGGCCAACGTCGGGAAGAGTTTCCGCGCGCCGATACCCAAAGAACTGGGCGCCGACGGAGTCAATTACGGTATTTTCCGTTACGAGAAAGGCGCGGCGGGGCTGTCGCCGGAAGAGTCGTACCAGTTAGACGCCGGCATCCGGTGGGACAACGGGCGCGTAGAACTGCTCGTGGAGCCATTCTGGAATTATTTTCCAAATTATATTTATTTAAACCCCACGGCCGAATACCGCGAGGGGCTGCAGCTGTACGCCCATACGCAGAGCCGCGTGTTCCGCTGGGGCTTCGAGGCGACGGTCGATTGGCGGGTGGCCGACAAAATACGTGCGGCCCTGACGTCCGAATATGTGTATGCGCGGCAGCTGTCGGGCGATAAGGAAGGCTATTCCCTGCCTTTTTCTCCGCCCGCGGCGGCGACGCTGCGTCTGCAGTACACGCCGCAAACGGCATGGGCGGGCGCCGACGGGTTTATTGCGGTGCATTATAAAATCGTGGGTAGCCAATATGAGATTGTGCCGCCCGAAAAGCCGACCGACGGCTACCGGACATTGGCGCTGACCGCCGGGCGGTCGTTCCGCTGGGGCGGACAGCAGTTGCGCTTTACGCTGCGGGGCGAAAACCTGCTAAACACTACGTATTTCGATCATACAAGCTACTACCGCCTGCTCGATGTCCCCGAACCGGGGCGAAGCGTATCGCTCCTCGTCGGCTGGCAGTTTTAATACGAAGAACGAACATTATGTTAAACTAAAAAATAATACACGATGAACAAAAAAATTCTTTTTGGAGCATTGCTCCTCGCAAACATTGGTCTGTTGTCGCTGGCTTCATGCTCGGACGACGACCCGACGACACCGGCAAAACCGGTAGTAACTATCACCGAAGTAGGGAGCCACGATGCCCCCGAAGGGACCGTAAAGGCCGGTGACGACCTGCACCTCGAAGCCACCATCGTGGCCGAAGGGATTATCG
The DNA here is from genome assembly GCA_031270845.1 of Prevotellaceae bacterium. GTDB lineage: Bacteria > Bacteroidota > Bacteroidia > Bacteroidales > UBA932 > JAIRKX01. The sequence continues at coordinate 6,865 of JAISXF010000034.1, forward strand.
CTCGAATCGACGTTGAAATCCACCAGGAAGAAGGCGGCTCTTTTGAGATTGAAAAAGCATACACCGAAGGCTCCTATATCGGGGTGAAAAATGCGGAGTTCCACGAGCATATTGATATTCCCGCCGACACGCCGCCGGGCGAGTATCATTTGCACTTGACCGTAACCGACAGGGAAGGGCAGACGACCACCGCCGAAGCGGAACTGGAAATCGAACCGGCGGAATAACCGGCCGGTAAACACCAGAATATGCAACGGCATGTGATGCTATCGATCCTGATTGTCTTTGTCGCGGCGGCTTGCCGCCGCGACGAGGCACAGGATTTAGAAAAACCGGTGATCGACATGAGCGGCAGCAGTGCGGCTCCGGCGAACTGCGCCACAATCGCCCGCGGCGAACGGCTGCTGTTCCGAGCCGTCTTTACCGACAACCGGGCGCTGGGGAACTATAACATCGAAATCCATCAAAACTTCGACCACCATTCGCATTCCACCGAGGCGACGGAATGCCCCGTCGATCCCGTGAAGGCTCCGGTAAATCCTTTTGTATATAATCGCTCGTTCCCTATCCCCGAAGGGACGCCGCGCTACGACGCCTCCGCCGAAATCGACGTGCCGCCCGGCATCGACACGGGCGACTATCATTTTATGGTGAGGCTTACTGACAAGGCCGGCTGGCAACAGTTGAAGGCGCTAAGCGTGAAAATTACGAATTAAAAATTACGAATTACGAAATGGTAAGTTCAATCAGTAAAGGCGACTGATATGAGAAAAAAACAGTTTGTCGGCTGTTCCTTCGCTGCCGAAAAAAGCCAACTGACATTGTCAGTTGGCTTTTTAGCGGAACTATGATTTGGATCATTGATGTGATTTGTACGATTGCCGTTTCGTTTCCGCAGGGCGTTGCCCTACGCTATTGAAAAAAGGCCTTCAGCCTTACGTTTCATCTGTTTTCATCTTTTCATCCTTTTATCACGCGCAGCGCTTGTTCATTCCTGCAGAAATCATTACCTTTGCCCGAATTTCTTATTACAGACAGATGAAAGTATCCGAATTAGTAGCATTATTACAATTAACCGTTTATGGCGGGGCGCAAGGGCTCGAGGCACCGGTGCGGGGCGGCTATGCGTCGGATTTGTTGAGCGATGTGATGGGTTCTGCCGGCGCCGGGCAGGTGTGGATTACGCTGCAAACCCATAAAAATACGATGGCCGTGGCATCGCTTAAAGAACTGGCGGCGATTGTGCTGGTCAAGGGCTTCAAGCCCGATGCCGATACGCTGGCGCAAGCCGATGCGGAAGGTATCGCACTGCTGGGAACCGACCGGGACGCGTTCGAGACCGCCGGCCGGCTGTACCGGCTGCTGGGCGACCGGGGCCTTGTCGGGTAATGCCGCTGTAATCGCCGGTATGGGTTATGGATAGGGTTTCCGGTTTATCTGTTTTTCGCGCCGATTTGCACATTCACACGGTGCTTTCGCCGTGCGGCGATATTGAGATGACGCCCCGGCATATTGTGGCTAAAGCAAAGGCTTGCGGGTTGGATATTATCGGCATCAGCGATCATAATACAACCCGGCAATGCGCCGAGGTAAAGAAGGTGGGCGAGCGCGAAAATCTGCTGGTGCTGTGCGGGGCTGAGGTAACCACCCGCGAGGAGGTGCATTGCCTGGCTTTTTTTGAAACGCCGGCGGCGCTGGCAGCCTTCCAGTGTTTTTTGGATGCCCGCCTGCCGGCGGTCGAAAACCGTGCCGAACTGTTCGGCTACCAGTTGCTTATCGACGAGTACGAGCGGGTGCTGGAGACGGTTCCATACCTGCTCATTACGGCGCTGACTGCCGGTCTCGATGAGGTAGCGCAGGAGGTGCACCGGTTAGACGGTATTTTCATACCGGCGCATATCGACAAAGCACGAAACGGCCTTTTGAGCCAGCTCGGATTTGTACCGCCCGCGTTGCAGGCAGAGGCGCTGGAGCTGTCGCCGTGTACCGCCACGGCCGATTTTATACAGCAATATCCTTCGCTGGCCGCGTGGTCGTTTATTCATTCGTCCGATGCGCATGTGCCGGACGAAATCGGGCGTGCCTGTACGGAGTTACTGCTCAGGGAACGTAATTTTAAAGAAATAAAAAACGCATTACATGATGGACGCATGGCAAGAAAAAGTATGGACGGAAACGTATAAAATCCCCACGTATTTCGTCGATTTTGAACAAAAGATGACGCTCCCCAGCCTGCTTCTGCTGCTGCAGGAGTCGGCCTGGGGACAGGCGAACCGGCACGGGTTCGGCTACCTGCATCTGCAGGAAAAGGGACTGTTTTGGGTACTGGCCAAAATCAACGTGAAGATACATCGCTACCCGCAATGGTTAGACACACTCCGGCTTGAGACCTGGAGCAAGCCACCCGAACGGCTTACGGCGTACCGTGATTTTGAAGGGTTCGATGCGCACGGGAGGCTGCTTTTTTCGGCCACTTCGGCTTGGCATATCTTGAACGCGGCGACCAATCGCCCGCAATCACTGGACGATTTCATCCGGTGCTTTCCTATCCCCGAAGGCCGTCATGCGATAGCAGAGAAGCCCGGCAAAATCCCACCCGCAGCCAATCCTTCGGTAACCGCTGCCGCCGTCGTGCTTCCAAGCGACATCGACCTGCACCGGCATGTGAACAATACCCGGTATGTACAGTGGGTGTTAGACCGTTTCCCGTTCGATTTTATACAAACGCACCGCGTTCGGGAGATAGCAGTCAATTTCCTGCAGCAGGCCAAAGTGCCAGACCGCTACCGCGTCGATACGGAAGCCCTGACCGGCGTCGAATACCTTTCGGCGGTCGTTCGCGAGCACGACGGGAAAGACCTGGCGCGCGTACGTACACTTTGGGAACCCGCGAACGCTATTTAATCATCGCCTTGAACGATCTTTCGCTCCATATTCTCGACATTGTGCAAAATGCAATAAGCGCCGGCGCCGGCTTAATAACCGTTTGCATTACGGAAAACGAGGCCGACGACCGCCTCGTGATAAGCATTGCCGACAACGGTCGCGGAATGACGCCCGAAGAGGCCGCCCGCGCCACCGACCCCTATTTTACCTCGCGCCGTACCCGTAAAGTAGGACTTGGATTGCCGCTCTTCAAACAAAGTGCCGAACAGAGCGGCGGCGCGCTGACGGTCGTATCGGCCGCCGGCAAGGGAACCACTGTTACGGCAACCTTCGGCCTGTGCCATATCGACCGCCCGGCGCTGGGCGATACGGCCAATGCCGTGATGTTATCAGTAGCCGCCAACCCGCATGTCGATTTTATATATACACACGACTATAACCACCGTCAATACACCTTCGACACGCGCGAAGTCAAAGCCGCCCTCGACGGGCTACCCATCCACAACCCGCAAATGGTGTTGTGGCTGACCGATATGATTAGGGAAAACGTGAAAGCAATACGAAGCAGTGAGAGTAGCAGCAGGCAGTCGTTAAAAAGCCGTTGTGGAGGCAATTACGAATGATCGTTTCCGTTACTTTCGGTTTACCTAAGGCTATTGTCCAACAAAAAAAATGCACATTCTGTTAAAATCATTTGCACAGTTCTAAAAAAAGAAGTACCTTTGCAGCCCTTTTTGAAAAAATAAAAATAAAATATTCATTAAAAAACAAAAAACGTGGACACACAAAGTTATAAGACCGTATCGGCCAATGCCGCCACAGTAAACAAGGAGTGGTTGGTTATTGACGCAACAGACCAGGTACTGGGACGGCTTGCCTCGCGCGTAGCATACATCCTGCGCGGCAAGCATAAAACCAACTTCACGCCCCATGTGGATTGCGGCGATAATGTAATTGTTATTAATGCCGAGAAAATTCGCCTTACGGGCAAAAAATGGACAGATAAGGTGTACGTTCGTCACACCGGATACCCCGGCGGTCAGCGCTTTAGAACTCCCAAAGAGTTGCTTGCGCTCAAACCGTTCGCTATAGTAGAGGAAGCTGTACGGGGAATGCTTCCGAAGAACCGCCTTGGCGCAGCCCTGTTTCGCAACCTGCATGTCTATGTAGGCGCCGAACACCCGCACCAGGCACAACAACCCACCCAAATTACATTAAACGAAATTTAGAAAACATGGATGTAAAAAACATGGAAGTAATCAATGCACTTGGAAGACGAAAATCCGCTATCGCCCGCATATATGTTGTTTCTAAAGATGAAAACGCCGGCGCCGGTACGATTGTAATCAACAACCGCCCGATGGAACAGTACTTCCCGATGGACACACTGCAGTACATCGTTAAGCAACCGCTTGAGCTCACCGGCACTACCGCCCGCTATGACATTAAGGTGAACCTCGGCGGCGGCGGTATCAAAGGACAGGCCGAAGCCCTGCGTCTGGCGATTGCCCGGGCACTGTGTAAAATCGACACGGAAGCGCATCGCCCGATTTTGAAAACCAACGGTCTGCTCACCCGTGACCCGCGCGAAGTAGAACGGAAAAAACCCGGACGCCCCGGCGCTCGCAAACGCTTCCAATTCAGCAAACGCTAATGAAGAAAAACGGATTTTAATCACGCACGATGCGGTTCTTAATTTCCATATACCTCCCGTACAAATGGAAATGACCGTATCGCGGAAAACCGGCCGGATCGACACACTACCTGTTGCTACCGCCGCCGGTTGCTGAAAAGAGAATCCAATGAAAGTAAAAACAAAGGATTAAAAATTTAAAAAACAAAAACAAAACAAACATGGCAAGAACAACTTTCCAGGAACTTTTAGACGCAGGCGTACACTTCGGTCACATGAAACGCAAGTGGAACCCGAAAATGGCTCCGTATATTTTTATGGAAAAGAACGGCATCCATATTATTGACCTGCACAAAACCGTACTTAAAATAGAAGACGCCGCCGGTGTGATGAAACAGCTGGCGCGCAGCGGCCGCAAAATCCTTTTTGTGGCTACTAAAAAACAGGCCAAAGACATTGTGGCCGAACAGGCGAAAGCCATAAATATGCCCTATGTAACAGAACGCTGGCCCGGAGGAATGCTTACCAACTTCCCAACCATCCGCAAAGCAGTGAAAAAAATGAACACTATCGACAAAATGATGAGCGACGGAACCTTTGAAACACTCGCCAAACGCGAACGGCTGCAAGTAACCCGCCAACGCGCCAAGCTCGAAAAAAACTTAGGCTCAATAGCCGACCTGAATCGCCTGCCGGCTGCGCTTTTTGTCATTGACGTACAAAAAGAAATGAACGCCGTGAAAGAAGCAAACAAGCTGAATATACCGGTCTTCGCGATGGTCGATACCTGTTGCGACCCGACGCCGATCGACTACGTTATCCCGGCAAACGACGACGCGGCGAAATCGATCTCGCTGGTGATGTCGGTACTGTGTCAGGCTATCAGCGAAGGATTGCAGGAAAACAAGGTGGAGAAAGAGAAAAACGTGTCATCGACCAACGATTTTGCAGCCTCCGACAGCAACGAGGGGAAACGCTTGCGTTCCCGTAAAAATACAAGAAAAGACGAACGGGAAGCCAAAGAAGTAAAAGAAACTAACAGTGAGCCTGCGGTAGAAGAAGCCCCGCCGGCGCTACAGGAGTCGGCACAGGCCGAATAAAGAATTAAAAACCATTTCATAAAAAAGGAAAAAACAAAATGGAAATCACAGCACAAGATGTAATGAAACTGCGCCAGATGACCGGCGCAGGCATGATGGATTGTAAAAAAGCGCTGCAGGAAGCCGGCGGCGACTTTGAACGAGCCAAAGAAATCATTCGCGAAAAAGGCAAATTGGTAGCTGCCAAACGCGCCGACCGCGAAACGACGGAAGGAGCCGTTATTGCAAAAGTATCGGCCGACTTTCGGAAAGCAATATTGGTGGCCGTCGGTTGTGAAACCGACTTTGTGGCCAAAAATCCCGAATTTCAAGCAGTAGCCAACAGCATTGCCGATACGGCTTTAGCCGAATTTCCCGCCGGCCTCGATGCCCTGAAAGCCGCCCGTATCGGCGAAACAAGTGTCGAAGAACTGGTCGTGCAGCAAACCGGTAAATCGGGCGAAAAACACCTATTAGCTTACTACGAAACATTGGAAGCGCCCTTTATTTCGTCGTATATCCACATGACCGGCAAAGTGGCAACGATCGTGGGCTTTTCCAAAGCTATCCCCAATGAAGCAGGACGCGAAATAGCCATGCAAATTACGGCGATGAACCCCGTTTCGGTCAGCCGCAACGACTGCCCGGCAGAGGTTATCGAAAAGGAATTAACCATTTATCGTGAACAAATCCGCCAAGATCCCAAAATGGTCGATAAACCGGAGAACATGATAGAACAGATTGCCCAGGGGAAATTAAATAAATTCTTCAAAGAAAGTACGCTCGAAGACCAGGCCTTTATTAAGGACAACAAAATTTCGGTTGCTGATTATTTGAAATCCGTTGACCCTACAGTAAAAGCCACGGGGTTCCGTCGTTTTTCACTGAGTGATTAGTTTTCATAATTTTTATATTAAAATTGGATAAGAGCTTGCAGGGATGCAAACTCTTATTTTTTTAGACCACTGTCCCGGTCCTTTTAGTTAAATACTGTATAGTAATGCACGATTACTATACAGTATTTTATGTAACCGGTCGTAATTTCTAATTTAAAAAATCGTACCTTTGCCGCGTGTATAAATTATTGCTCGATATTGGGAACACATTCACAAAAGCAGCGGTAGCCGACCGGCATAACCGGCTGCTGGCTGTGCAGCGAACCATCGATTGTACAGGCGACTGGCTGCAGCAACTGACCGAACAGTATCGGCCGGAAGCAGCGATTGTCGCATCCGTGCGGGGCAACAGAGAACAGGTCGCGGAATGCTTGCAGGCACAGGTAAAAAAAGTAATTGCCTTTTCGCATACAACACCTCTCCCCGTTAGCAACCTGTATGCCACACCGGCGACATTAGGCCCCGACAGGCTGGCGGCGGCAGTAGGCGCAGCAACACTTTTCCCCCAGCGCGACTGCCTCATTATCGACTGCGGAACAGCGATTACTATCGACTTCCTGAGCCGTGCCGGCGAATTTCTCGGAGGCAATATTTCGCCCGGACTGCAAATGCGCTTCAAAGCGCTGCATACGTTTACCGCCGGCCTGCCGATGGGTACCGCCGGCGACATGCCCGCGGCTGTCGGTTCCTCCACGCAGGAGGCCATCGAGGCCGGCGTGGTGCAGGGTGCGGTCAATGAAATAGAAGGATACCTCGCGCAATACCCCGCCTGTACACCCGTTTTTACAGGAGGCGACGTATTTTATTTTGCTAAAAGAATAAAAAAGCCGATATTTGTAGCTTGTAATTTAAATTTTATAGGACTTGCTAAAATAGTCGATTATAATGTATATGTTTAAACGAATTATGCTTGCAGTTATAGCTGCACTGTTACTCAACGTGGCCGGCGCGCAAAACGACGACGCCGTGAATACCTTTACCCCCTATTCCCTGTACGGAGTGGGAGACCTGGCATCGCCGGGATTTTCGTTCCAGCGTGCGATGGGAGGCCTCGGCATCGGCTTGCGGACAAACCGGGCGATTAACTATATTAACCCCGCTTCGCTGAGCGTGCAGGACACCCTCTCGTTCATGTTCGACTTTGGCGGCGAGATGCAGAATTACTACCTTTCGACCGCCGACCAGACAACCGCGTCGAACAGCCTCAACATGCACCATTTGGCGATGAGCTTCCCCGTGTGGCGCAAAATGGTGCTGGCCGTCTCGGTGATGCCCTACAGCAGCGTAGGGTATAATATTACCGAAAAGGAAACCGACCCCGCCGTTATCAATACCACCGGCGGCGTAACCTATACCAACCGTGGCGAGGGAGGCCTCAATCAGGTGATGATGAGCGCCGGCCTGTCGCTGCATAGTATCGTCTCGAACCCCTTTTTGCAACGCTTCTCGATAGGCGGTGAGGCGCACTATATCTTCGGCTCGATCGACCGCTACAGCAATGTCTCCTTTGCCTCCGCCGCCAATGCCGGCGTAAACAGCGGCCGGTTTATCCGCGCCAGCGATTTCGCCTTCGGGGTAGGGCTACAGTACGAACAGCCGGTCGGTGCATACGGGCTGACCGTCGGCGCCACATATCAGTTTCAAAATAACATGCGGGCTGAACAAACCAGCTTCCGGCATGTCCAAAGCAGCTCGTCGTATTCGACACTCGATACCACCTTCGACACACGCCTCTTTGTGCCGTCGTCGTTTGGCGTGGGGATTACCCTTCACCACGGCGAACAGTGGCTCGTCGGGCTTGACTATACGTTCCGCGACTGGACGAACGCAACCTTCGACGCGCCGTCGTCGAAAGTATTCAAAGCCCGCCCCGAACATATCGTCCGTGCCGGCTTTGAACGCACCCCGAACCGTTATGACATCCGCTACTTCCTGAAACGATGGAGCTACCGCGCCGGACTCTATTACGAACAAACCTACCTGCAATTCGATCACCACCGGATTACAGCTTACGGACTCACCGCCGGCGTGGGCATTCCCATCGGTAACCGGAACAACGCCCTGAACTTCTCGGCCGAAATAGGACAGCGCGGCACAACCGACAACGGCCTCGTCCGCGAACTGTACTGGAAACTTACCCTCGGCGTCAGTCTTTACGACATCTGGTTTGTACAACCGCGCTTCGAATAACCGTCCGGCCGTATGACTATCCCCCGGCTTTTGTCCCGAACCCCATGGCTGGCCGCCCTGCTGGCCGTCGCCGCATGGTGCGCAGCCTGCAGCGACGACCGGAACCGTATCTCATCTATCGACGACGATAAAAATATCCCCACCATGGAAATTGACAGCCTCTTTATCAATTATACCGAAAAAGGACTGCTGAGGATGACCCTGCACGCACCGGAAGTACAGCGATTCCTGATGAGCGACGAACCCTACAGCCGCTTCCCGAAAGGAATACATATCCTCTTTTACGCCGAAACACACGAACCGGAAAGCGAAATCGTGGCCGACTATGCCATCAACCGCGAAAAACCGGAAGAGATGTGGCAGGCCGTCGGCAATGTAGTGATAGAAAACTATGTGAAACAGCAGAAACTCTACACCGATACCCTCTACTGGAACCGCGCCCGAAAAACCATCTACACCGATGCGCCGGTGCGCATTGTTTCACCCGACAGCGAAATCAGGGGCATGAACGGCATGGTTTCCGACGAACGGTTTGAAGACTACGAAATCCGTAATGTGAACGACGGCCACGTCTATGTAAACTCCGACGCCCCGGCCGACAGTACGGACTCCCCCGCACAACAAAGAATAACACCATGAACTATCCCCTGCTAATCGTACTCGTATCGCTGCTTTTCTCCGCCTTCTTTTCAGGCATGGAAATAGCCCTGCTCTCGGCCAACAAACTGCGTATCGAATTGGATCGCAAGCGAAACAAATGGTACACCCGTATCGTCGGTGTCTTCCTCAACCGAACCGGCGAATATATCTCAACCATGCTGATGGGCAACAATATTATGCTCGTCGTCTATGGCATCGCGATGGCCAAACTGTGCGACCCCCTTATCTCCGCACATATCACCGAGGCAAGCGCCGGAAAGCTTGTCATCGAAACCCTTCTGGCCACTTTCGTCGTGCTGATAACCGCCGAACTGCTCCCCAAACTTGCCTGCCGCATCAACCCCAACGGCATCCTGAAAACCTTTTGCTGGCTGGCATTTATATTCTATGTCCTCCTCTACCCCCTGTCGAAATTCGTAACGCTGCTCTCGGGATGGACGCTCCGCCTGTTCGGAATCAAACCCGCCGCCAAACGCGACCGGACATTCTTCAACAAAGCCGACCTGATGAGCCTCTCCAATGAAGTGAGCGGCTCGGAAGACGACGAAAACGAGTACGAACATGAAATGGAAATCTTCCAGAACGCCCTCGATTTCTCCGACGTCCTGGTGCGCGAATGTATGGTGCCTCGTACCGATTTAGTGGCCGTCGAAGAAAACGAATCCTTCGACGTACTCCACGAGGCATTCATCCGCAGCCGCCACTCCCGTATCATGATTTATCGCGGAACGATCGACAAAATCGTCGGATACATCCACTCCAAAGACCTTTTTACCGGTCGCAAAAGCATCCGCGAGCTGCTGCGACCCATCCACTTTGTGCCCGAAACAATGCCCGCGCACACCCTGTTAGCCTTTTTCACCAAACAGAGAAAAGCCCTCTCGGTGGTCGTCGATGAATACGGCGGAACGGCCGGATTAGTTACGGTCGAAGATATTATAGAAGAGATATTCGGTGAAATCCATGACGAGCACGACCGCGATGACCTTGTCGATATGCCCCTCTCCGCCACCGAATTTGAATTTTCGGGACGCATCGAAGTCAAATACATTAATAAGACCTACGACCTCGACATCCCCGAATCCGACAACTACGAAACCCTCGCCGGCTACATCATCCACCACAACGAGAACATCCCGCGACAGGGCGACATCCTGCAGTTCGACCACCTCCGCTTCCACATCCTTAAAACATCGGCCACAAAAATCGATATGGTGCGGCTAAAAAGGATGTAGCCCGCGAAAACGCGGAACGGTTACGGTGCCGGAGCGCAGGGAGGCTCCCTTTGGGGTGCTGCCCGCAGGCACCCGTTCATCTCTTTCATAGAAATTATTTATTGCAGAATAATTAAAATCGACTTGACAGCCAAAATTATTATTGTACCTTTGTACGGAAAAAATAAAAAAAGAACTAATTGTATCACTCAAAAATGAAATCAGTATGAGCATAAATGAAACAAACAATGTAGGGCTGGAAATTACAGCCATTAGTCCGGTGCTTGACAAGCTGGGCATCCTGCTGGCAAGCTACCAGATATTTTATACCAATCTGCGGGGGCTTCATTGGAATATTCAAGGCGACAAGTTCTACGAGCTGCATGGCCTGTACGAAGAATATTACGATGAATTTGCCGAGAAAATCGACGAAATAGCCGAGCGGATTGTGATGATTGGCGGCGTGCCGGCAAATAATTTCTCGGACTACCTGAAAATTTCGACCGTTAAGGAAGTTTCGGGTATCTCCGATTGGAAAACCGGTGTGAGCCATGTTCTCGAAACGCTGCAGCTTCTTGTATCCCGCCTGCGGGACTTGCACGCCACGGCTATCAAAGCGGGCGACCATGGTACGGTTTCGCTGGCCAACCATGGCATCAAAAGCTTTGAAAAGAAAATCTGGATGCTGTCGGCATATTTAAAAGATTAAAAACAAACGATTATGCACTTTGAATTAGTACAGTTGCCGTATGCCACCGATGCCCTGGCGCCGGTAATCGGCAGGCAAACCATAGAGTTTCACCATGGCAAGCATCTCCAGGGCTATGTGAACAACCTGAATAACATGGTTGGCGGTACAAAGTTTGAAAACGCCGACCTCGAAACGATAGTCAAAGAGTCGGACGGAGCGGTGTTTAACAATGCCGGGCAAGTATTGAACCACAACCTGTATTTTACGCAGTTTGCGCCGAATGCCGGCGGAAAGCCTGCGGGCAAGCCGGCGATTGCGATTGACGCCACCTTCGGGTCGTTTGAAAATTTCCAGCGGGAATTTGAAGGCGCCGGCGTCGGGCTGTTTGGCTCGGGCTGGGTATGGCTGGCGGCCGATAAGGACGGCAAGCTCACGATAGTGAAGGAAGCCAATGCCGGCAATCCGGTAACCAAAGGCCTCAAGCCGCTGCTGGGGTTCGATGTGTGGGAACATGCCTACTACCTCGACTACCAGAACCGCCGCGCCGACCACCTCACGGAGCTGTGGAAAATTGTGAACTGGAAAGCCGTAGAAGCAAGAATGTAACGGCTGATTAATCGGTAATGGTTATTAGTTAATGGCGGCCCGCGGGTCGCCATTAACTAATAACCATTACCGATTATCATTAATCATTAATCATTAATCACTAACTTGAACCATTATTATGATTGATATATTACTGCTTGTGGCGGCGATTTTGTGCCTGCTGATAGGGTTTGTGGGCTGCCTGATTCCGATGTTACCGGGGCCTCCGGCAGCGTGGGTGGCGTTGCCGCTGCTGAAGTTTACGCACTGGGGCGACGGTATGCTGTGGCCATGGATAGTGGTTTTTGCGGCGCTCGCCCTTATCGTAACGGTATTGGATTATTGGGCGCCGGCCTGGGGTGTGAAGAAACTCGGCGGCACGCGCGCCGGTACGTGGGGAGCGACGGCCGGGCTTATCGTCGGGTTGTTTTTTCTGCCGATGGGTATTATTCTGGGGCCGTTTCTGGGGGCGCTGCTGGGCGAGTTGCTGACCGGCACGCCGGGGAAAAATTCCCTGAAATCAGCGCTGGGCGCGTTTATCGGCTTTTTGTTCGGTACGGGATTAAAGTTTATTTCCTGTACATGGATAGCCTTTTATTTTATCCTCTGTCTGTTTTTGTATTAATAGATAAGAGACAGACAAGAGACAAGAGACAAGAGACAGACGATAGACATTCAGACAATAGACCGCATACAATACAAAAAGCCCCCGCCAACCGGCGGGGGCTTTTGTTTGTCATTAAAAAATCAAGGATCCCGTACGCAGCGAACGCCAACGCCATACTCAAAAGGCGAGAGCCAGAAAGCATCACAACAACTCAAACTGGTGCTATTCATAGTCCGAATATTCCAGTTTTCATATGGATATATTTCGCTGCCCATCCAAACGGAGTGATTAACACAGGATGCAGAAGAAGCTACCACGTTGCCGTTCGGGACGGCGTTGAATACAGGGTTGTCGAATGTGTACGACTGGTTATTCGTTATGTAATCCTGGTTCGGATGATGCATCATGATCATGCTCAGGTCTTCTCTGGTCGGCACCCGCCACGGGGAGGGGCATAACTGCTCTTTGTATTGCAGCACAAAACAGGCCGAAAACCAGTTGCCGGCATCAGCATTACACGTATTGTTCGCGCAGTCGGCATAGAAAATACCAGCGGAGGAGGTTCCCCCGTTAAAACTGCTTGGCGGGCGGGTATTGCAATACGTAACCGTTACGGGAGAGGAGACAATTATCCCCCCATACATTGCATAGGTCGCCGCGCTGGTGAATCCCACTGTTCCCAAGGTCAGCGAGGCCACATTGCATCCTTGCGTGATAATTTTTCCGGTAGCCGAGGCATTGTCGCAATTGAGAGTCGATACGGTGTAGGTAAACGTGCCGGTGGAGGTTGTCGGCGTGCCGCTGATAGTGAAAGAGCCGTTCGACCAGCTACCCGCAAGGCCGGGCGGCAAGCCGGTTACGGTAGCGTCGGTCGCGTTGGTGGTGGTATATGTTATCGTGTTGATGGCATCCCCCAGCTTGACGGTCTGGTTCACACTGCCCGATTTATGTGTAATGCTGGCGGAGATTAACTCCACTGTTTCCGCATTGCTCATCACCGTGCAGCCCGTCGCGGGGTCGGTTATCACTACCGTATAAGTGCCGGTAGCGCTAAGCGAAAATGTTAAGGGGGCGCCCGCGCCGGTCTGCACTGCGCCTACATTTTGCAGCAGGTTATTTTGTAATTGATACGCATAGCCGCTCTCGCCGAAGCAGGTCAAGGCGGGCGGGGCGATGCAGTACGTCCCCCCGCCCGCCAATATCGGCGCCGGCGGCAGCACAGAAACCGCAATCGTCGTACACACGCTGTCGATACATCCATGCTCGTTAATAACCCGCACGCACACGGTTATGCTGCCCGAGTCGGGCATGGAGAATGTATAGCTGTTCGAGGCGCCGAAGACGCAGGAATCGTTACGGAAGAAGCAGTCGAAGTCGGCGGGGTCATCGTTGCCGTTGCGGTAGGGGTTGCGGCCGCAGGCCGTGCAGCTGTGCGTAAAGCAGTACGAGCTGCCGCCGTCAGCGACCACCGTTACCGAACTGCCCCCGCAAGCCGTCGAAGGCGCCGTACTGAATGATGCCACAGGCTTCGGATACACTTTTATCTGGGCGCTGGCGGCAGCCGTAACCGTGCAGCCGGCCGCATTGCGCACCTTTAATATATAGGTGACGTCGGTTGTCGGGGCTACATTTGCAGTAGGCCCTGCCTGCCACGTCGCGCCATCATCGAAACTGTACTCGGAGGCGCCTATGGCCGTGGCGGTGAGCGTAACGGTTTCGCCTTCGCAGATGGTATCAAACAAAGGCGTGAAGGCGGTAATCTCCGGCTTTGCCGGAATTAATCCCGGGCAGCCCGTGGCATCGGTAAGGGCGTCGATGCAGCCGGAAAACTGGCGCGTGGGTTCGGTAATTGTTCCATTAATAATAAACGGCGGCGTGCCGTGCAAATCATAAAAACCGGCGCCGGGCGTAGCGTTCGGCGGGTAGTCCGACACGTAAGCGCACCAGTTAAACTTATCGCCGGCCACCGGGCCGGTAAGTTCGACGGTAACGGTGGAAGAAAACCCCGCTGCCGGCGTGCCGCG
>JAISXF010000076.1 GCA_031270845.1 Prevotellaceae bacterium
ATTACAATTCGACAAAAAAACATATAACAAAAAATTCCAACTATGCAAAAAATTATTTTACTCCCCGCCCTGTTTTTGTTCCTCTCCCCGCTGGCCTTCGGGCAGTCGCGCGTCGTGCAAATCGAGCAGCTCTCGGCCTCCCTCGGCGCCGCGCCCACCGTTACCTTCCGCGTTTATTGGACAACCCCGCCCGTTGGCCCCCGGCATCTCTCCAACGTATGGCTCTTTGTCGATTACCTGCCAGTGTTCGACGACGGCACTTTCGGCACGTGGACGCCGGCCACCATTAGCAGCGTCGTGTCTGTGTCCGACGGCACGGCCTCGTACCCCGTGCCGCTGCCCTATCGCGGCTTTTACTTGCAGGGCAACGCCTCCGGCGCCTTCTCTTCGACCGTAACGGTGGCGCTGCAAGGATTAGACAATGTCAAATTCAGCTGGTGCGCCTACGCCTCCGACTACCCGCCGAACGCTACCGAAGCCAACGGCTACTATGCCCTGCACGGCGCCCCGCCATTCACTATAAATACTTCCGTTACCGAAGCCTCGAAGACTTACACCGGCGGCTGCATTACCGAACTCACCGATGCCACCGGCTGCCCGGGCATCCCGCCCGCGATGCCGGCCGTTACCTCGTTCACCGTCGCGCCTAACGACAGCATTTGCTTCGGCGAAAGCGTAACCCTCACGACCACGACGAATATTGCCGGCGCCGCCTCCTACAGTTTCGCCGGCGGCGCATGGACGACCGATAACTCCGCCACCTTTTCGCCATCGACGACGACCGATTATACCGTCGTTGTCCGTAACATCGCCGGCTGCACCGCCACCACCGCGCCGCTGCACGTAACCGTACTCCCGCTGCCCGTGCCGGCATTCGTCAGTCCGCCTTCGACGGCCTGCGCCGGCAGTTCGGTAACGCTCACGGCCTCCGGCGGCGGCTCGTACTGCTTTACGGAGGAATGTGAGAACTGCATCCGCAATCCCTATGAAACCGGCAACGATTCGGCCGGCGCCGCCCATTGCTACATCCTGCCGACGCAATGCAGCTATACCGCCGACAATACCTATACCGTCGTGATGCCTGAAAGCGGCAGCGTAACGGTGTGGGTGAAGGTTATCAATGAATATGGATGCGTGGACAGTACCAGCACCGTGATTACGGCTATCCCGCTGCCAACATTAAGGCTTTTATCCGCCCCCGAAACGACGCAGCAAATCATCTCTACGGGCATATCCATCGTGCCGGTTCAATATGCCATTTCCGGCGCTACCGGCGCTACGGTGGCCGGCCTGCCCGATGGCGTTACTTATACCTATACCGCCGGCAATCCCGCGACGCTGACCATTAGCGGGACGCCATTGATATTCGACGCATTTACCTATACCATCACCGTGCTGGGCAATTGCGTATCGGCTATGCCGGTGAGTCTTGATCAACGGCAGGGAAATATTACGATAGCCTGTTTAGTTCCTCAATATGACGACGGCGGCACGTTCGAGGACTTCGACCCCTCGGCCTCCTCGGTTACCGGGCAACGCTATACGCTTACCGACGCCCGCGACGGAAAACGCTATAATGTAGTGAAAATAGGCGCGCGCTGGATTATGGCGCAGAACCTCAATTACCAGCAAGGATTGACATGGCAGGCCAATTCGGATAGCCCATCTACTGTAGCCGGGCAAAATACGGCGTTAATCGGCCACTTCTGGTGTCCGGGCGGATATATGAGTACCCCGACGACGACGACGCCATTAGCCAGCTGTGATGTCTGGGGCGCTTTATACTCGTGGGAAACGGCGATGCTGCTCGATGGCACAGGTACATGGACGGAAGTCAGCCGCGTGTGTATCGGCGCTGCCAATTCGGCGAACTGTAAAGTAAATCTCGGACGTATGGAACACAGCGGAACAGCTATCAATGGACGCGGAATCTGTCCGCCCTCCTGGCATGTGCCGACCGACTTTGAATGGGCTGTCCTGTTGGATACCATGGAGAGTGGAGGAGGCACTGCGCATCAGACCTTTGACATTGATGGTGCTTTTGCAGGTACCGATGCCGGCAGTCGTGGAAAAGCATCGTGTAATTGCCCGAACGATACGATTACCGGCAATTTATGCGTGAACGATATGCAGACGAACTGGTATAACACCGGCAGTAATAACGGCACGGATGATTATGGGCTCCGGATAATCCCCTCCGGCTATCGCAACTACCATGGCTTGGATATCCGCCGTCGTGGCGACGCCGGATTCCTCAGCAGTTCTTCTATGCGGAATGGACAAAGTGCATGGTTCCAATTCTTCAGTTATAACAGCGCTGCCGTGTACCGCGGCGCCACCAACCGGTCTTCCGGCTTCGCCATCCGCTGTATCCGGAACGAATAAGAATGAACCATATCCCCTGCTAAACAGGGAGCCTTTTCCATAAGGCTTGCGTCTATTGTATTGCGTCCTTTGCGCAGCCCTTTGCGCGCGGTGCGTCTTTGTGAGACAATAACGCATCGCCATGCCGAAATGCAGGAAAAAACGTAAAAGACAAAAAAAATCTCGTGCGAAAAATTTTTTTTCTCGTGCGAGAATTTTTTTATCTCGTGCGAAAAAGAAAAAAAAACACGTTTTTTTAAAAAAATCACGCACGAGAAAATTTTTTTTTCGTACGAGAATTTTTTTTTTTCGTACGAGAATTTTTTTTTCTCGTACGAGAATTTTTTTTTCTCGTACGAGGATTCGCTCCAACGTACGAGAATTTTTTTTTCTCGTACGAGAAAAATTTTTTTTCGCACGAGAATTTTTTTTTTTCGCACGAGAATTTTTTTTTCTCGTACGTGTTTTTTTTAATCTCGTGTGTGATTTTTTTTTTCTCGCACGAAAATTATTTTTTTTCGCACGAGATAATTTTAAAAAAACGTGTTTTTATTTCTATCACGCACGTGTTTTTTTCTACCATGCGAAGATTTTTATTTCTCGCGCGAAGATTTTTCTAATTTGTTCATCGTTCATCGTTCATACTTCATCGTTCATACATCATCGTTCGTAATTCAAAAAAATGCTTACCTTTGCCGTCGAAATCAAAAATAAATTGCACATTGGAACCTCCTAATTGTTGGCTTAACCTGCACCTTTCCCTGTCGGAATATACCTTTCCCGATTTGTTATATACTTCTTTGCTATTGGTGTTGCTATGGATTGCGGCGTTTTTTTCCGCGTCGGAGACGGCTTATTTTTCGCTGTCGCCGCAGGATTTCGACGCCCTGAAAAAGGACGATAGCCGCGCCTCCAACCGCGTGCTGTCGCTGCTGTCGAAATCCGACCGCTTTTTGGGGACGGTGCTGGTGGGTAATAATCTGGTAAATATCGCTATCATCGTACTCTCGACGTTCCTCATGGAGGCCTTGATTGTAGCGTCCGAACCGGTCGTTGAATTTCTTATTCAAACCGTTTGCGTTACCTTCCTGCTGGCCTTTTTCGGAGAAGTTTTGCCGAAAACGCTGGCGGCGCAGTATGCTCCGAAAATAGCCCGACAAACCGGCGCGTGGCTGGTCTTCGCAACGCGAATCCTCTATCCTTTTACGTGGATTTTCAGCCATTTGACACCCATCCTCAACAAAAGCCTGAGCAACGTGCGGAGCAATGTATCAATCGACGAGCTGTCGCAGGCGGTTGATATTACGACAGGGCAGTCGGACGAGGATACGAAAATCCTGAAAGGCATCATTCACTACGTCAATATTGATGTGCGGAAGATTATGCACCCGCGCGTGAACGTGTCGGCGGTGGAAATCGGGATGGATTTTGCGACGGTGCGCAATCGGGTTACGGAATATGGCTATTCGCGTATTCCGGTGTATGACAAAACCCCCGACAACATCAGGGGCGTTCTGTACGTCAAAGACCTGATGCCGCATCTTTATACGCTCGATACGTCGTTTGCGTGGCAGGAGCTTATTCGCGAAGCGTATTTTGTACCTGAAAACAAAAAAATCAACGACCTGCTCGAAGAATTTCGCCGGAAGAAAATCCACATGGCTATTGTTGTCGATGAGTACGGCGGCACCGAAGGCATCGTAACGCTCGAAGATATTTTAAAGGAAATCGTAGGCGAAATTCCGGATGAAACGGACGAGGCAGACGAGGCGGATGAAACGGATAAAAATAGATGAAAGGGATGAAAAATAAATATCCGGCATCGCTTCTCCTGGGCGGGTTGTGGCTGTGGATGGCGGTCGCGTGCGGCAACGGCGTGAGCACGCCCAAACCCCGCGGCTATATCCGGATTGATTTTCCGGAAAAAGAATACCGCCCCTTCGACTCCGCCGGCTACCCTTACCGGCTGGCCTATCCGACATACGGCTACGTGGAGCCGGACACGCAAAGCTATCGCTACGAGCCTTACTGGATCAATATCCGAATGCCGCGCTATAACGCCACGATTCATATCAGTTACAAACGCGTGCAAAAGAATTTGCCGGCGCTGCTCGACGACACGTACAACTTTGTCTATCGCCATGTCATCAAGGCCGACGCCATCACCGAGACGCCGTTTGAACATGCCGGGGCCGGGGTTTATGGTATGTTGTATGAGATAGGCGGCAATGTGGCGTCGTCGGTACAGTTTTATGCGACCGACAGCCTGCGGCATTTTCTGCGCGGGTCGCTCTATTTCTTTACGCCGACGAACATCGATTCGCTGGCGCCGTCGATTGCCTTTCTCACGCAGGACATCGAATATTTAATGCAAACCATCGAATGGAAAAGATACTGAAAATTATTCACCAATACATTGTAATATGCCGTTATATAGCATAGAAAAACCCAAGGACGGATCGACTATCGCCATTTGGGAACAGACCGAAACCGAAGCCGAGTTACAGGAAATGTGCTCGCTGACGAACAGCGAACGGGAAGAGATGCTGTTTATTACCCACGAACAGCGCCGCAAAGAACGCCTGACCGTTCATTTGCTGCTGCACCAGCTGCTCAATAAAAAGTTCTACCTGGGCTACCATGACAATGGCCGCCCGTTCCTGCAGAACGAAATTGGCGACATCAGCATTGCTCACACCCGACGCTTTGTGTGCATCATCCACCATGTTACCGGGCATGTGGGCATCGACATCGAAAGCCTTGACCGTGATTTCTCGGCGGTGGAAAAGAAGGTGCTCGCCGAAAGTGAACGCGATTACCTTTCCGAAAAGAACCGTAACCTGCAGCTGTGCCTTATCTGGGGCGCCAAAGAAGCCATATATAAATATGTGTGCGAAACCGGCGTCAACTTCGCGGGGCAAATTGAAGTAGGGAGATTCACGCCCCGCCGACAGGGAAAACTCAACGTACAGTTTATTGACAAAGAAGGCGACCGGGTCGAATTTATCCTCCACTACCGTATGGTCGATGACCATGCCATGGTGTGGGTCGTAAAGTGAGAGATATTGGATTTTGGATATTGAACCGTCGTCCAAAATCTAAAAACTACGAAAAAACTTTTTTCAATTCAAAAAAAAGAAGTACCTTTGCAGCCCTTTTAAAAAAAATTAATAATAATAAACAACAACAGAATCATGTTAAAACAGTACGAAACCGTTTTCATTACAACTCCCGTTTTATCTGACAGCCAGGTAAAGGAAGCGGTAAAAAAGTATCGTGACTTTATCACCGACAACAACGGGGTGATTGTGCACGAGGAAGACTGGGGTATGAAAAAGCTGGCATACCCGATTCAGAAGAAATCAACCGGGTTTTATTACCTGATTGAATTTAAAGCGGAGCCCACACTCATTGCCAAATTGGAAGTGCAGTACCGCCGCGATGAACGTATTATACGTTATTTGACCTTCAGCATGGATAAACATGCCGTAGAGTATGCCGAGAAACGCCGAAACGTCGCCAGAAAGGACGGCGCGACGGACGACAAAACGAAGAACAAAAATGAGGAATAAACGATGAGAACACCACAAATACCCAACGATGTCCGCTTTTTAAATCCGCCGACCGTCGATTTGAAAAGGAAGAAGTATTGCCGCTTTAAAAAGGCCGGTATTAAGTACGTCGATTATAAAGACGCCGAATTTTTGAAACGATTTCTCAATGAACAGGGTAAAATTCTACCGCGCCGCCTGACAGGTACGTCGTTGAAGTTTCAGCACAAGGTGTCGCAGGCCGTCAAACGCGCCCGCCATCTGGCCTTGCTGCCGTATGTAACCGATTTATTGAAATAATCAGAGGAGGAAAAGCAATGGAAATTATCTTAAAACAGGATGTCCCCCATTTAGGTCATAAAGACGATATTGTATCGGTGCGCAACGGGTATGCCGTCAATTTCCTTATCCCGAAAGGATATGCGACAATGGCTACCGAATCGGCGAAGAAAGTACACGCGGAAAATATCCGCCAACGGGCGCATAAGGAAGCTAAAATCAAGCTGTCGGCGCAGGAACTGGCGGCGACAATCAACGGTATAACCATCCAAATCGGCACCAAAGTGAGCAGCACCGGAAGGATTTTCGGTTCGGTGAATAATATTCAGATTGCCGATGCCCTGGCGGCAAAGGGCTTTGAAGTCGATCGCCGGAATATTACCATTATCGGCGAAGAGCATGTCAAGGAAATAGGTACCTACGAAGCCGAAATCAAATTGCACCGCGACATTAAGGCGCAGTTCAAATTTGAAATTATCGCAGAGTAAATCTTCGCGTTAGAAGAGGGGCTATAAGGAAAGTCGCGGCACGGGGTGCCGCGACTTTTGCATTGAACCGTATCTGAACGGGCATTTTCAGGATGACATCGAATGACGGACATCGCCGCGCTTCGTAATTCGTAATTAAAAAACGTAATTCATAATTTTAGCTACCTTTGCACTCAAAATAACAGATCATGGCAAATAAACTTACGGTATTAGCAATTACGCATTACGAATTCCAGCAAGATAGTACATTAATCATATTAATCATATTAGCATAATGAAAGCACTGACAGGAACAAATTTCCGGTTTCCCCGACAAACCGCCACCTACACCGGCAAGGTGCGCGATGTTTATACCATTGCCGGCAAATATCTGGTGATGATTGCCACCGACCGTATTTCGGCCTTCGATGTGGTATTGCCGCAAGGCATTCCCTACAAGGGACAAATACTGAATCAAATTGCCGCTAAATTTTTGGCGGCCACCGAAGACATTGTTCCCAACTGGCGCATTGCGTCGCCCGACCCGATGGCAACCGTCGGGTATCGCTGCGAGCCGTTTGCCGTCGAAATGATTGTGCGCGGCTACCTGACCGGCAGCGCATGGCGGGCTTACAAAAACGGCGCGCGCGAAATCTGCGGCGTCGCTATCCCCGATGGCATGCGCGAACACCAGGCCTTCCCGGCGCCCATTATCACGCCCACAACCAAAGCCGAACAGGGATTGCACGATGAGGATATTTCGCGCAGCGAGATTATTTCGCGCGGCATTGTTGGCGAAGCCGATTATATACAGTTGGAAAACTATGCGCTGGCGCTGTTCCGGCGAGGCTCCGAAATGGCCGCGCAGCAAGGCCTGTTGCTGGTCGATACAAAATACGAATTTGGCCGCAAGGACGGGAAAATATACCTGATTGATGAAATCCATACCCCCGACTCGTCGCGCTATTTCTACGCCGACGGCTATGCCGAACGCTTTGCCGGTGGCGAACCGCAAAAGCAGCTATCCAAAGAATTTGTACGCGAATGGTTGATGGCAAACGGCTTCAGCGGGCAGGCAGACCGGCAGCCGCCGGAAATGACCGACGAAGTCGTGGCCGGCATTACCGACCGCTACGTCGAACTGTATGAAAAAATTACCGGCTCGGCGTTTGTGCGCGAACCGTATCCCGACAATATTTACGAACGTATCGAAACCAATGTGAGCAACCTGCTTGCGCGGCTGCCGTAAGCGCCCAAACAGGAAACCGCCACAGAGAATAACAAAAACACTGTGATGAATATCGACAATAAACCGCTATACCGGCCGCATCCGCAAATGCGCAAGGCGCTGTATTTTCTTTTGTGCTTCTTTTGGATTGCCGCAGCAACGGCGCAGGTTGCTGTGGAAAAATCGACGGAAAAGGTGCGTATCAACGGCGTGGTGTATTATGCGCATGTGGTGAAAAAGGGCGAAACGCTTTATTCGCTAAGCAAAGCCTACAACGTAACGGTCGAGCAAATCGTGCAGGCCAACCCCGAATTGTCGGAAGGCCTGAAGGTCGGCCGGAATATCCGGATTCCTGTTACCGATGCGAATGCCGCCGTCGCCCCCGCTGCTACAAAAGCTCCCGAAACACCAAGGCCACCGGCCGACACCGCTAAAAAACCGGTGCCGCCGACACGCCCCCTGTATCACATCGTAAAAACAGGCGAAACGCTGTGGAGCATTGCCACGCAATATGGCACCACTGCCGACGAGCTGCGCCGGCTCAATCCCGATGCCTTTAATAATGGCGTATTGATGCGCGATGCCCTGTTGTCTATCCCGCCGCCGGCTAAAACGGGTGAAATAGATGGAATGGATGAAATAGATGAGCTGGATGAAATAGATGAAATAGATGAACTGGATGAAGGGGATGGAACGTTGCCGCTGCAGGTAGTTTATTTGCCGCCGTTGATTGATTCCGCCGCGCCCATGCCATTAACAAGGCCGTTGAATGTGGCGTTAATCCTGCCGTTGCTTGTTCCCGATGCGCCGCCGCCGGCCGACACGGTTGTCGCCAATGCCGCCACCGAAGAGGTGCAGCTGGCCAAACAGAAGAATGTGGAAAATTATCACGCTTTTTACGAAGGCGCATTGCTGGCGCTGGAAGAACTGAAACAGCAAGGATTGTCGGCGCAATTGTCGGTGTACGACTGCTACGAAGAAAAAAAACTCACGGAATTGCTGCTTTCCGACGAACTGCGCGCCAATGATATTATCATCGGGCCGGTACATGCGCACCACTTGAAACCGGTGGCGCAATATGCCCGAGCGCATCAAATCAAAATCGTATCGCCGCTCGACCCCAATGCCGAATCGTTGAGCATCGGCAATCCGTCATTCTTTCAGGTAAGCCCGCCGGCCTGGTGCCGTCAAAAAAAGTTAATTGATAATATACTCTCGCGCGAAAATACGCATATCATAGTCGTTACCGATGCCTCCGGGCAAGACTCGCTGCTGCTGGCCGCCTATAAGGAACTGCTGGGCGTACGATGGAGCGACGTATCGGCCTATTCGCACCAAGTAGTCAGGGGTACGGCTTTACGCGATTCGCTGGCGCTCCGGCTGCGCACCGACAGGACAAACTGTGTGCTCGTCGCCTCCAACCGGGAAGCCGTCGTATCCGACGTGGCTGCCAATCTCTACCTGCTCACCCTGCGGCAACGCTACCCGATTATATTGTTCGGTACCGAACGCTGGCGCAATTTCGAGACCATCGACCTGACCTACTTCCATACCTTGAATTTGCATTTAGTGGCGCCATTTTTCGTGGACTATGAAAAAGAACAGGTGCAGCACTTTGTCGAACGGTTTCAGCAAACCTACAGAACCGACCCGTCGCAATACGCCGTGCAGGGTTATGATACGTTCTATTATTTTTTGCAGGCGATGATGCAGTACGGCATTCATTTCGAAAAATACCTGCATCGCCACCAGCCGCCGCTGCTGCAAACACAATATGTGTTCCGGCATCATGGAAGCTATGCGAACGGGCTGGTCAATACAGGCTCATGCCTGATTAACTACACGCCGGCCTACACCATCGAGCAACGATGAAAATAACGCTGCTCACCGTCGGAAAAACCGCCAACAAGTATTTGCAGGAAGAACTGGCCGTGTATGAAAAACGGCTGCAGCGCTATGTGAACTACGCCCGCCGCGACCTGCCCGATGTCCGCCACGCCGGCGCCCTGCCTGCCGACCAACTGAAAATACAGGAAGGCAAACGCCTGCTGCAGCAGCTTTCCGGCACCGACGAACTGTTTCTGTTCGACGAGCGGGGACAGGCTTTTTCTTCGGAAGAGATGGCCGGCTTCCTCAAACAGAAAATGGACAACAGTATTAAGTCTCTGGTATTTGCCATTGGCGGCGCATACGGATTTTCACCGGAGGTTTATCAACGCGCCGCCGGATTGCTTTCGCTTTCGCGGATGACCTTTTCGCATCAAATGGTTCGGCTCATTGCCACCGAGCAACTCTACCGCGCCTTAACGATCATTAAGGGAGAGCCGTATCATCACGGTATATAGTTTTTTTTTAAAGACGCATTTTTCGCTCAAACGTGCGCACGTTTCGTCAATAGTTACGTAACTATTGACGAAAGTTACGTCACTATTGACGAAAGTTACGTAACTATTGACGAAAGTTACGTAACTATTGACGAAAGTTACGTAACTATTGGCGATAGTTACGTAACTATTGACGAAAGTTACGTAACTATTGGCGATAGTTACGTAACTATTGGCGATAGTTACGTAACTATTGGCGAAAGTTACGTAACTATTCGCCGAAAGTGGCCGGTGTTTTATCGCCGGCGAGCCTGTTGGTTTGGGAATCGGGGAATATGACCGCAGGGGTAAATGTTTTGGCTTCTTCAAAGTCCATCCGGGCGTAGGACATGATAATAATCAGGTCGCCCACGGCTACCTTGTGTGCCGCCGCGCCGTTGATGCCTATTTTTCCGCTTCCGCGTTCGCCTTTGATGACGTAGGTATCGAACCGTTCGCCGTTGGTAATATTGGCGATGGTTACTTTTTCGCAGGCAATCAGGTTGGCTGCGTTCATCAAATCTTCGTCAATCGAAATGCTTCCGATATAGTGCAGGTTGGCTTCCGTAACAGCCACGCGGTGAATTTTGGATTTCAGTATTTCAATTTGCATAAAATTATGAATTATGAACTATGAACTATGAACTTTTTAGTTGAAAGTTGAAATGAAAGTTGCCTGCGGCGGATACAGTATATACGTTTGCTCATTTGTCTCAACTTTCAACTCTTAACTCTTAACTTTCAACTCTCAACTCTCAAGCAGATATTGTCAATCAGGCGGACGGGGCGGGCATAGACGGCTACGCAAAGGCGCGGTCGGGCGGCCTCGCGCCACTGTTCAATCGGTTGCAGGGTTCGCTCGTGGACGATTTCGGCATATTCGACTTCCAGCTCGCGGTCGGCGTTAATGGTGTCGATAACCCATTGGCGAAGCGTGTTTACCGTCAGTTCTTTTGCTTTGGCCTGCGCCTGCATAAGGGTGGCGGCAATCAGGGGCGCATGGGCACGCTGGCTGGTGGAGAGCAGGGTGTTTCGCGAACTCATCGCCAGCCCGTCGGCCTCACGCACTATGGGGCAGGCTATTATCTTCGGTGCGCGGTCTGTCTGCTCGGTGAGGGCACGGATAATCGCCAGCTGCTGAAAATCCTTTTCGCCAAAACAGGCATACGCCGGCTGCACGATGTCGAAAAGGCGGCTCACGACCTGCGCCACGCCGTTGAAATGCCCCGGCCGGTGGGCGCCTTCCATGCCTGTTTCGAGCTGTCCGAAGTAGAACCGTCGGGTGTCGGGCTTCGGGTATATTTCCTTTTCATCGGGGGCAAAGACAATGTCGGCGCCTGTGGCGAGCAGCATGTCGCAGTCGTGTTTCAGGTCGCGCGGGTAGTTTCGCAGGTCGTTGGGGTTATTAAACTGGGTGGGGTTTACAAAAATACTGACCACGGTAATCGAGCAGTGCTCCCGGCAAGCCCTCACGAGCGAGAGATGGCCGCAATGCAAGGCCCCCATGGTCGGCACCAGGCCGATGGTTTTCTTTTGTTCGCGTGCCGGATGCAGCAGTCGCCGGAGTTCGGTAGCGGTGTGTACAATCAACATAATATCAGGTTAATCAATAAGTCGGAAACGCGGGTTCGTTCAACGCCCCATCAGCAGAATTGCTGCGGTCAGGAACATTTTGAAGGGCGCCGTCAGGCGGTAGTACCTGGCGGCTTCGCGCACAAAGGCAGGAGAGGTGAGGTGTTCGTCGGGCAGGGCTACCATTACATAAAAATGTTTAAGTTTTAAATATTCCGCTGCCGGCGAGTCGGTATTAAACCCGTTAGGGACACGCACAAGCGTATCGCTGTCGCGGCACAGGCTGCCGAATGCCTGTTTAAATTCCTTTTTAGAAATAGTTTTTTTAAAGCGTTCAAAATTATAG
Source organism: Prevotellaceae bacterium (assembly GCA_031270845.1). Classification (GTDB taxonomy): domain Bacteria; phylum Bacteroidota; class Bacteroidia; order Bacteroidales; family UBA932; genus JAIRKX01. The sequence goes on from JAISXF010000076.1 coordinate 12,171, forward strand.
TCAATCTCCATGCGTACCGATTTCAACACATCGGGTACGGGCATGTATATCCCGCAGGAGAGGAAACTGTGCTCCGGTTCGATATGCAGGTAGTACCCCGGCAGGTCGCTGTGCGTGGTTCCTTCGTCGTTAAACGCCAGGCCGAAATTGGTTTTATAGGGCGATTTGTCGGCGGTGAAACGGGTATCGCGGGCAATGCGAAAGAGGCATTTCCGCAGGTCATGAAATCCGATGACATCAAATTTATTGATTTCGGTAAGCAGTTCCCTGCCTGTATCGAGCACATTTTGTCGGGCTGCTTCATAGTCGGCGCGATTGGCGTGAAACCATTCGCGGTTATTCTCTGCGGCAAGGTCGCGCAGGAATTGGAAAGTTGTTTGTTGTATCATTTTGTTGGTTTCATTGAAATGATTATTCCGTTTAATTTTATGCAAAGGTAAAATAAATTTACGGATTTAAGGATGGCCTGCCGGGGCTGTCGGAACGGAGAGTTTTATGATTTATGTGATTCGCATGGATTTTTCCGTATAACACATGGGACTTTTTTTACACAGAAGACACTGTGGCGGCACGGAGAAACACGGATCATTGCTCCAAATGTGCACACGTTTTTCATCCATTTTCATCTATTCATCGCACGTATGTGTGTAGCGCATTCAACAATTTTATGTATTTTTGCAAAAAATAAATGAAATGAAAAAGATCATTCAACAATTTTGGCCATATTTGGCGGCGGTAGCCGTCTTTTTAGTTATTGCCACGGGTTACTTTTCACCGGTTGTTTTTGAGAGAAAAGCGCTGCATCAAAACGACATTCGCCAGGGCGCAGGCATGGGACAGGACCTTATCAAACATCAGGAGGCGACAGGGGAACGAAGTTTATGGTCGAGCCGGATGTTTGGCGGGATGCCGACATACCAGATGGCGCCGTCGTACAAATCCACGTCGGTGCTCCGAACCCTGCGGCGGGCTTACGAAGGATGGCTACCCGCGCCGGTGAGCCATGTATTTGCCTACATGCTGGGGTTCTTTATCCTGCTGTGCGCATTGAAGGTCAATCCGTGGACGGCCGTTATCGGCGCCATCGCGTATGCCTTTTCATCGTATTTTATCATTATTATCGAAGCCGGGCATATCTGGAAAGTGAATGTCTTAACGCTTATTCCGCCTACACTGGCCGGCATTGTGTGGGCTTACCGGGGGAAATACCTGCTGGGCGGCGCGGTTACGGCGCTGTTCTTCGCCATGCAGCTGTCGGCGAACCATATTCAGATGACGTATTACTCACTCCTTTTTGTCGGGCTTTTCGTCATTGGCCGGTTTATTTATGATGCCTGGCAAAAGCAGTGGCTGTCGTTCCTGAAAGCCAGCGCGGTGTTGCTGATAGCCGGCGCGGCGGGCTTCGGGGCTAATGCGACGAGCATGATACTGTCGCAAAAACATGCCGAACAAACCATTCGCGGGGCGTCGGAGCTAACCGACAACGCCGAAAACCGTACCGGCGGCCTCGACTTCGACTACGCCACGGCATGGAGTTACGGCATCGGCGAAACGTTCACGCTCCTTATTCCCGATGTCAAAGGCGGCGCGTCGGGGAGCATGGGAGCCTGTCACCCCAAAGAAGTCCAAAAAGCCAGCCATAGCCGCGAGATTCAAACAACCATCGGACAGGGATTCGACAGCTATTGGGGCAACCAGCCCTTTACTTCGGGGACAATTTACGTCGGGGCATTTATCGTGTGTCTTTTTATATTCGGCCTCATTGTGGTGAAAGGCTACCTCAAATGGGTGCTGCTGGCCGGCACGCTGGCCTCCATTGCGCTGGCATGGGGGCATAATTTTATGCTGCTGACCAACTGGTTCTTCGATTATTTTCCGATGTATAATAAATTCCGGGCCGTATCGTCGATACTGATAGTCGCCGAATTATGTATCCCGGCGCTGGCTGTCCTGGCGCTGGCGAAAATAGTGGACAATCCCCGTTTTCTGAAAGAAAATAAACCGGCGTTTTTTATCAGCTTCGGCCTGACCGCCGGACTCGCGCTGCTATTTATCATGGCGCCGGGGCAGTTTTTCTCGTTCCTTAGCAACAAGGAAGCGGTCGATTATGCACAATACCTCCGCAACCCGTCCTACTCCAGCCTGTTCGATGCCCTGAGAAGTGCGCGTATGGCCGTTTTCTGCAGCGACGCATGGCGCAGTATCGTGATTATCCTTATCGGAGCGGGACTGCTATGGCTGTACAGCGCCAAGAAAATAAAGAAACCGCTGCTCATAGCGACGCTGGCAGCGCTGGTGCTTTTCGACCTGGCCAATGTCGATAAACGTTACCTGAATAACGACGATTTTGTACCGAAAACCGCCACCAAAGTAGCCTGGGAAATGACGCCCGCCGACCGGCAAATACTGACCGACTCCGACCCGAACTACCGCGTGTTCAGCCTCGCCGTGTCGCCCTTTAACGATGCCAGCGTGTCGTATTATCACAAATCCATCGGCGGCTACCACGGAGCCAAACTGCGCCGCTACCAGGAACTCATAGACCGCTACCTGAGCAAGATGAATATGAATATGCTCAACATGCTCAACACCCGCTATTTTATTATCCCCGACAGGGAAAACAACAGCGCCCCGCCGCGTATCGACAGTAATGCTATGGCATTGGGCAATGCCTGGTTTATTGACAGCCTGCAGGTTGTACAGAATGCCGACGAAGAGATTGCCGCATTAGGCGCGCTGAATCCCGCCACTACGGCCGTTGTCGATGTCCGCTTTGCCGGGCAGTTGGAAGGCTTTGTCCCGCAGCACGACAAAACGGCGCAGGTGGAATTGGTCGATTATAAAATCAACGACCTGACCTACAAAACCACGGCTGCCGGCGAGCAAATAGCCGTCTTTTCCGAAATTTACTACGACGACGGGCTGACTCGCTGGGAAGCCTTTATCGACGGGCAGCCCGTGCCGCATTTCCGCGCCAACTATGTCCTGCGCGCCCTGCGTATCCCGGCCGGCGAGCATACGGTAGAGTTTGTCTTCAAACCGAAAGCGGTAGGATGGCTCAATACCGTATCAATGGGCTGCCTGTGGGGGATAATTTTACTGTCCCTTGCGACAGTCGGATGGGAAATAAAACGAAATTTGCATGAATATTATCCAACGAAATCTTAAACGTCTGCCTGCATTTTACCACCGTTACGGATGGAAAGGCATTGCATTTGTTTGCCGGCAAAGGTGGGCAAGAAAACCGCTTATACGCTTTGATTATCCGAAAGCGTTTCGTTTTCCTGTCTATTTGCGCAAAGGCGCTTCCGATTTTCCGATATTTGAAGAAATATGGGTGTACGATTGCTATGATACGGCGTATGGCAATGCGCCGCAATTCATAGTTGATGCGGGTGCGAATATCGGACTGGCGACGGTTTTTTACGCCAATCGTTTTCCCGATGCTAAAATTATTGCGGTGGAACCGGAAGCGACCAACTTTGCATTACTGAAAAAAAATACGGCGTCCTATCCGAATGTTCACTTACACCAAGCCGGTTTGTGGAATAAAACAGCCAACCTGAAAATTGAAGACAACGGATACGGTGAGTGGGGCTTTATGGTACGCGAGGCGCCGGAAGGTACGCCCGGAACAATACAGGCTATCTCTATTCCCGAATTGATGCGCCAACACCAGTGCGAGAAAATAGACATCCTGAAAATAGATATTGAAGGCTCGGAAAAAGAATTGTTCGAAAGCGATTACGAAA
>JAISXF010000013.1 GCA_031270845.1 Prevotellaceae bacterium
GGCTGGAGCAGGTCCCAAGGGTTCGGCTGTTCGCCGATTAAAGTGGCACGCGAGCTGGGTTCAGAACGTCGTGAGACAGTTCGGTCTCTATCTGTTGTGGGCGCAGGAATTTTGAGGGGCTCTGACCTTAGTACGAGAGGACCGGGTTGGACGTACCGCTAGTGTACCGGTTGTGTCGCCAGATGCATCGCCGGGTAGCTATGTACGGACGAGATAAGCGCTGAAAGCATCTAAGCGCGAAGCTCTCCCCAAGATGAGAATTCCCTTGAGGGTCGTGGAAGACTACCACGTCGATAGGCTACAGGTCTAAAGGCAGCAATGTCAAAGCCGAGTAGTACTAATAACCCGATAATTTCTATCTTCGAATTGGTAGAAGGATAAACCGCAACAAACCAACGATATCTCTCTTTAGTCTTATATCCGAAGACAAAAAATATTTAATGCTAAATATATAATACCCTTCGGAACACCATTCAGGTGGCTATAGCGACGGGGTTCCACCTCTTCCCATCCCGAACAGAGAAGTTAAACCCGTTAGCGCCGATGGTACTGCTAAACCAAGTGGGAGAGTAGGTCGCCGCCGAATCTTTTACAAATGCCTCACAAAAAATTGTGGGGCATTTGGCGTTTCAAGACAACCAAACACAAATTTATCCCCCGAATAGTATCTGCCCATATTATTTTTATGTTAAAAAAACAAAAGAGACGTTAAATAATTTTGTTCATTTAAAGAAAATCTTATATCTTTGCTGCCTCAATGTTTCGAAACAGTTCAAATATTATCGAAATCGGAGCGCTCGAAGCAAAAAGCCTGACCGCCCCTCCCGCCCGCCACAGAACCCCCGCGGCGGCGGGGACTCTTCGGTATTTAATTTCTACCGCCCTAAGCTTCGGCAAACCTTCCCTAAGCTTCGGCAAACCTTCCCTAAGCTTCGGCAAACTTTCCCTAAGCTTCGGCAAACTTTCCCTAAGCTTCGGCAAACCTTCCCGAAGCTTAGGGAAACCTTCCCTAAGCTTCGGCAAATATTTCCGGCACACCGGCAAATATTTGATATACAATCAATATAATTTATTAACCCCATAAAATAGGAGGAAAAAATGAATCTCGATTATATACCCGGCCCTGATGCCCTGTTTGATGTATGGCAGGGTAATTTTAAAACACACGCCAAAGCCGGCGCCACGCGGTTCGGCATTCCGGCAGCAGTTATCGAAGAGTTGGAAGTGAAGCAGACACGCTGGGAAACCGCCTTCGCCATCGCGAACGACCTGGCGACCCGTACGCAGGCCGCCGTCAAGGAGAAACAGGAGGCCCGCGATGACTACGAAGCCGAGCTGCGCCGGTTTATCAAGGCGTATTTGGCGTACAACCCCGCCGTTAAAAATCCCGACCGCGAAAACATGGGGCTGCACATTCACAAAACCACCCGCACCGATTCGCCGGTAGCCCCATACGCACCGGTTATCAACGCTAAAGCCGACGGGACGCGGCGGGTACGGTTCGACTTTGGCGAGTCGCTCACCTCGAAGGCAAAGCCCGCAGGCCAGCACAGCGTGCGGATAGCGTGGATTATCCGCGAGGAGGCGCCGACCTCGTACGACGAACTGCTTCATACGAAGGAACGTACGCGCACGCCGTTAATCCTTACCTTCGATGTCCCCAAGGCCGGCAAGCGCCTATGGTTCGCCGCCCGGTGGGTAAATAACGTCGAAAAAGAAGGCCCGTGGACGGAAATACAAAGCGTGGTTATTCCGTAATGGAACGATGAACGTGGAACGATGAACGATGAACGTTGAACGTGGAACGATGAACGAAGAACCTTTCCCCCAGCCTCTTTCGCGGAGAGTAGAGAGACTGGGGGAAAGGGGCATCGTTTTTAACGATTTTTAACGGGAGTTTTAACGGGAGACAGCTCCCTTAAAAATCAAAACAAACAAAATAGTTTTTAAGCGTCCCCAATTAATTAAACAAGTTATATAATGAAAAAAAATTTTCTAATGACGGCGCTCGTTAGCCTGTTTACGGTTGTAGCAATAAGCTCCTGTAACAAAGACGATGATGATGATGACCAGGGCGGTGGTATTGATAATACCATTACCGCCACAGTAGAAAACGGCAGTAGCCTTAATGGAAAAATCGACCTCGTAGAGGTGGTGGTTTATCGCGAGAATGGTATCTCACACGCTGTAGCAAGCGCCCCTTACAGTAACGGCGGCTTTACATTGACACTGCCGGAAACCGTCGGCGACATGTATCTTGATGCGTTTGAAGACATGCCAGTCACCATGACGGTGAGCGACTATAATGTAAAGACGAGTCAGGCAGACATAAGAGCTTCCAAAGCAGGTGTGAAAACAGGTTGGTTTTACCACGGCACACCAGAGTGGGCAGGTATCCTGATCTACTCGACTGGAGATGTAAGCGTAACGGGTACTTCAACGGATACTTACACCTATGACGCTAACGAAGATGGCGTGAACGAGACATATACAGAGATATGGAAATATGATGTACAGCTGAAAAAAGGGTGGAATATGATGTATATAAAAGAAATAGAAAAAGGAAACAATACCATAGAATGCGAGAATAATTCCATCGTTCCTTCGGGTGCAAAATGGTATTATGAGGAGGATTAGGATAATTATTCGTCCAGTTCAGCGTTCTAAAGTTAAAAAGCTTCTGTACTGTTATCAAAACGCAAATGATTGGCTGAAGCATAATTTGTAATATTGAAAGGGTTTTCTTGAATAAGGAAACCCTTTCATTTTGTTTACAGGTAACCGGGAAAAATGAACCGGGGTTCCCGTTTTCTTTTCTTAAAAAAGAATTTGTTTAAAAATAAATAATGTTTATGTCCCACTAAATAATGTTTCTTTTAAAAAAAGTTGTATATTTGCGGACTAAATCGTTTTGTTCGGCGCAATAAGCAGCATGAACAATAAAGGCAAGCCCTGCGAAGCCATAAGAACAGGAACAGGTTATTAGTAACAAATAAAATAAGTTAAAATTATGAGATGCAAAAATTGTGGCTGGGAAAATCCCGGCGGTAACGCGAAATGTGAAAAATGCAATGCCCCCTTAACCGGGTCGATGGGCGCTTCGGACGAGCTGTATCAATCGGACGAAACGGCTCGCGAGAGTTTTAATCCCAAAAATACGGCAAGGGGTTGTCCCAATCCCGAATGTGGCTATCCGGTCAAACCGTCGGACGAGATATGCCCGAATTGCGGTTGCCCGTTGAGAGGCGCCGACGACGCCCCTGTAGCCACAGGAAAGCCGGTAAAGCCCGGCGGAAAATTCGGGGGTACTGTTATTGCCGGAAACACCGATGGCCGAAAATTAGTGGGCTTTCTTGTCAGTTACAGCGTCGATAGCAATGGCGTATTTTTCCCGTTGTATGAAGGTCGAAATGTCATCGGCAGAGGGCCTTCGGCTGATATCTGCATTCCGGAAGACAGTGCAATAACGGAAAAGCACTGTTCCATTTTATATCGGTCGATAGACCAAAAATTCAAATTCAAAGATGAACAATCGACCAATGGGACGTTTGTTAATGAAGAAATTCAAGATGAAGGCAATTTAAAAGAGCATGATATTATTCGCGTCGGCTCTACACGTTTGATATTTATCGTTATTCCGCAAGATAAATGACGGTATCATGCGTGAGTCAGTAGAACGGTGTGATTTCCGACAGGGAGACCGGGTCTGCCAGTACCGGATAGACAGGACGCTCGGCGAAGGCGCCTTCGGCAAGGTATTCAAAGTGCGCGACCCTTCAGGCCATACGTATGCTTTAAAACTGCTTAAGCTCTGGGAGATTGAACCGAGCGTCAGAGCGCAGCTGGTCGCCCGGTTTGATATGGAATATGAAACGGGGCAGATTAGCAGTCATTATCTGGTACATTCTATTGACCATGGGTTTGTATCGGGCAATCCGTATATCGTCATGGAATTTTGCCCCGGCGGCGACTTGATGCAGGCCACGACGGTGTCGAACCCCGATTTGGTGAAAGCGGGAAAGGAGATATTGTACGGGTTGAAAGACTTGCACCGTTGCGGTAAGGTACACCGCGACCTGAAGCCCGAAAATGTGCTGATTAAGGAAGACGGCTCGGCGGTACTGACCGATTTCGGCATCTCGGGCGACCGCAACCGGCGATTGACGAACTATAAGATGGGGCAGATTTTCGGCACGTATGCCTATATGCCTCCGGAACAGATAAGCCCGCCCCATAAAGAGGCTACAGTGCTCCCCACGACCGACATCTTTTCCTTTGGCGTTATGATGTTTCAACTGATTACCGGCGACCTGCCGTTCGGTCCTCTGGAAAGTGAGAATGACCTGGTAAGGTATATTCAAAATGGACGCGAGGGACGGTGGGATCGCCGAAGTTTAAAAAGTACCGGCATGGGCGAGTCTTTCAGCGTCGCGATAGAAGGCTGTCTGGCGCCCGATTTCAAACAGCGGCTTCAAACCGTAGATGCCGTACTTGCGCGGATGCCGCAAGGCGCGTCGGGGAGCTATAAATCGAAAACCGGTCAGAGCATGGCCTCGATAAGTATTCGCACCGGCGTGCTGCTGCGTGTGATGCAGGGGGAAGAATACGGCCAGACCTACAAACTGAATGAACTGCTTCTTCGGGCGAAAATCATTACGATGGGGCGGCAAACGCCCGATGTGCCGAATGTCATACCGGTCAGGGAAGAGCAAAGCTGTTATATTTCGAGAAGGCACTGTACGCTGGAGGTGGATCATGCCACCGGACAATGGTATATCCGCGACGGGCAGTGGGACAGGAGCGCGCCCCACAACTGGCGGCATTCTCTCAACGGTACGTTCGTTAATTCCACCGAAGTATCGTTCGACGGCTTGCCGATTAAACCCGGGGATATTATTTCCATCGGGGATGTGAAGTTAAGAGTGGAAGGGTATTAATAGACTAAAAGACTAATAGACTAAAAGACTAATAGACTAATAGACTAATAGACTAATAGATTAAAAGACTAATAGACTAATAGATAAAAAGAGAGGCTGAAGACGGGTATTATACGGAATACTTATTTTTAACACAATAAACCATTATGCAACTAAAAGAAAACACACTATTTGATGCTCGCTACCGCCTGATGCGACTGTTAGGGCGGGGCGGTTTTTCGGAAGTCTGGTTGGCCGAAGACAATAAAACCGGCCTCACCATTGCCCTGAAAGTCTATGCCCCCGGTACGGGGTTAGACGAAGACGGCACGCAACTCTTCAGCCATGAATTTGCATTGGTGTTCAATTTAAACCATAGCAACCTGCTGCGGCCGTCGCACTACGATATTTGCGACCGTATGCCTTACCTCATTATGCCGTTCTGCGAGCGGGGCTCGGCGGCAAAGCTGATGGGCAGCATCAGCGAGGAGAAAGCATGGCGATTCCTGCACGATGTCGCTGCCGGTCTGGCGTTCCTTCATGCGCAGGAGCCACCGGTGATTCATCAGGACATCAAACCCGACAATGTACTGATTGACGCTGCCGGCCGCTATCTGATTACAGACTTCGGCATCAGCGCCAAGGCGCGCAGTACCTTGCGCAAGAGCGTCGGCAATCAGTCGTCCGGCGGTGGCACCATCGCCTACATGGCGCCCGAACGCTTCGGCAAAGACAATACGCCTATCAAAGCAAGCGATGTATGGGCGCTGGGCGCTACGCTGTTTGAAATGATGACGGGCGATACGCCTTTCGGTGAACACGGCGGCTTAATTCAGAAAAGCGGAGCAGAGATACCCGACATCAGAGAAAATTATCCGCCCTGCCTGCGCGAAATAGCGGAGCGCTGTCTGGCTATCGGCCCGTGGGACAGGCCGACGGCCGAAACAATCGTTGCCTGGACAGAGCAGCACGCACGCGGGGAAAGGATCATCTTCGATAGAAAAGCAAAACCGCCGCCGGAGAAGCTCAAGCCGGAGAAGCCCAAGCCGGAACCCAAACCAAAACCGGATAAACACAAACCGCAACCGACGTTCGACACGCCAAAACGGAAATCGGCAGCAGGGCGCGTTCTTTGGATAGTGGGCGGCGCTGTCGCCGGGTTACTGCTGTTTTTCTTTGTCGGGGGCAAGTTCTTAACGCCCGACGCCGAAGAGCTGGAGCGCTTTGAGAACCTTAAACAGCTTGTGTACACAAACTATGAGCAAGCCAAAACCGATAACGATACCGATTTTTATACCCTTGCCTTAGGCTACTGCAACGATGCATTAGCCATAAAGAAAGATAATGACTTGCAAGACCTGAAAGCAGAAATTGAACGTGCCATTGGGCAATCAGATATTCAATAATAATAATTGATAGCAGTAATTATGAAAAAACACATTCTACTGACACTATTCATCCTCCTGTTTGTCGGCGTACAGGCACAGAATTGCTACAACACGTGGCGCAACAAGGGCATTGATTCCTACAATGCCGGTAACTATGCAAAGGCCAAAGGATACTTTTCCGGCGCATTAAATAATTGCGTGGCGGCGGAACGACCCGCCAACAATGACATCGCCGGGTGGATAACAAAGTGCGACGAGGCCATAGCGGCCGCCGCCGACGCCGAAAGGCAACAGCAACAGCAGGAGCAGGAACGCCAGGCACGCGAACAGCGGGAACGCGAAGCCGCGGCCGACCGGCAACGGCAGGAGCAGGAACGCCAGCGCCGGTTCGGTCTCTATGAGGCGGTCGGTTCTTTCCATGAAGGGCTGGCGCTGGTAACCTTAAACGGCAAATACGGCTTTGTAAACGAAAGCGGCAATGAAGTTATCCCGTTGAAATACTACGATTATGCGTGGAGTTTTAATGACCACCTGCAAGGATTAGCTCTGGTGAAGTTCGACGGCGCGTGCCATTATATCGACAAAAACGGCAACCGCTGGAAATACGAAGAGGCCTATGGCTTTCGCGACGGGTTGGCGCCGGTTATGCTAAACGGCAAGTGGGGGTTTATCGACAGGAACAAGAACGAAGTCATCCCGTTGAAATACGATTATGCAAGAAGTTTTTCCGAAGAGCGTTCCTATGTGAAATTGAACGGCAAATACGGCTTTATTGATAAAACCGGCCGTGAAGTCATCCCCTTGCAGTACGACAATGCGGATTCCTTTTCCGACGGTCGCGCCCGGGTCGAACTGAACGACCAGGCCTTTTACATCGACAAAAACGGCGCCTGCGTAGCCGACTGCCCCGCCGTCGCCGGAGACCGGACGCGCGAACAGCGGGAGCGTGATGTGGCTGCCGCGCTGGCACGGCAACGGGCGCCCGACGCCGACGTTACAAAATGGACGGTAGCCGAGTCCGGCGATAAATATGGTTTCAAAGATGAAAACGGTACTGTCGTTATTCCGTTTAGATACGACGATGCAAGGGCTTTCTCCGAAGGATTGGCGCTCGTCAAACAGAACGGCAAGTACGGCTTTATTGATAAGACCGGCAACGCCGTTATCCCCTTTAAATACAGTAACGCATGGGATTTCGTTGAAGGCCTGGCATGGGTTTATTCGGGCGGTAAATATGGGTTCATTGATAAAGCAGGCGACGCCGTTACCCCCCTGAAATACGAGGATGTATGGCGGTTCTCCGAAGGCCTCGCAGCCGTTCAGTTAAACGGCAAGTGGGGGTTTATCGACCGGACGGGAAACGAGGTCATCGCCCCGAAGTATGACAATACTTCCAAGTATTTTACCTCCGGGCGTATCGAAGTAGAACTGAACGGTCAGTCCTTTACCATCGACCGCACCGGCGCCTGCGTGGCCGACTGCCCCGCCGGCGCAGCAGACCCGGCGCGTCAGGCACGCGAGCAGCGGGAGCGCGACATCGCCGCCGCGCTGGCACGGCAACGGCCGGCATCGACGGTAACCGACGACGGCGGCGCAAACTGGACGGTGGCCGAGTCCGACGGCAAATACGGTTTTAAGGATGAAAACGGCCATGTCGTCATCCCGTTGAGATACGACTTTGCACTGGCTTTCTCCGAAGGCCTGGCCATTGTCAGGCTGAACGACAAATGGGGGCATATCGACCCGTCGGGGAAGGCTGTCATCCCGTTGAAATATGAGGATGTATGGAGCTTCTCCGAAGGCCTTGCGGCCGTTAAGCTGAACGGCAAGTGGGGCTATGTGAATAAGGCGGAAACCGTTGTCATTCCGTTTAGATACAACAATACGTATCAGTTTAGCGAAGGCTTGGCGCCGGTGGTGATAAACGACAAACTGGGCTACATCGACAGGCAGGGAAACACCGTTATCCCCTTAAAATATGACAATCCTTTTATGATTTCACTCTATGAGTTTCTCGGTGGCCGTGTCGAGGTCGAACTGAACGGACAGGCCTTCTACATCGACCGTACCGGCGCGTGTGTGGCCAACTGTCCTTAAACTTGAATATTTCATATATCTTTGTAGAAATTTTAATCGGATTAGCATGGTAACGAAGGAAGACATAACGCCCTCCGATAGCTTAAAAAAAACCGCTGAACGACGATGTATATAATGGATATGATAAATACGATGAATATGCTTTACAAAAGCGACAGGCAGTGCCCGAAAAGCCTTAAAGAGAGTAGGGGCAAACTATTAAATTCCTTATAAGATGAAAAGGTATTTACAGCAGGCGTCCTCTGCGGGAGGCGCAATGGAGTCCGGAGACCATTTGAAAAACGGGGCGAGTCCGAAAAGCCAAACGAGTAGGGTAAACCGTTTAACGATCGCGTAACATGCCAGTATTACACAGTATCAAAGCGAAGTTGTATAACAACCCGCTTACCGACAACCCGAACGACATGGTCATCCGACCCGACTCGGAACGCTCGCTCAGCGTGAGGGAGATTTGCGAAACCGCCGTCGCGCGCGGCCATGCCGATATTTCGGCGCCAGCCATAGAGCATGCCACCGACATCTTCCTCGGAGAGATGGGCTATCAGCTCTGCGACGGGTTTACTATTAACACAGGGTGGTTCACCGCTGCGCCACAGATACGCGGCGTCGTCGAAGACCCCAACGAGCACTTCGACCCGGCAAAGCACACCCTTATTTTTGAATTTCATCAAGGCGCCCTGCTGCGCAAGGAAATGGAGAACGTAACGGTTGAAATCATCGGCGTAGCCGATGTCGATGCCACTATCGGACAAGTCATCGACGTCAAAACAGGCAGTGTCAATGACCTGCTTACGCCGAACCGCAACCTGAAAATCTCCGGCCACAAACTGAAAATCGTCGGAACCAATGTCGCCAACGGCATTTACTTCGTAAACTCGACCACCGCGGTACGCACCAGAGTCGATCCGTCGGACATCGTAATCAATAATCCTTCGGAGTTGATTATCGTCATCCCGGCGCTCGCAGCGGGCGTTTACCACCTCGAAGTGACCACGCAGTACGCCGTCGGTTCGGTATTGAGAGAGCCGCGCACGGCGCAGTTCAACAAACCGCTGACGGTAGAGTAATCGGCGGTCAGGGCTTCTTTGTTCGCCCGGACAAAGACCTCTTTGTCCGGGCAGACAAAGACCCTTTGTCCGATGCGACAAAAGCCTTTTGTCCGATGCGACAAAAGCCCTTTGTCCGAAGCGGCAAAGACCCTTTGTGAAAGTCGCCTTCGATACTACGCTGGTAGCGCTTGTTCTGAGTATTATTCTGATGTATGCCGTCCATCATGTGCAGAAAAAACAGGACGACCTCTTCAATCGTATCAATACGTATTTAATAGAAAATCTAATTAACCGTTTTTATCATTAAAAGAAAGAAACAATGACATCACAAACACAATCCTACAGACGATCGATCGCCGGCTCGCTGGGCGCCGGCATGGGTTCCCTCATGGGAAGCGCGGGAAAACAGTACTACATCCTCGAACACAAAGCCGGCTCCAAATACCACAAAGCGGGCGAAGGACAGGAAATCATTATTGACCAGATAGAAATCGGACGCGACCCCAAATGCCAGGTTCGTTTCGACGAACGCTTTGAAACCGTCAGCCGCCGCCACGCCGCCATCATAAAAGACGGCAACGGCTGGAAAATAGTTCCGCTCTCGCAAACCAACCCCACCTTCCTCAACGGACGGCGCATCGCAAAAGAATGGTACCTCCAGAACGGCGACGAAATACAACTCGCCGTCGGCGGGCCAAAGCTCGGATTCATTATCCCTTCGGGGAATAAATCGACGGTAGGCAGTATCGGCCTCTCGCGCCGCCTGAGCCTCTTCCGCCAGCAGGCGCTGCGCCCCTACAAACGCGCCATTACCACCCTCACCGTTTGCCTTATACTCGCGCTCGTCGGCGCTGCAGGATGGAGCTACTGGCAATATGACAAATGGCAGGTCGAGGTAGGCAAACTGAACGAGGCAAATACGGATGCGCTGGAACAGATTCGGGAAACAGCAGCGCGGGAAGCGGAAGCACGCCGGAAGCTGGATTCCCTCGCCCGGGCAAGGCCGGTGGCCGTCATCCCCGCAGCTATCGAAACCTTGATAGATAACTGCAAAGACGATATTTATTTCTTGACGGTAAGTAAAGTATATCTCACCGATGGCAGCGACACACAGGATATTGAAGCCGGATGGAGCGGTACGGGCTTCCTGCTCGACGACGGACGCTTCGTTACCGCCCGCCACTGTATCCATGCGTGGCGATTCGGCCCCGACAATGAAGCGATAGCCCGTGCTGCCGCGCTGGTCTCCACCTACCCCGACAACGTGCAGTTGGTTGCCGTTATCGAAGCGGTATCGCGGACAGGGAAGCGCTTCTCCTTCAAAAGTACCGACTTCACCGTTGACGACCGCTTCGATACACGCGAACAGGTTGGCGTATATGACGACGGCGACCTTATGTATTACACACACATCGACACGGACGAGAACGCAAGAGCCTGGTCAACCGACTGGGCATGCATCCGCACCTCCTCGAAAGGCAAACTGACTGCCGACGCGGTACTGTCCAACAACCTGCGCTCGGGAAAAGAACTGCATGTATTAGGCTTCCCGATGGCTATCGGCGTAGGCGACACGCCTGCCGTGATAAACCCCTCGTACAACAAGTTCTCCGTCGGCTTCGACGGCTTCGATAACAGCGGTTGCTTCCTCCATACCCGCGGCACCGAGCATGGCAATTCGGGCGGCCCTGTATTTGCCCAAAAAGATAATAAGTTAGTTGTTATCGGTATTGTATCAAGAGGCTCGGCTAAAACCGATGAATATAACTACGGCGTGCCCATATCGGCAATCGGTAATTAAAGTAATTAAATACGCAATGATGAAAAAGATATTTTATACCATGATATGCGGTATGCTAAGCCTTACCGCGGGCGCCCAGAGCCGGCAATTACAGGGACTGTCGGCAAGCGCCAACCAGCAACTGCTCGAGCAGGCCGTCGCCGACGGCCTGCTCGTAGTGCGCAGGTATTACCAACTGAAAGATACCACCGTCGAGCCGCCGGCATACTACGGCTGGAACAACCAGCCCCACTTCGGCGAGAGCCTCTCGCTGGGCGTGAAAGGCGACAGCGGCCGCTGCCTGCTCTCCGAGAGCGCCGTGCACCCCTGGCTATACGACCCTAAATTCGACCAGTACCGCAATCAAAACCGCTATGTGCCGGCGCTTTTCAAAGCCGAATACCGCCTCTTGGACAGCGCGGCATACCGGCCGGTGGTTTTGGAAGACTCCGCCGTGCCGCTGTCCGACAACCGGCTTTACACAGCCGTCGCCGATTCGGCCTTTGGGAGCAGCGGCTTTACTGTTGACCGGGACTCCGGCGAAAAGAACGGCTGGCTTGTGTGGGTGCTGGCGAATGCTCCCCTGACCGGAAATGCCACGCAGCCGCTCTCGTTAATCGTATATCGATCCCCCCTGACATTTACCGACGACCTGACGCTTTACGAAGTCCGCACCCTGTCAACGGAAAAGACCATACTGGGTGGCATTTATATTCTGCCGCAAATAACCGGCATCGGGCAGATTACGGTCAAGCTGTCGGGCGTGCTGCTTGAGGAAAACGAAAAATGGCATGTCGTGAAAGTGGCCGCACTGCCCCTGTCCGCTCCGGCCGGAGGCTCCGGCGAACTGACTCCCGCAACGAATGAAAAGTTGGAACGATGAAAGGACGAAAGTAAAAAGAGGAAACCGTTATGAATAAAATAAAATTCAAAGTAGATATGCGTTGCGAACGGGCAGCCCGCGACCATAATGAAGACGACTGCTGCCTGATAGTCCACCTCGCCGACGGCCAGCCCGGCTTTACGCCCGATAAGGAATTTCTGCTGGATGAAAAAGGCGCATTACTGGTTGTCTGCGACGGCATGGGGGGCATGAACGCCGGCGAGGCCGCCTCGAAAAGAGCGGTCGAAACCATCCGGGAATGGTTCGCCCCCGCCAACCTTACCGGCGAAAAGATGGCCACCCCGGAAGCAGTCAGGCAATACATCGTAAAGGCAATTATAGATGCCGACAGCCGGATAAAGAAAGAAAGCAGCGCCGACCGCACAAAGGAAGGCATGGGCAGTACGGCTGTCCTGGCCTGGATTAAGGAGCAGCGGGTCTATGTCGGATGGTGCGGCGACAGCCGTGCCTACCGCTTCAATCCTGTCGATGGCCTCAAGCAGCTTTCCCACGACCACTCGTATGTACAGGAACTCGTTGATGCCGGCTCGTTGAGCGAAGAGCTGGCCTTCGACCATCCCCACAGCAACATCATCACCCGCAGCCTGGGCGACCCCAGCGGCGCCGCCCGCCCCGACGTGAACGACTGTGCCCTGCGCAACGGCGATGTCATCCTCTTATGCAGCGACGGACTGTGCGGCGTTTTGCGCGACGCGGAAATAGAAGCCATCATGCGCCGTCATACCGGCAGCATGAGAGCCTGCCGCGATGCCCTCTGGGAGGCTGCCCGCGATGCGGGATGGCATGACAATGTTACCATCGAACTTTGTCAGATTTTATCCGGCTGTTCGCAAATAGCCGCCCCGCCGGACAATACGGAAAACGAAAAACCGCAGGCAAAACCAAATACCGGCTGGCAAACCGGTAAATGGCTATGGATACTGGTGGCAATCGCAGCCTTGTCTGTCGGAGTCGGACTGGTCGCCGGTTATTTCTTCAGCAAAAAGGCTCCGGCAACAGACCCGTCCCGTAATGACAGCATTAAAGAAGCGAAGCATATCATCGTCCCGGTTTGTGAACGACCGCAGGATGCCGATGCGCATAAACAGAAAATAAACGGAGAGCCTGTTTCTCCGCCTGATGGCAAGCCGGCGTCTTTAAACAGGATGCAGCAAGCGCAGGAGCCGCAACGCATCTATAAGGATACCATCAATGATAACGCCCGATTTATTATGGTTTCTATTTTACCTTCTGACTCGACTTTGACGCAAATCCTGAATGCGGTTAAAAACGATGCTCATTTTCTGGCGCAGGTTGATACCGGCGCCTGGACGCCCGAATACGATGAAATCGAAATCTACAATCCCCAAATAGAAGAGCATTTAAAAAAGAACGGTTGGGTCTGGATACCAACGCATAAAAAGGACGCGCTCACGCCCGCCGCCGCGCCGAATTAATCCGTATTAACACTTCGGCACCTTTTCCGGTAGCCCTCGGAAACTTTCCGGTAGCCCTCGGTAACTCTCCGATAGCCCTCGGAAGCTCTCCGATAGCCCTCGGAAACTTTCCGAGGGCTACCGGAAACTCTCCGAGGGCTATCGGAAAACAGTCCGGAGTGTAAAATCTGTAAATTTTAGTTACCTTCGCAAGCATGAAATACATATTCAAATGGTTTTTGTTAGCTCCCGCAGCGGCGCTGTACGGAATAATTATCGCGGTGCGAAATAAATGCTATGACTGGGGAATTTGCGCTGCCACCGACTTCCCCATTCCGGTCATCACGGTGGGCAATATCACCGTCGGGGGCACCGGCAAAACGCCCCATACGGAAAAATTGGTAACGCTGCTCCGCAACGAGCGGCGTACGGCCGTGCTCTCGCGCGGCTATAAGCGAACGACAAAAGGATTCCGTTATGTCTCTCCCGACGATACGACCCAAACCGCCGGCGACGAGCCGTTGCAGATAAAGCGGAAATTCCCCGATATTCCCGTGGCCGTTGACCGGCAGCGGGTGAACGGCATCCGGCAATTGATGGCCGGCGACGGGGTGGAATTGGTTATTCTCGACGATGCCTTCCAGCACCGCGCGGTGCGTCCGGCGGTGTCGGTGCTGCTGATGGACTATAACCGTCCGGTGCGGACGGATTGCCTGCTGCCGCTTGGTCGTCTGCGCGACAGTAAAAGTCAGATTGCGCGCGCCGATGTGGTTATCATCACCAAATGCCCGCCCGAGATGACGCCGATTGCGCAGCGGATTGTAACCCGCGACCTGGCGCTTTTCCCTTACCAGTCGCTGTTTTTTACCACCTTCGCCTACGGGGAGGCCGTACCGGTGTTTATGGAAGATAGCGACCCTGCGGCCGTGCCGTCGCTGCCGGACGCCGGAGCGTGCCTGCTCCTTACCGGCATTGCCAATCCCGCCCCGCTGGCGGCATATCTTACAAAAACAGGCCGGCCTCCGGCAGTGCATCTGGCTTTTGCCGACCACCGCTCGTTTACCAAACGCGATGTGCGGCGCATCAACGACGCGGCGCTCCGCCATCCCCGGCATCCCGTTTTTACCACCGAAAAAGACGCCTTGCGCCTGCGCGAAACCGCCGGCCTCTCCGACGATGTGCGGCAGCGGCTTTATTATCTGCCTGTCGCCGTCCGGTTTTTGCCGGAAGACAAAGAAATGCTTTTTAAAAAGGAGCTTATGAAAAAAATGAAGGAAAGGATGCATGCGCTTCGCGTGATGAAAGGATGAAAAAGATGAAAGGAAATAAGCCAATAGAGATAACGCGGGAGAATGTGGAAGCGGCGCTGCGGGGAGTGATGCATCGGGCGACAGGCAAGGATATTGTCGCCATGGGGCTGGTAGAAAATATTCAGATAACGGGAACCCGAATCCGTATGCGGTTAGTTTTTCCGCAGCCCGACCCGCAGGCGCCGGCTATCAAAAAAGAGATGGAGCAGCGCCTCGCCGAGGCATTCCCGCAGGCGGAAGTGAAAGGCCATATCATGGAGTTAGTGCGGGCGCCAAAGGCGGCTGCGCCGAAGCCCCCCGCCACAGACGGCGACGGGCTGGCCGGCGTCCGGCAGATTGTGGCTATCGCATCGGGCAAGGGCGGCGTGGGCAAATCGACGGTGGCGGTCAATCTGGCCGTGGCGCTGGCGGCACGGGGACTGAAGGTCGGGCTTGTCGATGCGGATATTTACGGGCCCTCGGTGCCGAAGATGATTGCCGCCGAAGGCGTCCGTCCCGCTGTGCGGCAAGACGGCGACAGGGAATGGATACTGCCGGTCGAACGCTACGGGGTAGCGTGGATGTCGATAGGCTTTTTCGTTTCGCCCGAACAACCGCTGATATGGCGCGGCCCTATGGCGACCAATGCGCTGCGGCAATTGACGCGGCAGGTCGATTGGGGTACGCCCGACATCCTGCTCCTTGACCTGCCGCCCGGTACCGGCGACATCCACTTAAGCATGATTCACGATATTCCCCTCACGGGAGCCATCGTCGTCAGCACGCCGCAGGCCGTTGCCCTCTCCGATGTGGAGAAGGGCGTCAATATGTTTTTGAATAAAAATATTCAGGTGAATGTGCTGGGGTTAGTCGAGAATATGGCCTGGTTTACGCCGGCGGAATTGCCGCAGAACCGGTATTATTTGTTTGGTCGGGGGGGCGTGGCGGCGCTGGCCGAACGGATGCACCTTCCGCTGCTGGCGCAAATACCCCTTGTGCAAAGCATCTGCGAGAGCGGCGACAGCGGCCGGCCTGTCGCCCTCAACGATGACGCCGCCGGCAACGCCTTCCGCGACCTGGCCAGAGTGGTTGACGAATGGCGACAGGCAATCGGTTAATGTGCCGCCATTTTCCATTTTCAATTTTCTATTAGAAAGCGGTAGATGAACTCCCGTTCCAGGGAGTCGCTGTGTTCCCGCTTCAGCCCGCGGTTGCCGTGGCGCGATTCGGGATAAATCATCAGCTCGAAGGATTTTTGCAGGTCTTGCAGTCGGGAGATAAACTGGAAGGTCTGCTGTGCATGTACGTTTTCGTCGCGAAGGCCGTGGGTGAGCAGCAGTTTTCCCTGCAGGTTGCCGGCATGGGTTAGCGCCGATGAAAGCCGGTAGCCGTCGGGGTTTTCGGCGGGCGTGTCCATGTACCGTTCGGTGTAGGCGGCATCGTAAAGCAGCCAGTCGGTAACGCTGCCGCCGGCAATACCGTGCGTAAACACTCCGGCGCCGCAGGTGAGGGCATAGCAGGTGATATATCCGCCGTAACTGTATCCGCTAATCAGGATTTTTGCGGCGTCGGCCTGCCTGTTTGCAATCAGCCAGCCCACGCCCTGCGCATAGTCTTTGATTTCCCAATAGCCCAGCCGGCGGTGCATTTGCGCCATCCCCACCTTGCCGTTGTGTCCGCTGCCGCGATGGTCGATAGCCACCTGCATCAGTCCGTCGCGGGCAAACCGGTAGGCATCGCCGCCGAAGTTATCCGTCCATTCGTTGCGCACCGTCAGCGCGCCGGGGCCGCCATACACCGCCAGTTTGACGGGATATGGCTGCCCGACCCCGTGCAGCGGACGGGTGATGCGCATAGGAATGATAAACTGCCCGTCGTCGGACATAAGCGCCACAAATTCCGTCTCGGGGCGTTCGTATTCCTCGAAATGGGCGTTTTTCGTATCCTGAATAAGGCTTGCCAGCCGCCCTTTTGTGCTGTACAGCGCCACGCGGGGCGGGGTATCGACATTGGAATACGTGGTAATAAACTGCTTCCGGTCGGGCGAGAGCGAAATCCGGTGCGAATACGCGCCGAACGACAGCCGTTGCAGCCGCGTGCCATCAAGCCCGACACGGTAAAAATCGACGCATCCGGGATGGTCTTTGTAGCAGGTAAAATAAACGGCGGCGGCGTTTTCGTCAATCCCCAAAACATCAATCACGGTATAGCTTCCGGCGGTTAGCGGATGCCGCAGGCGCCCGTCCATATCGTAGAGGTAAAGCTGGTCCCAGCCGCTCCGGTCGCTTTTCATAATAAATCCTTTGCCCGATTCGAGGAAATAAATCCGCGGCTCGTCGTCAATGGCAATCCACGTATCCTGACGCTCGCTATAGAGTTCCGTCGCGGCGCCCGAGGCGGGGTCGAGGGCGATGAGCCGGTAGTGATTTTGTTCATGGTTGAGCCATTGCAGCCACAACGCGCGGCTGTCGGGGCGCCAGCGCGGCAGCCCAAGATAGTGGGCCGTATCCGCCGGCGGCTCAATCGCAGCCCACGCCACGGCGCCTCCGTCGGGCGATACGATGCCGGCGCGCACCGATGGCAGCGGCTGTCCGGCCTTCGGGTAGCGCCATGTTTCGACGTAGCCGTTCTGCGACGGGCTGTCGGTAACCGTAATCAGCGGCACCTGTGTTTCGTCGAAGCGGAGGAAGGCCAGATACCGGCTGTCGGGCGACCACCAGAAGGCGCGGTAACGACCGGCGCGCCCCAGTATTTCCTCCATATACACCCACGACGCCCGACCGTTGAGGATGACCTCGCTGCCGTCGAATGTGAGGCGTGTTTCCCGACGGTCGGAGAGGCGGAGCGTATATAAATCATGATGGCGCGTGAAGGCGATATACGCCGAGTCGGGCGACCACGTCGGGTTCTGCACGAGGGTGTCGGAAGAGGGCGTCGGGGGGGTGGGGGCGGCTGCAGGCGTGGGCTGAGCGAAGTCGCGGATGATTTTTCCGGTTTTCCTGTCGAGCGTTACCTGCCTGTTTGTCTGCGTTGCCGCGTCGTAGGCCGTCAAATCGACCGTATGGCCGTGCCATTCTGTTACGCGCAATACAGGGTCGGTTATTCGGACAGAATGATGGTTGATTTCCTCTTCCGATAATTGTTTTTTCTGCCCTGCCAGCCCCGTCCCCGCCAGCGCGCAGAGAAGAAAAAGAAGCGTTTTGTTTAGTGTCATAGTGCTATCGTTGAATATAAGAAAGTACAAAGATAATGATTAATGGATAATGACAGGCGTCAGCTGCCTTTTTGTCTTCCTGTCTTCCTGTCTGCGGTCAGCGGTCTTCTGTCTTCTGTCTTTTTGTCTTCTGTCTTAAAAAAATAATAACTACCTTTGCAGGCATTAATCGTAAAATTTTATTACCATGAAACGTTTTCTCTGTTCTTCTATCCTCGGAAGCCTGACAGTATGCTGTGTGGCGTTCCTTTCGTGCGGTTCGCCGGCCAGAGGCGACCTGTCGTTCCTGAAAAGTTATCATCAACAGTATCCCTCGGACGTGCAGTTGTGGGAGAACCGGGCATTCGCCGAGCGACTTCGGCAGGTTGTCGGTAACGATACCGTGATGGCGTCGCTGCCATCGCTACGCGGCACGGAAATGCCTGTAACGGTCGCTGGAGACGAGGTGGTCGTCTCGGCTTGCCGGCAGCATGACTGCCATCATTCCAATATTATTATTGTGGTCGATTTGGCGGCCAACAGTGTCGCCGTCGGCATACGGAAGGACGGAGCCGTAACGGTTTACAGGGAAACGGCCGTCGCCCCCGCGGCTTTGCAGGCCTGGCAGGACGAAGCATTAATGATGCATGATGAATAATGCATGATGCATGATAAGCGCGAAAAATTTTTCGCCCGTACATGTCACAAACATAAAAAAAGAGTCATTACCGGATAAACACAATTTAATTTAATTTTATTTACAAAAAAAACAAAACAAAACATGAAAACACGTTATTTATTAATTACGGTTTGCGTTGCAGGACTTGCGTTCCTGACAACAAGTTGCGGCGGCTCGAAAAAAGTCGCTACAGTGGACAAAGATCCCGACATGGTAGAACAGGTTGACCCGTTCTCGGGGCCGGAGTATCGAACGGACAAGGAATTTTTTCGGGAAGTAGCGCAGGGCGTAAGTACCGACCGGACAATTGCCGAAAAAATTGCTATCCAGAATGCAAAGACAGCGATTGCGAGTTCTATTCAATCGGTGGTGCAGGAAGCGACAAAGCAGTATTTGCGCAACCATGGTATCGACGAAAAATCGGATGCCGGTTCCAAATTTCAGGCTGAAAGTGTCATTGCCGTGCAGCAGGTACTGACAAATGTCGTTACCAAAGACAAGAAGACGTACAAGTCGAAATCAACGAACCAGTACACCTGTTTTGTTGCGCTTGAGATGGCGCGGGAAGACATTGGCCGGTCGATAGGCGGCGGACTTTCGCAGGAAAGCAAAGACCGGCTGGATTTCGACGAATACCAGTTCCAGCAGGAGTTCGACAAGGCGATGGAGCTGTTTAATGCACGCAAGTAAAAGCCTTCGGCGGGTTTCATCGTCTTCCCGACACCGCTCCGCGTAACCGTTACGCGGAGCGGTGAAGAGAAGACGATGAGGATCGCTGAGTGGCGCTGTAATTTTTATTATCCGACAAATGACACGGTATTTTTTAATACTTCTGTTGCTCGCACAGGGCACGTGGCTCGGGGCGCAGTACCGCGATATAGCGGTCGAAGGCGCGCAGGGCGCATGGCCGGCGAGTAACATCACGCCCGAAGAGGCCGCCGAAAAAGCATTGACCGAAGCGAAAATCGCCGCGTTGCGGAAAGCCGGCGTTGCGGAAAACGTAACGTCGATAGCGACGCTTTTCTCCGATAATAGCGGTCAGGCATACGCCGAAGTATCGAAAAATGAAACGCGCGGGACGATTATCCATTTTACCGTCAGGGAACGGCAACCCGAAGTAATGACCGACGAGAGCGGCGCAAGCCTGATGCAAATACGGGTAACTATCGACGCCACGGTGCGGATTTACGAAACCGGCGCCGACCCGCGGTTTGCCATTAAAATCGGCGGCATAAAGGCATCGTATGCAGAGCACGAGCTTCTTTCGTTCAGCAT
The DNA here is from genome assembly GCA_031270845.1 of Prevotellaceae bacterium. GTDB lineage: Bacteria > Bacteroidota > Bacteroidia > Bacteroidales > UBA932 > JAIRKX01. Next base: position 19,986 of record JAISXF010000013.1, read on the forward strand.
CACGCCGAGCGGGGATGGCTATTTAAAAATATTTGTTTTTGAATACGACCAATCGGGGGCGCTGCTCTTTCCCAACGAGGCGGAGCCGGGAAGGCTCCTTAAGGCGGGGCGGCAAGTCGATTTTCCGACCACACGGGGCATTACTTACCGGCTTGCGAAAATCGACCCGCTCTCCGCGGTAGAAGCGAACCGGATGATTATCGTGTACACCAAAGACGAGGTGCCTTATATGGAGCCGCAAATGGACTTCCACTCGGTGCTTAACTGGCTGGCGCGCATCAGCCCCGACCGGCAAACGACCGGATTCGTACAATACAGCATTACTAAAAAAGAATGGTTATGAAAACACGTTATTACCTACCGATTATAGCGGCGCTGCTGGCCTTCATGCCGGCGTCGCTTTATGCCCAAACCGATGCGTTCGAGCGATACAAACAGGAGCAGGCGCGGAAGTTTGATGAATACAAACAGAACCGGCAACGCGAATTTGCCGAATATATCAAGCAAAAATGGACGGCCTATGAGGTCTATAAAGGCATCAAAAAACCGGTTAAGCCGCAGCCTGTCGAGCCTCCCGTTGCCGACCCCGACGCCGATATTCCCGACGCCGAACTGCCGACACTGCCCGATGTCGTAGCGCCGCCCGAAGAAACGCCTCCCGACGGGACGCCCGCCGCGCCCGAAGAACCACCCCGGCCGCCGGCCGACACACGGCACGAAAAAACAACCGTCAATGTCCTCGGGCATACGCTGGAAATCGAGTACGACAAGGCCTTCAGGGTCTCCCTGCCCAGCGTATCGGAAGAAGAAGCCGGTAATTTCTGGGCGGCGCTGGCCGAAGCCAATTATCCCGAATTGGTAAATCAATGCCAGCTCATTAAAAAGGCCTATGCGTTGAACGACTGGGGATATTATGTGATGATCAAAGAAATTGCCGATAAAATATACCTCCCCTCGCAGTCCGGCGAAAAACGGATATTTACCGCCTTTATACTCGACTGCAGCCACTACAAAGTACGTTTAGCGACCGAAACAGCGAAAAACGAACTGATACTGCTGCTCGCTATCGACGACGAGGTCTATGACGTGGCGTATATTACCCTCGCCGGCGACCGGTATTACTTGGTCGAAAACCCGGCGGTATCGGCCATGTCCACCTACCCCGGCGATGAAAAAAGCGGCGCCCGGCAGGGCTTCCGGCTGGCGAATACCGAAGCGTTGAATGCCGCTTCCACCGGCGATAAACGCACATTCGAGAGCCGCACATTCGACCACCGGCTCGAAATAGTCTATAACCCGCATGCCATCGCCTTCTACAACCGCATGCCCGTAACGCACTTGTCGGTCTATTTCAATTCCGCCTGTTCGCGCGACGTGTGCGAGTCGATCACCGGCGCCTTCACGCCCTTGCTGCAGGGGCAGAGCGACCAGGAAAAGGTGGCGTCGCTGCTGCGCTTCATGCACGAAAGTTTTCCCTACAAAACCGACGACCAGCAATTCGGCCGCGAGAAATTCTTTTTCTATGAAGAGCTGTTTTCCTACCCGTACAGCGATTGCGAAGACAATTCGGTGCTTTTTGCCTACCTCGTGCGCAAACTCACCGGACTGAAGGTTGTCGGGCTTGAGTATGACGACCATGTGGCTGTGGCTGTCTGTTTTCGCGACGAAACGCCCGGCTCGTATGTTGTCTGCGACGGCGACAAATACACGATTTGCGACCCGACCTATTTTGGCGCTCAAATCGGCCAGTGTATGCCCGATTACCTGAATAAAAGCGCCCGCATTATAGCCGTAAATTAAAAGTTACAAATTAAAAAGTACAAATTACGAATTACGAACGTAGGGGCAACGCATGCGTTGCCCCTACGGAACGGGAAACCCATAATGCGTAATTCATCCGGCGTAATTCGTAATTCGTAATTCATCCGGCGATAGCCGGATGCCGTAATTCGTAATTCATCCGGTGGATGCCGGATGCCGTAATTTGTAATTAAAAAATTCCTATCTTTGCACTTATTTTATAAAAAATATGAAAGGAATTACCACAGGTACAACAGGCATAAGGGGAAATACCGGCGCGGTGTGCGGGCAGGGTGGAAGCGGTAGTATTTTCCTCGCCGACAAGAGACAACCAACCCCAAAATACCGGCAAAATAGCCTCGCCGACTTGCGGGAAGGTGAATACCACCGGCAGAACCTGTATTTGGGTCGAAAAGCAGGTTCTGCCGATGGTACGAAGGCACTTTTCGACCTGCGGGGCGGTTCTGCCG
>JAISXF010000014.1 GCA_031270845.1 Prevotellaceae bacterium
TTGGATGTCTGCTTTTTTCATTGCTCCCGCTTCTCTTTTCATTGTGTTAAGTACTTCTTTTTGTTTGTGTTTAAAGGCCTACTTCCGATAATATATATTATCGGAACCGGATGCAAAGATAGTTAATATTTGGAAAATGCAAAAAAGTTATATGAAGGGAGAAGTTTTTTTGGTTGAACTGTAATTTTTGTAATTTTTTTTGATTGGCGGCGTACCATTAGCCATTAATCGAACGTCTGCATATCGCAGAGGCGTTTATAGATGCCCTGTCGGGCGATAAGTTCCGCATGGGTTCCCTGCTCTGCGACGGTTCCCTTTTGGAGGACTACAATCATGTCGGCATGCTGGATTGTGGAGAGCCGGTGGGCGATGACGATGGATGTCCGGTTTTGCATCAGTCGGGCGAGGGCGTCCTGCACTAACCGTTCGCTTTCGGTGTCGAGCGCCGACGTCGCCTCGTCGAGGATAAGTATGGGCGGGTTTTTGAGTATTGCGCGGGCAATCGAAAGCCGTTGTCGCTGGCCTCCGGAGAGGCGGTTGCCCTGGTCGCCGATATTGGTTTGGTAGCCGTTTTCCATGTCGATGATAAACTCGTGGGCGTTGGCTATTTTTGCGGCGTTCACCACGTCGGCTTCCGTAACGCCGGTCATGCCGAAGACAATATTATTATACACCGTGTCGTTAAACAGGATTTGCTCCTGCGCCACCATGCTGATTTGGTTATAGAGCGAATGCAGACGGCAGTCGCGCACATCGACCCCATCGACAGTAACAGCGCCGGCGGTTACGTCATAAAGGCGGGGGATAAGGTTGACCAGCGTCGTCTTCCCCGAACCCGACTGGCCGACAAGCGCCACGGTTTTTCCTTTTTCGATATGCAGGTTAATATCTTTCAGCACCAAATCCGTATTGTAGGCAAAGGACACGTGGTGCAGGTCGATCGACCGTTCAAACGCCGTGATGGTAACGGCATCGGGGCGTTCTTTGATAGCGGTATCCGTATCAAAAATAGTAAACACCCGCTCGGCCGATGCCAGCCCGCGCTGGAAGTTGGCCGTCGCCTGCGCCAGCGATTTGGCCGGCGTCAGGATTTGGGAGAAGATAACGATATAGACGATAAATTCACTCCCCGTGAGGGCGTTCTCCGCATTGCTGAAGATAAGGTGCCCGCCGTAGAGGACAATAAAGGCCACGGCCGCAATCCCCAGTACCTCCGACAGCGGCGACGCAATATCGATACGGTTCCACATTTTTTTAAACACGAGCCGCTGGGCGTTGTTGAACTCGTCGAACTTTCGATTGATGAACCGTTCGGCGGTAAAGATTTTGATGATGCGGATGCCCGACACGGCCTCTTCCATCAAGCCCAGCAGATTGCTGAGCAGGACTTGCGACTGCTTGGCGTTGCGCCGCAGCAGGTTGGTGATGCCCGCAATAAGCAGCCCCGCCACCGGCAGCACCATCAGCGTGAAAAGGGTCAGCTGGGGCGACTGGTAGAACAGCACCGCCGCGTAGGCGATAATAAACAGCGGTTCGCGGAACAGTACCTGCAGCGCGCTGCCGGCGACGCTTTGAATTTCATTAATGTCGTTCGACGATACCGAGAGCAGGTGCCCTTTTTTCGTTGTCCGGAAAAAACCGACGTGGAGCGTCATCAGTTTTTCAAACATCGCCTGCCGCAGGTTGCGGATAAGCAGGCTCTGCATCCGCGTAATTGTCCGCTGTGCTGCATATTTAAATATATTGGCCAGCGTTACCGAAACGAGGATGACAATGCACGTGAACTGCAGTGCGCCCATCGGGCCGTGCAGCACCTGAAGGCGGTGGCAGTAATAATAAAAGGCGTTCTTGGCATAGTCGATACTGAACGAAAAGGCGGGCAGCGCGGTAACCGCGTCGGCATTGCCGGTGTTGAACAGCAAGTCGAGCACCGGCAGCAGCAGCGAAAAATTGATGATGCTAAACAGTACGCCGAACAGCACCAGCACTAAGTAGCGTATCGTAATGGGCGTTAATGGCGGGGCGTAGGTAAAGAGGCGGAAGAGTGTTTTCATGCGTTATGTAATATGTGTGTCAAGGCCCTGTTCTATTCGTGTGATATGCGCTTCGACCGTATGCCGGAACAGGGCGTCGTTGGCGGCCGAAAGCGACCGGTCGCTTTCCGGGTGGTCGAGGTGGTAGGCGATGGCGCAGAAATGCAGGAAATACTGCCGGACGCCGGCATTGGTTAGCCGTGCGGCCATATCAAAATCTTCGCCTCCCCATCCTTTGAAGGCTTCGTTGTAGCCGTTGACGGCAAGTAAATCGTCTTTCCAGAACGACATGTTGCAGCCCACGACATAAAGGTAGGGCGTTGGCGTATGGTGAACCGCCGCATATATTGGGGTCATCGGGCGACACCGAAGGGCATGGGTTCTTTTTTTCAATGATTTTATATGGAATGAAGGGAATCCGTGGCGTTCGTCCAGGTACTTTTGCGTAGATACAGGCGTGAGGAAGGCGCGTTCGCCGGTAAGAAACCGCCCCCGCCGCGCAAAGTGCAGATGATCGGATACAAAATGGCTATCCAGCAGGATGTCGCCGTCGATATTGATAATATAGTCGCCCGATGCACGTACGATGGCTTTGTTGCGTATCTGCGCCAGCCGGAACCCGTCGTCGGGCTGCCATACGTGGATAACCGGCCTGGGCGAGAGCGCCGCTATTTCGTCAACCACGGCTTTGGTGGCCGCGCCCGACCCGTCGTCGGCGACGATGATTTCGTCGGGCATCACCCGTTGCCGCAGTACCGATTGCAGGCAGCGCCGCAAGCGGTCGGGCGTGTTGTAGGTGCTAATGAGCAGGGAAGCCGTCGGTCTCATCTTTTTTACTCCCAGTCAAGCAATTTTGCTGTCGGTTCCGGCCCCTGCGGAGGCCGTTCATTCAGCGGTTTTCCATCGGCCACTGTCAGGTATTTCTTAACATATTCTTCCGCCATGCGGCGGGCGTTAAAACAGTCCCGCGCATATTCATGGCAGCGGCGGGGCGAATATTGCCCGATGTCCTTCAACGCTTGTGTCAATACGCTCGATTGGGTCGATAAACAGCCTACCTCCGGAAGCACTATTTCGGGCAGCGAGCCATGTGGCGTGCCCAGTACCGGAGCACCAAAATACAGGCTTTCGACCAGCGCCAAACCGAACGGTTCGTGCCAGCGGACAGGAAACAGCAGGGCTTTGGAATGCCGCAGCAAAGCTAATTTTCGCTCCCCGCCAACCATCCCGCAGAACGTAACGCGCGGGTGAAGCGTTACCCGAAAGCCCATCCTGATATTCACCCGGTAGCCGCCCAGCACAGCCAGGCGTTCGCCCGGCACGGAGGTAACCACCCGTATGGCTCCGCGCAGGTTTTTTACCTTCCATGCGGCGTCGCCCAGGAAGTGCGCATACCGGCGCGGGGCGTGCCAGTCGGGGCTGCCGTAATCGTCCCAGTCAAGCCCGTTATATACATACGAACGGCTTCCGTTGCGTGCCGCATGATTTTGCGACACAAATACCGTATTGGCGTCGTATTCCGTTTTGCCTGCCGCGTTGCCATGCACCGTTACAATATAAGGCGCCGGAACAGGCGTTCTCGGAGGGGCGTTCTGGAAATGGACAACATCCGCTTCGCAGGGTAACTGGTCGGACAAGGCGCGTGAGGGATCCAGCCAATGAACCGTCCCGAAATCGCAGGACGAGCCTTTCCGTACCAGGTAAGACACCCTGTGCCCCATCCGTGCCAGCTCTTTTCCGAGGTACCAGATGACGCGCTCCGTGCCGCCATAGCGGGATACGGGAATAATCCCGTCGTGTACAATAAGGATGTGCATAGAGTCAGTCATTTGTTTTTATTTCTTCGTAATCGACATACTCCCCGACCGTCGCATCCACTTTCTTTTGAGGACGGGGCGGCGGCTTGGTGCGGCTGCCGGCATTACCGCTGCCGTCGTCGTCGCCGCCGAAAAATTTCTCTATCCGCCGGCCGGCATAGCGGGCAATCCAGCCGAGTACAACCCGCGCCATGTTCGGCATCAGCCACAGCGCAACCATAATTAAAAGTACAATTAAAATTTCCATATCATCATTCATTTACCGCGCCGGTATTCATATTGATTGTAACCGTCCGGCCGTCGGTGGCCGTAACCGTCAGCGCCGGCGGTTGCTGCTGCACTTTGACGGGCGTTCCCGGTCGAACCGTAACCGCCGGCTGCGGACGCAACCGTACCTTCCCCCGGCGGTCGAGGAAGAGAGTGCCTTTTTCGTCGCATATCATAATATAATCGCGTCCCCCGACGCGGAAGAACGCCGGCGCACAGGTCAGCGCAGCCTGCGCCGTATAGGTCTGCCAGCCTTCGACGGCCAGCCCTTTCTTATCATACGCACGGACGGTGCGGTTGGCAAAGCCGACAAACACGCGGTAGTCGCCGTTTTTATCGTAATCGAACACCGCCATCCGGCATGCCGGCGAGGGCAGCGTCAGCGGATACAGCGCTACCGGATTGCCGTTACGGTCGATCAGGTAAATCTTGCCGGTGGTAATAAACAGCATCTGTAATTTACCGTTCTTATAAAAATCGATTTGCCGTACCGAATCCTGTATTGCCCCGTCGATTTTCTGCGACCACAGCGTCTTGCCCTTCGCATCGACTAACGAAATCACATGATCCCCGTCTTGCCGCAACTCTTCGACGGCTTTTGTATTATGATTGA
>JAISXF010000041.1 GCA_031270845.1 Prevotellaceae bacterium
CTATCTCTCGAGAGATGGCTTTCATCTCTCGAGAGATAATTTCTATCTCTCAAGGGATATTTTCATTTTTTCCGAAACGGGGTTCGTTACACCGGAAATGATTTTCAAAAATCGATTTATGGGTTTCATTTCTGCAGAGATTTTTTCTATCTCTTCCGTGGTTTCCGGGCTTTTTCAGTAATTCTTTTCTTTCTGAACGCCGACGGATGTAAATTCGTCATCCGTCATTTGTAATTCATTTATCGTTCATACATCATCGTTCATCGTTCATTAATAGTCTGTGTTTACAATCCAGCCTCTGGCGGTGGCGATGCTCTGGGTGCAGCCGGAGGTTCCGGTGTTGATGCCCGGGTTTCGCCGCGGATTGTTAAGGATATAGACGGTTTGGGTGCCGTCGCCTGTGCGCAGCGTCCCGAAGAGGGCGTCGAGGGCGGCGGCGTCGAGCAGATTACTTTGGCACATCAATTTGCAGAGCGCCGTACAACTGCTTACGTTTAATGCCGTTAAAAAATTATTATGGCAAATCAGGCTGTCGATTTGGGGATGATTGCTCAGCGTTAAGGCCGGCAACGAATTATTGTAGCAATACAGCTGGCGGAGTTGGTTGTTGCTGCTTACGTCCAACGTGGTCAATGCATTGCCGGCGCAGAACAAATAGGCAAGTTGCGGGTTGCTGCTCACGTTTAATGCCGCTAAATTATTGGCGGAGCAATGCAAATAGGTGAGTTCGGGATTTTCGCTTACATCCAACGAGGCTAATGCATTACTGCCGCACGCCAATTGCTTCAGAAGGGGGTTTTCGGTTACGTCCAAAACGCTCAAGAGGTTGTTGTAGCAATCCAAACGAACGAGGTCGGGGCACATCGTTACGTCTAAGGTATTTATCGGATTATCGGCGCAAAACAGGAACTGGAGTTTTGTGTTATTATCTACGTTCAATTCCGTCAGGTTATTAATATGACAATATAATATTGTGAGATCGGAAAGCGGCGTTACGTCCAATGTTTTCAGCAAGTTCACGTGGGCATACAAAGTTCGCAGCTTGCGGTTATGGCTTATGTCCAATGCCGCCAATTTATTATTGCTGCAAACCAAATCGACGAGCGCCGTGTCTTTGGTTACGTCCAAGGCTGTTAATTTATTACTGCCGCAATTCAAATTCGTGAGTAGGGTATTTTGACTTACGTCTAATGCCGTCAATGAATTGTTCGAGCAGGACAAATACGTGAGCGCGGTATTGTTTCTCACATCTAATGCCGACAATTGATTATTAAAGCAGCGCAGGTCGGTCAGCCGCCGGCATTGCGTAACATCCAGCGCGGTGAGTTGCAGGCTGTCGCAGTTCAATCGCGTGAGCGAGGCGGCCGTGCCGGTAATGGTATGCGGCTGGTTGTCGCTGTAATGGTGCGTGTAAGAGACGTAGGCCAGGGTGGGCGTAAAGGTTTCGGCGGGGCTTCCGTCGCCCCAGTCGATGCTCAGGTAGCCGCCGCGCACAATGGCTTTAAGGACGATGCTGTCGGCAGCGGGCTGTATCATGGTAAATACTTCGGGCGCCACCACTAACGTATCCTGGAAGGCAACGGGGCAGGCGCTGCCGGTGGGGGTTATGGTATAGGTATAGGTGCCCAGTGCTGTTGCGGCGCCGGTAATGGTGAGGGTGCCGTTGGTGCAGGAGTAGGTCATTCCTGCGGGCAGGCCGGTTACGGTGGCGCAGGGGGCGTAGTCGATGGTATAAATAATAGGATCAATCGGCTCGTTATAAATCCGCACCTGGCTTCCGGTCGGCGCCGCCGAAATGAGCCGTGCCGCAGCTAATGGAATAACGGTAATCACGGTGCTGGTGCTATCCACGCAGCCGTATTGACTCATCACTTTTACCCACACTGTTACGCTGCCCGATTCGGGCAGGGTGAGGGCATAGGTGCTGTCGGCGCTGTAGGTGCAGGCGGTGGGCAGGATGTTGCAGTCGGCCTGTACGTAGGCGTCGTTACCGGAAAAATAGGGGTTGCGCACGCAGGCCGTGCATTCCTGCCAAAAGCAGTAGGAGCTGCCGCTGCCGGCGGTGGCGGTGAGGATGATGTTACTGCCGGCGCAGGCGGAATCAGGCGGGTTTATAAATTCCGGTTCGGGCAGGGGCAGTACGGTGATGGTGGCAAGCGCGCCGGTGGCGGTGCAGCCGGCGGCGTTCTTAATATATATAGTGTAGGCGGCGGTGGCGGCAGGGGAGACCCTTGCGGTTGCCCCGGCCTGCCATACGCCGCCGCCACCGACGATGTCGTTCCCCTCGAAGCGGTAGGCCACGGCATCGGGCGAGGCGGCGGTGAGGGTCGTCGTATCGCCGAAGCAAATGCTGTCGGGCGAGGCCATGAGTACCGGCGCAACGGGCGGAGTGGGCAACAACCCCGGGCAGCCGGTGGCGTCGGTTAAGGCCGTGATGCACTCGCCGGAAAAGCTGCGTACTCCGTCGCCCAGCGTCGTACCGTTGACAACGAATGGCGTCGTGCCGTGCAGTTCGTAATGTGCGGAGCCGAGGGTGGCGTTGGGCGGATAGTCCGACACAAAAGCGCACCAGTTAAATTTCGTATTGTTAAGGCTGGCGTCGAGGGTAACGGTGAGTGTTGAGCTGAAGGGGATAGGGCCGGCGTGGCCGTCGAGGTAAAAGCCGCGCCCGTTGAGCGATCCGGCGACGATGCTCCCCGTTCCTGCATCGACGACGGCGTCGGTAATGGTCGCGGCCGTCCAGTTGCCCAGCAGCCCGCTGAAGCTTATGGGCTGGATGTCAATAAATACCCATACCGTATCGCGGTGGCGGGGTGGCGTGGGGGCTTCGTTCCAATAGACCTCAAAGGTTACGGTGGGCGGGGTGGCGGCGTAGTCGGCACCGAGCTGGCGGACTTGCGCCACGCGCGCTTGCCCGAAGGCTATCGACAGGGAAATGGATAGTACCGATAGTATAAACAATCTTTTTTTCATCGTTTAGTTTTTTTATATGTGCTTTATAATTATCTTTGCATGTCGTCTTTTTGTTTTTGATTGATTAACTTATACTGTCAAAAAATAAAACTGCAACGTTTGAATACCAACGGATAAGCCGACCGTTTTTGCGCATGGAGACGAATTAGGGGATGAATCAAGGATAAAAAGAGCCTGTTTTTATCATCCTAACAGATACGGAACCAAAGCATTGAAACGTAAAAAACGGGAGACGAAAAAGGGGTAGAAAAGTTGTCCTTTTTAAAAAACGGCACAACACAAGCGCAAGGTTACAAGGGTATTATAAAAATGAAAAACGCCGGCATTCCGGCGGAGAAAAAAGGACGAGACGAATTGATAGAGAAGAAGAAAGCAGATTTTGATTAACAGTATAAGTTAATCAATCGAAAAACGGTGCAAAGATACTACATTATTTTATAATAAACCAAAAGAAATTGCAAAAGAGGTGAATTTTTTTGTAGATTGCCTGCGGGGCAACCGTATTTTCCCCGTATTTTTTAACAGAATAAAAAAAACCGTCCCGACTTACTATGTAAATCGGGACGGTTATACGATTGAAAAATAAGCTTCGAGTAAAACTTGAAGTAGCAAGTTTGCTCCAAAAAGGAGGTGTTCCAGCCACACCTTCCGGTACGGCTACCTTGTTACGACTTAGCCCCAGTCACCGGTTTTGCCTTAGGTCGCTCCTTACGGTTACGAACTTCAGGCACCCCCAGCTCCCATGGCTTGACGGGCGGTGTGTACAAGGCCCGGGAACGTATTCACCGCGCCATGGCTGATGCGCGATTACTAGCGAATCCAACTTCACGAAGTCGAGTTGCAG
>JAISXF010000096.1 GCA_031270845.1 Prevotellaceae bacterium
GGGATGGTTTCTATCTCTCGAGAGATGGCTTTCATCTCTCGAGAGATAATTTCTATCTCTCGAGGGATATTTTCATTTTTCAGCAGTAAGGGCGAACCGGTGTGTTCGCCCTTACTGCCCTATTAACCCTGTTTTTTAAAATAGGGTAATGCGGTTTTGTTTTGTGGGGGTATGGCCTGTGCTGCGCAGGCTGTTTTGTCTGGAAAACGGGGCGCTTTCCGCAGGCCTGTGAGTAAACGTTCCCGCAGGCCATTTTCAGACGGCATTCTTTGGGGCTCATTCAATAAAATTAATCCGCGTATAAAAGGTATTTTTCGCGGAGACCGGCGGCGCTCATGCCCTCTTTGAGCCGGCAACGGCGGGGAGATTGGCCGGTTCATTTTTTTAAACTACCTTTGCACCGTTTCATTCAATTTTTAAAAAAAATGACGGACACCATCAATATAGGACGAAAAGACGTGGCCTGGAGCTATGCCGCGACGCTGCTGCAAATAGGGGTGGGGGTAATTTTGTTGCCATTTATCCTCAAGGCCTTTCCGCAGGAGACAGTCGCTGTCTGGACGATATTCCTGACGGTCATCACCCTCTCGGGGCTGCTGGATTTCGGGTTTAATCCGTCGTTTGCGCGGAATGTGTCGTATGTGGTGAGCGGGGTCAGGGAATTGAAGAAAACGGGCTATCTCGTCGTCGAAAATAATACGGGAGAAATTGATTACGGTCTCTTCAAGGGCTTGATTGGCGCCATGCGGTGGTTTTACGCGCGGGTGTCGGTAATGCTTTTTTTGCTGCTCGCCACCGCCGGGACATACTACATTTTCACCGTCCTGAAAACGTATTCGGGGGATCATGCGGAGGTCTATATTGCATGGGCGATTCTGGTAGCGATAAATTCTTACGCGCTTTATACCATGTATTACGACTCGCTGATGCAGGGGAAAGGACTGGTTAAACGCGCGAGGCAGATTCGGGTAGTCGGGCAGGCCGTGTACCTGCTTCTGGCGATTGTGTTGATAGTACTGCGGTTTAACCTCATTGCGGTGGTCAGTGCGCAGGCGCTGTCGATTGTTGTGATAAGGATATTATCGTACCGCGTTCTTTATACGGGCGACTTTAAGCGCCGGCTTCAACAGGCCGGAGCGCGTTGCCGGAAGGACATCATGCCCTGCATTTATCCCAATGCCGTAAAGGTGGGCTTAACGGGTGTGGGCGGGTTTTTGGTGCTGCGCTCGGCTACCATCATCGGCTCGCTGTTCCTTTCGCTGGACGATATTGCGTCGTATGGCATAACGATGCAGATTATCGGGTTTATTTCGGCGCTTGGCAGCGTATATGTATTAGCGTATCAACCTAAAATGGTACAGTACCGCGTGCAGAATGACCATGCGGCGATAAAGCGGCTGTATTTGAAAGGATGCCTGCTTTTATTCGGTACTTTTTTACTGGGAGGAGCCGCGTTGCTTCTGTTGGGCGACCGGGCATTGCATATCATAGGAAGCCAAACACCGTTGTTATCCGGCACATTTATACTTTTGGCGCTGGCTGTCAGTCTGCTTGAAACGAACCACGCTGTGGCCGGTCAGGTACTTTTGACCAAAAACGAAGTGCCTTTCTTTAGAGCGGCGTTAGTGGCCGGCGGCTTAACACTGGTGTTACTGTTCCTGTTTTTACACTGTACCGCGCTGGGGGTTTTTGCGTTAATCCTTGCTCCCGGCCTTGCGCAGGCGTGTTATCAAAACTGGAAATGGCCGGCGGCTGTCGCCGGAGAGTTACAGGTGAAAGCCTGTGATGTATTTAATATCCTCAAAAAATACGGCAGGGCATGATTAAACGAAGATTAAAAAGCATGCTCCCGCCGGCGCTTCTCTCTGTGTGGCGGAAATACCGCAGCCGGAAAGAACGGCAGCGGCTCAGGCAATTACGGGCGGATGTTATCAATTATCTGGCGCATATTCCGCCGCCGGAGATAACGGCGGAGCAGCAGGCGATTATGCAGTATTTAAAATCCCACCCCTCCTTTCCCGCTTTTCCCTACCCCTTTGCGGACAACTACAAAGCCGGCGGCCGTATTACGGTCTATCGGGACAGGGAAAAGAAGATGCGCTATGTGCTGCAGGACGGCAAGCGATTGTATTTTAGAAATGACTGGGATGAATATAATATAAAGGCCGGCTACGTCGGGCTGTTAGCGGAGCAGGATACGGCGTCGCCACACCGTTACGAGACGGCCGGGTTCCATGTCTGCGAAGGCGACACCGTCGTTGATGCCGGCGTCGCCGAAGGCAATTTTGCCCTGTCGGTGATTGAGAAAGTGAAGAAAATCTATTTATTTGAAGCCGATACCGCATGGATAGCCGCGCTCGAGGCCACGTTTGCGCCGTGGCGCGAAAAGGTCGTCATCGTCAATAAATATGTATCCGATAAAGATACCGACAACAGCATCACGCTGGATACGTTTTTCGCTTCCCGAAGGCCGGATTTTATCAAAGCCGACATCGAGGGGGCGGAGCCGCTGCTCGTGGCCGGAGCAACGCGCCTGCTCTCGGCGCCGGCGCCTTTGAAGGTCGTGCTGTGTACCTACCATGCGCAAAATGATGCGGCGACGCTTCGCCAAATGCTCTCGCAAAGAGGCTTCCGAACGGAATTTTCCGAAGGATACATGCTCTTTGCATACGACCGATACCTCGCCCCGCCGTATTTAAGGCGGGCTTTAATACGTGCTGCCAAATGACGGAACACCCATTTATAATCGTCGTCGTGCTGTATAAAACCGGCGCCACAGAGTCATTGACCCTGATTTCCCTCGCCGACAACCTGCCGGCCAACTCAAAGCTGGTTGTGTGGGATAACAGTCCGTCGCCGCTTCACGCACCGGATTTGGAATGGATACACGCCCGCTTCCCGAACAGCGAATACATCCATACCCCCGAAAACACCCCGCTGGCGAAAGTATATAATCACGTTTACGGTACCGATACGCAGCATGACTGGTTCCTCATCCTGGATCAGGACACCACCCTCACCGCCGGTTTTTTTGCCGCCCTGCGTGATGCCATAGCTCGGCATCCGGACGTCAATTTATTTGTGCCGCTCGTCTGTCATGGTCATCAGGTTATAAGCCCTGCCGATTTCCGGTTTTTCAGGGGCGTTTACTGGACGCAGCGCCAAACCGGACGCGTAACCGCGCCAAACCGGCTGGCCATTGCCAGCGGCATGACCATTCGCATGGAATACCTGAAGAAAAAGGCAAACCGTTTCGACGAGCGCCTGAAACTCTACGGCGTGGACGATAAATTCATGCTCGATTACGGAAAGGAAAACCACTATTTCGTTGTCCTCGATTATGTCCTGACCCATCAGCTTTCTATGTTTGAACAGGAAGATGTCGAAAGGAAAACGATGCGGTTCATTGAGCATAAGCACGCCCAGAAGGCTGTTTGCAAATCGGTATCAATCTTTTCCTGGGCGGTCATTTCCGGGTACCTTTTTATAAAATCAATCGCGTGGGCATGCAAATGGAAGGACGTGCGCATAATTTTTAAGTAATGAATATCCTTTTCATATCGCATACCGCCGGCAAAACAGGCGCCGAGAACGTACTTCTTGACGTCCTCCGTGCCGTTGCCGAAGCCACTCCGCATACCCTCTTTGTCGCCCTCCCCGATGACGGCAAAACCGCCTTCGAGCAGGCTTTGTCCGGCGTGCGGATAGCCGGGATAAAGTATTTTAAGTATCGTTCGGCACGTAATACCACAGCGCTCCTGTGTCGTAACATCGGCTACGGGTTGCTCTTCGGCCTCGGCAGGTTAAGGCGCTATTGCAAGACCCGTAAAATAGATCTCCTCTACATCAACAGCAGTGTAAATATCACAGGTATATTGCTGGCGCGCCGGTTGAACATCCCCTGCATCTGGCACATTCACGAACATTCAACGGCCGCGCACCGCTGGACGCCGGTCTGGCTCGACAAATACTACCGCCGCTGGCTCTTCGGCAGCAACTGCCGCTCTGTTTTTGTCAGCGCCGGCAGTCGTGCCGTTTGGGCGGCCAATCTCCGCGTTTCGTCGATACCGCACAGCACGGTTATTTATTCGCGCTACGCGGAAATGCCGGCAGTGAGCGGAAAACGACCGCCACATCCTTTCACGTTTGGGTTTTTGGGGACGCTTTCGCAGAATAAAAACGTCGGCGCGTTAATCCGTGCGTTCCGGCAGCAAGTGGGAGATGTAAGATTGCTTATCGCCGGCGCCGGCGAGCGCCGCAAGGCGCTCGTGAAGCTCGCCGCCGACTGTCAGGGCATCACTTTTGCCGGATTCATCACCGACCGGCACGCTTTTTACAGCCGCATCTCCGTTCTCGTCGTCCCTTCCTTCAATGAGTCCTGGGGGCTTGTCGCCCTCGAAGCAATGAGCGCCGGTATCCCTGTCATAATGACAAAAAACACCGGCCTCGCGGAGTTGTTCACCAACCACCGCGAGTGCATATTCATCGACCCCTCCGATACCACCGGCCTCGCCAACGCCATGGCCGCCGTAGCCGATAATCCCGAAGCCTCGCAGCGCATGGCACGCCGCGCGCAGCTTCGGCTGGAAGCCCTCGCCTTAAATCAGTCCTTCGATGCCCGAATTATAGACATTATTCATCAATCATCAACCAAACCCGCATGTATTACGTAATTATATGGTTCATTATCGCCGCCGCTGCCGGGTTGTATTTTTCATATCCAAATAAAAAAATACAATACGCCCTCTATGCCCTCTGCTATACGGCGCTTGTCTTCACTGCCGGACTGCGTTATGAAACCGGTACCGACTGGTTCGCCTACGCCGGCGTTTATAACCGCACCCCCGACCTCGCCGGCTTTTCCCCCTTCGGTAATGACATGGAAGCAGGCTATATCTTCCTTAATTCCCTTTTCCGGACGATTGGCGCAGATGTTAATATCTTATTTTTATTCATCTCCGTTATCACCACTTTTATTCTTTTCCGATCGTTTCAGGCATATATCCCCCGTCAATTCTTTTTTGTCGGCATTTTGGTATATTATTCCACGCTTTACCTCGGTCTTGATATGAGTGGCGTCCGGCAGGCCATTGCCGCAACGGTTTTTCTCTTTGCCCTGCGGTATGTCTTCCGCCCGTGCTTCTGGCGTTACGGGCTGTGTATCCTCGTCGCGGCTTTGTTTCATCAGTCCGCCCTGCTGCTGCTCGCGGTCTATCCCCTCCTGAAGATGCGCATCCACCCCGTCGTACTCTTTTCGCTGTTAGGTATCGGCATGGTGATTTTTATAGTTAAAATCGAATGGCTGCATACCCTCTTAAGCGCCCTCGCAGCCCTCTTTACCGACGAGAGCCTCGTCGCCCGACGTCTCACCGCCTACACCTCCACCGAAATATTCCTCCGACCCAGACCCTTCTCGCCCGTCATCCCTTTTTACGTCGCGCTCTTTATTCTTGCCTTCATCATGCGCCGCCGCCTCTCGCTGCGAACGCCATATTTTAACATCATCTTCAATCTTTTCTTCCTCTTCGTACTCTCCCTTTTCTACCTCTACGAATCGCTCGACATCAGCTTCCGCTTCGGCTGTTACTTTATGCTTGCATACCCCCTTCTCCTGCCCCTCGCATTGAGTGTAACGGCTTCGCGAAGGCATACTCTCGTCGCCTTCGCCGCCATCTGTATCGTCAGCATATATACCATGCGGGGTGTCTTTTTGGAAACCGACAGACAGATGACAATGTACCGTCCCTATCAAAATTATGTATTGATAAAAATGGGATTGCAGCATCGCGATGCAAACAGAAGCGCACCCGTTCCCCTCCCCAAATCCCCAAACCCCTGAATATAACATCATGATTTCAGTTTGCATGGCCACCCGTAACGGCGAAAAGTACATCACCCGGCAGTTGGATTCGATCCTCTCCCAGTTAGGCCCCAACGACGAAGTCATCATCTCCGACGACGCCTCAACCGACGCCACCATCGAACTCATCTCCGCCCGCCGCGACCCACGCATTACCCTCTTCCCGAATCCGACCCCCCTCGGCATCACAGCCGGCTTCGAGAACGCCTTAACCCGCGCCCGCGGGGAGTATATTTTCCTCGCCGACCAGGACGATGTCTGGAAAGAAAACAAAGTCCGCATCTCCCTCCATGCACTGACCACCTGCGACGTCGTTGTGTCCGACTGCCTCGTCGTCGATCAAGACCTCAAACTCATTGCCCCCTCCTTCTTTGAAATAAACCGCTCCCGCAGCGGCTTTTTCCGCAACCTCCGGCATAATGCCTACATCGGTTCATGCATGGCTTTCCGCCGCTCCCTGCTCACGCGCGCCCTCCCTTTCCCGAAGCACATCCCGATGCACGATCTCTGGCTCGGCTTTGTCGCAGAGCTGTTCTGCTCCACCCGCTTCATCCCCCTCGCCCTCATACTCTACCGCCGGCATAACAGCAACGCCTCATCCACCGCGCAGCCTTCCCGCCATCGACTCCGGACAAAAATAATGTTCCGCTTCAATCTCCTCCGCTACATCCCGCTCTTGCTGACACGTAAAACAAATAACCAAACCCCACCCCCATCAATATGATTAGCGTTTCGATTGTTACATATAACAACACCGCCGACGACCTCCGCGCCGTCATCGACTGTATCCACCGCAGCCCCGCCGCCGTCCTTTACATCATCGACAACTCCCCTTCCGACGCCCTCCAAAAGTTCGCCGCCAACTGCTCCCCGAAGGTCTCTTACATATACCCGCACCGGAATATCGGCTACGGCGCCGCCCACAACATCGCCATCCGGAGAGCCGGCGAGCGTGCCGCAAAATATCATTTGGTACTCAATGCCGATGTCCACTTCGACCCGCGCGTCATCGACGAACTCCTCGCCTTCATGGAGCGTCATCCCGACGTCGGACTCGTAATGCCGAAAATTTTATACCCCTCCGGCGAAACACAGCACCTATGCAAGCTTTTACCCACGCCCGCCGATTTGATTTTTCGCCGCTTTTTCCCTTTCATCCCCGGCGCCGAAAAGAAACGCCAACGCTACGAACTCCGAACGATGGACAACACGCAGCCACACTTCGACATCCCCTCCTTATCAGGCTGTTTTATGTTGATGCGCACCGCCGTGCTCGAAGAAATCGCCGGCTTCGACGAGCGCTTTTTCCTCTACATGGAGGATGTCGATTTATGCCGACGCTTGCACCGCATCTCGCGCACGGCATTTTATCCCGATGTCAGCATCGTCCATCATTACGCCAAAGGGTCGTACAAAAACACCCGATTAATGCGCTATCACATCTACGCAGCCATAAAGTATTTTAATAAATGGGGCTGGTTTTTTGACAAAGAGCGGCGCATAATCAATAAACGAGCACTTAAAGAATTACTTATAAAAATCCCTAAGCATGGAAACTAAAAACGCAATCAAGATGTTTTTAAAACAGGCCGGAATTTGCTCACACCTCCGGCTTCCAGGCACCCTATTCTTTAGGCGAGGGGCTGGAGCGAACGCTCAAGTACGAATTTCTGCATCCGCAGCCGGACAGCATCACTTTTGTGTCGGAATAGCGTTATGTTGTTTTTCGCAAAAATCAAATTTATGCGTACCTTTGCGGCATGTTATGTTTAATGCAGGTGCTATGTTCAAAAGGCAAATAGTAGAGGAACTTGGGAAGTGGGAAAATTACAGGTTGTTGCAGTATCATGTTTGTGCTGCTGTGAAGTATTTTAACAAGTGGGGTTGTTTTTTGACAAAACGGGCGCTTAAAGCGGTATTTAAATAAAACGGCTTCGATACAAATTTATTTAATCATAAAAACCTCAACCATGGAACCAAAAAATTCAATCAAAATTTTTGAAAACAAGCAAGTTCGCTCTGTATGGGACAGCGAACAGGGAAAGTGGTATATCTCTGTTGTGGATGTGATAGTAATTCTAACGGAAAGTCCACGCCCAAGGAAATACTGGAATGCGTTAAAAACTAAGTTAAAAGAAGAAGGCAGTGAGTTGTCCCAAAATATAGGACAACTGAAATTGCAATCTGCCGACGGGAAGTTTTATAAGACCGATGTGGCAGACGTAGAGCAGCTTTTCCGGCTTATACAGTCCATTCCGTCGCATAAGGCAGAGCCTTTTAAGCAATGGCTTGCCCAAATTGCCCGCGAGCGTCTGGAAGAAATTGACAACCCCGAACAGGGTATAGACCGCGTGTTGGAGTACTATCACCGCAAAGGCTACTCGGAGGCGTGGATTAACCAGCGGCTGAAATCCATTGAGGTGCGCAAAGAGCTGACCGATGAATGGGAACGGCGGGGAGTAAAAAAGGGGCAAGAATTTGCTACGCTGACCGATATTATTACGCAGGGCTGGTCGGGAATGACCACCAAGCAGTATAAACATTTCAAGAACTTAAAAACCGAAAGCCTGCGCGATAACATGACCAACCTTGAACTGGTGCTCAATATGCTTGCCGAAGCCACAACAACGGAAATTTCCAAAGAGAAGACCCCGACCACCGTAGCCGAAAATAGAGAAATTGCCCGTCAGGGCGGGCAAATAGCAGGCAATACGCGCAAAGAAATAGAAGCTAAAACAGGTAAAAAGGTAGTAAATCCGCTGAACGCAAAAAAACTACTAAAATAATATTCACCATGAAAAAAACAGCGCTCATCACTGGCATTAACGGACAGGACGGCTCGTTCCTCGCCGAATTTTTATTGGATAAAGGCTACTCGGTGCATGGTGTTATCCGCCGCAGCTCTACGTTCAACACGCAAAGAATAGAACACCTGTACATCGACGATTTGATTGAAGACATGCACAAACATCGCAAAGTGCACTTGCACTACGGCGACATGACTGACTCATCGAACCTCATCCGCTTGATACAAACCGTCCGGCCTGATGAAGTCTATAACCTTGCGGCGCAATCGCACGTGAAGGTCTCGTTTGAAGTGCCGGAGTACACCGCCGAAACCGACGGAGTAGGGACATTGCGCCTGCTGGAAGCTGTCAGGATCTGCGGGCTTGAAAAAACAACGAAAATATATCAGGCATCTACCTCCGAACTGTACGGATTAGTGCAGGAAGTGCCGCAAAGCGAAACGACGCCCTTCTACCCGCGTTCGCCGTATGCGGTAGCCAAGCTGTACGCTTACTGGATTACGAAGAACTACCGCGAGGCCTACGGCATGTTTGCAGTGAACGGCATCCTGTTTAACCACGAGAGCGAACGGCGCGGTGAGACCTTTGTTACGCGCAAAATCACACTGGCAGCCGCCCGCATAGCCCGCGGGTATCAGAAAAAACTTTACTTGGGTAACCTCGCCGCCTGCCGCGACTGGGGCTATGCAAAGGATTATGTGGAGTGCATGTGGCTTATCCTCCAGCATACCACGCCCGAAGACTTCGTGATAGCGACAGGCGAAATGCACACCGTCCGTGACTTCTGCACGCTGGCGTTCGGGGAAATGGGCATCGCGATCGAATGGAAAGGCAAGGGCATAGATGAAAAAGGGATGGACGCAAAGACCGGAAAAATACTGGTAGAGGTTGATCCGGCATATTTCCGTCCGACGGAAGTCGAGCAGCTGCAAGGCAATCCGGCAAAAGCGAAAAGACTGCTCGGCTGGAATCCCACGCAAACACCGTTTACGGAGCTGGTGAAAAAGATGGCACGGTTCGATTATGAATATGTAAAAAAATAACTCACCTGTAAATTATTATGAACACCCTTCACAAAATCTTTGTAGCCGGTCATCGGGGCATGGTCGGCTCAGCCATTGTCCGCAACTTGCTCGAACAGGGCTTTACGAATCTCATAACCCGTAGTGCATCCGAATTGGACTTGCGCAACCAGCAGGCCGTCGATACTTTCTTCGCCAAAGAGCAGCCCGACTTCGTATTCCTCGCCGCGGCCAAAGTCGGCGGCATCTGGGCAAACAGCGCCTTCCCCGCGCAGTTCCTCTACGACAACCTCATCATTGAAGCCAACGTCATCCACGCCGCCCATAAGTATAAGGTAAAGAAGCTGCTTTTCCTTGGCAGTTCATGCATTTATCCGAAAATGGCTCCCCAGCCCATAAAGGAAGAATACCTCTTGTCGGGTCTGCTCGAACCGACCAATGAAGCTTACGCCATTGCCAAAATCGCCGGCATTGAATTATGCAAGTTCTACCGCCGCGAGTACGGTTGCAACTATATTTCGGTAATGCCGACCAACCTTTACGGCATCAACGATAATTTCGATTTGACAACGTCGCACGTCTTGCCGGCCTTGCTTCGCAAATTCCATGAAGCCAAACAGCAGCAGGCCGACCGGGCGCTTATTTGGGGCACCGGCAAACCGCGCCGCGAATTTCTCTATGTCGATGATTTGGCCGACGCCTGCGTCTTCCTCATGCAGGAATACAACGACGAGCAGCACATCAATATCGGCACGGGCGAAGATATTGAAATCGGCGAGTTGGCCGCTCTCATAAAAAACATCGTCGGCTATAGCGGCCGCATCGAATACGATACCACAAAGCCCGACGGCACGCCGCGCAAACGGCTCGATGTGTCGTTGCTCCACCGTGCCGGATGGAAACACAAAACGCCGCTGGAAACCGGCATCCGCAAAGTGTATGAATGGTATTTGCAAAACCCCGTTAAATAACCGGCTACCATGAGCATCCTGTTAAAAAACGTACAGCTTAATCGCGTACCGACAGATATTTTTATCGAAGGCAAATATATTAAACGAATAGGCGCCGCCCTCCCCGACGTCGCCGACACGGTTATCGACGGCACAATGAAAGCCGTCGTCCCCGGCTTTATAAACGGCCACGGGCATGCCGCCATGACCCTCTTCCGCGGCTTTGGCGACGACATATCCCTCGAACAGTGGCTCACCGAAAAGATTTGGCCCTACGAAAAAGAATGGACAGACGAAGATGTATTCTGGGGCGTCAAATTAGCCTGCCTCGAGATGATTAAATCCGGCACAACCTGTTTTAACGACATGTACATGCGCTTCCCTGCCGTCCGGCAAGCCGTAGAAGAGATGGGTCTTCGTGCCGTGCTTGGCGCTACGATGTTCGATTACTTTCAGGAAGATACAGCCACTCGCTACAAACGCGAGACCCTGCAAACCTTAACCGCTCCCCGCTCCGACCGCATCTCGCTCTCCATCGCGCCCCACGCCATCTATACCGTTTCCGCCCGCACCCTCCAGTGGGCTGCCGACGTTGCCGCCGCCAACGATTGTCTGCTCCACCTGCACCTGGCCGAAACCCAAACCGAGCATGCAAATTCGATAAAGAATTTCGGCCTTTCCCCCGTGCGCTACCTGCACAGCCTCAAACTGCTCTCGCCGCGCCTCGTCCTCGCCCATTGCCTCTACATTGACGACGATGAAATCCGCGCCTTAGCCGACCACGGCGTCAAGGTCGTGCACAACCCCAATTCCAACCTCAAATTAGGTTCGGGGCACGTGTTTAAATATACCGAAATGAAAGCCGCCGGCATCACCGTTAGCATCGGAACCGACGGGGCGGCCTCATCCAACAATTTGGACATGCTCGAAGCCGCGAAAACCGCCTCCCTGCTGCAAAAGGGCTGGCGCAACGACCCCACCGCCATGCCTGCCGACGAAACACTGCAATGTATCACCGAAAACGGCGCCGACATGCTGCGCCTCAACACCGGCCGCATCGAACCCGGCCGCTTAGCCGACCTCTGCCTGATTGATTTGAAGGCGCCGGCATTCACCCCCAACTTCCATTTCGTCTCGAACCTTATCTATGCCGCTTCGCACGGCTCCTGTGTCGATACCCTCCTTTGCGATGGCCGCATCCTGATGCAAAACCGTTACGTGCCGGGCGAGGAAGACATCCTCCGGCAGGCCGCCAACGCCGCACAAAAGTTGGAAAAGGTAGAAAATAAAAAGTAGAACGCAGGAATAAAGCCGCGCAAGCCCCCTGCCCCCAAGCCAAACCTCCGTGCCCCGCTGCGTACATTGACACAGAGAGACACGGAGGTCCTCCCACAGAACAGTACAATTCTTAAAGCCGCATCAATCGAAGGCCTCGCCCCCGAAATGAATTTCCACAGAGACCGTTTTGCCCCGCAACGCCGGACGATAGACCGAAGAATTAGAATCGGTTTTAGCTTCTATCAGCGTAGCAATCTCCTGCGCATGGGCTTCCGTATCGGCCGCAATATTATAGACATAATAATCCGGTGAAAAGTCGCCCTTAAAAGTATAATCGGTGGACGTGCCCAGGTAATACCCGTTATAAATTCTCTTCGAGGTTGTCTTCTCAAACGGGCTTCCATGAATGACAAAATCATATTTCACCTTCGGCCCGATTTTTTTACCGCTCACCGCGCGATATTCATTCCGGTACGTATTGAAGCTGTCCTCCGAAAGACCAAAAACACGCATCACCTCGTTATAATCGGCGCCGGAAGTCAGCCCTTCGGGAGCATTGAAATCAAAGGCCGCAACCACATCTTCAGCATTGAAATAATCGGACTCAACCTGCTCAAAGCGGGAAGGGGCGCCCAGATAACAGACAAAAATGTCATCCTCATTTATCCTTCTAAACTGCGGATTGATAACATATTTCCCCTTCTTATCAATAAAGCCCCACTGCCGGCCGCTTTTGACCGGCGCAATAGCGCCAATAAACGGCAGGGCCTCATCAAACTGCGGCGAGATGGCATATTGGCCGGCCTTATCTACATAGCCCCACTTGTCGTCGTATTCAACAGCCGCCAAAGAACTTCCATAAAACGGCAAAGCCTCGCCAAACTGCGGATTAATCGCATATTTGCCTTTCTTATCCACATAACCCCACTTCCGGTCAACCCGGACAGGCGACAGCGACTCGCCATTAAAGCCGGAGGCTCGGTCAAACTGCGGATTGATGACATATTTGCCCTTCTTATCGCACCAGCCGTATTTGTCCTGCTCAACTAAAAACAAATCGCCGTCCGGCAACATCCCCTCAAACTGCGGATTGATGATATAATTCCCCTTTTTATCTATCGCGCCGTATTTGCCATCAACCATGACAACAGCCACGCCGTCAAAAAAACTGACAACCCAGTCAAATTGAGGAGCAATCACAAACACCCCTTTGGTGTTGATAAAACCGGCTTTCCTGCTCGCCGTATCAAACGCCACAGCCAACCCGTCGCTGAAAACGCCGATGTGCGAAAACGCCGGCTCAATAACCACCTTGCCTTTCGTATTGACAACACCATACCGGCCATTACTCGCATGCTCAAAAATCGCCAGCCCGTCGTAGAACGTCGTAACGGCTTTCGCTTCTTTCAAAACAAACTTTTCCACACCTTTAGCATTAATCGCCGCCGGCGCGCCGTTCTCTTCCACAACCCACGCCAGCCCGTCGCGGAAGATAGTCGCTTCCTTGTAGCGTTTTTCAGAAATAAATTCACCTTTGAGATTAATAAACGCATACTTCCCGTCAGATGTCTCAACCAGCGCCACGCCATTGCGGTGCGCCGTCGCCTCCTCGAATTGCGGATTAATCACAATATCACCCTTGTGATTGATGTACCCATAATCGCCGCCGATTTCAACGGGGAAGAGCTTAACCTCGCTACCCCCGCCGCCGCCGCCGCCACAACCGGCCACCAGCAACGCAACCGCCATCAGATAAAATACTTTTTTCATACGGCTGCCCCCTGCTGTTTTTTCGTGTTGTTGGCAATCGCGGCCAACGCGCGCATACATTCCGCCATAAAGCGAAAGAGTACAATCGTTAAGAACCCGATAACGGGAAACAGCGGAACGCCCAGCAACAGTATCGCCTCGCCCTGCAGAATCCACATAAACAGCGACGCGCCGCAACCGATAATCGCCGTTAACGTCCCCGCCCATTCGCCCAGCGTTTGCACAAAATGCGCAATCACCGGAATAGCCGGAAACTCACTGCCTTCGGCGGATGTGAGCAGCACTTTCTCCCGACGGTCCCACCAAATCTGCATCCCCACCCACGAGGCGGCCACAATCACAAACCACGTCAGCAGGAAGGTAAAAATAGCCCCCGCTCCCGCATCAAATACCCCCGCGTCGATGGCAAAAAAGAGCGCCGCGAACGGGATTAAAACACTAATCACCGCAAACGTTACATACAACCAGCTGAACGGCTTGCGAAAAAACTTGCCGCTGTCGATATACGACAAAGACGGCGCAATAAAATGTAATACCTTTTCCATGTTTGATTTTTATTTAGTTAGAAAAAAATTCCCCTACTCTATTCCGGCTTTTCGGGAACCGCCGTTTTCTTTTTTGAGTTAAGACGAAAGACAAAAGACCTAAGACGGAAGACAAAAGACATAAGACGGAAGACAAAAGACATAAGACGGAAGACATAGACATTAAGACGGAAGACAATAGAACCAATGTGTTCTTCCTGTTTGTCTTTTGTCTATTGTCTAAAGGTCTATTGTCTTCCGTCTTAACATCTATGTTCTATGTTCTTAATGTCTTACGGAATTATTACGCTTTGAATTTCCGTCCACGGGCCTTCGATTTCGACGGTATTGACCCACCGCGCAGCAAACCAAAGGCGCTTGCCGGCTTCGGGGACATCGAACGTGAGGATTAACGGCGTGTGCGTATCCGCCTTTGAATTAATCAACTCCTCATACGTCGCGGGCGCCTCCTCGCGGATTAGCCACGCTATCCGCACGCTGTGCTGGCCTGCGGGCTTGGCGCGCGAGGTGTGCGACTCGCCAAAGTCAAACCGCACCCGACGCGCTCCGTCATCGCGGGCCGTGATAATCGGCGCAACGTCAGCCACCGGCGCATCATCGCGCGTGGTCTTGCGGACGGTGATTTGCATGTTCTCACGGTCGGCAGGCGTGACTGACCGGTTGAAGGCTAAGTGTTCATTTACAAACTCCCGCGCGGCCTTTTCCGTTACTGCGCGCGCTTCGGTTTTGTCCTTCACGGCGGCTTTGGTGCGCGTAACGGCGTTCTCGGCTATATCGAGTTTTCCTTCAAAAATAACGCCTAACGCCTTCAATGCGGCGATGTCAGCCGCCGGAACCCCGAAGCGCGGCGTGGTACCCGGCCCCTCAACGTAAGCAAGCATAAAAAATAGCCACGTTAAAAAGGCGCGGTCGTTGTTCGGAATGTAATCATGTGTTGTGCTCATAGTTTTGTTGTTTTAAAAAATGAATAATAATTTTGTTTTTTAATATAAAAAATAATACAGTAATTTTCCACTTTTGGGGCTTCCCAAAAAGATTTCGGGGCTTCCCAAAAAGTTTTCGGGAACTCCCAAAAACTTTTTGGGAAGCCCCGAAAGGTCTTCGGGAACTCCCAAAAACTTTTCGGGAAGCCCCGAAAAGATTTCGGGAAGCCCCAAAAAGATTTCGGGAAGCCCCGAAAAGATTTCGGGAGCTCCCGAAATCAATTTTTGCTTTAGCGGCGGTTTATTTTTTTTTAAAAAAGAAACGTAAGGAATCTGTAATTCATCCGGCGTAAGCCGTAATTCGTAATTCGTAATTTGTAATTCATCCGGCGTAAGCCGTAATTCGTAATTCGTAATTTATCCGGCGTAAGCCGTCTATGTTCTATTGTCTATTGTCTATGTTCTTTCGTAATTTAAAAAAAAGCGTACCTTTGCAGGCAAAATAAACAAAACACATTGTAAGAATATGAAAAAAACACTTTTAATCGCCTTATGTATGGCAGGAATTATGACCGCATGTAACAATCAGAATCCATTTTTTACGGAATGGACAACGCCTTATGGCGTACCGCCGTTCGACCAAATTAAGAACGCGCATTTTTTGCCCGCGTATGAAGAAGCGCTGGCGCAATTGCAGGCCGACATCGACCGGATTGCCGCCAATGCCGATGCGCCGACATTTGAAAATACCATCGTCGCGCTGGATAACGCCGGCGCGCTGCTGGCTAAAGTGAATGGCGTGTTTATGAATGTCGTTGAGTCGGATAGCGACCCCGAACGGCAGGCTATCGAAGAAACCATTTCCCCGAAACTGACCAAAAGCACGGATGACATTTACCTTAATGCCGCGCTTTTTGCGCGCGTTAAAGTCGTGTATGAGCAGAAAGCGCAAGGGAATT
>JAISXF010000023.1 GCA_031270845.1 Prevotellaceae bacterium
AAGAAACACGTGTCTTTTTTGTCTAACGGGTGGTTTTTGTGATTTGGATAATTGATATGATAAACGCTGACCGGTTTTTAAAACCCGTCAGGGCTGCAGGACTGGAGCATTTATTGGCTCAATGCTCCATTTTCAATTGCTTCGTCCAGGTGTCTTTCAGTGTAACTGTGCGGTTGAATACAGGGTTGTCGGGCGTTGAGTCGGTATCGACAGAAAAGTAGCCCAGTCGCTCGAACTGGATGTTGGTTAACGGCGGAAGGCCTGTGAGGGCGGGCTCGACGAAGGCGGCGACCGTGCGCAGCGAGTCGGGATTGAGAAAATCCCTGTAGCTTTTCCCTTCGGGGATGGCGTCCATGCGGGCTTCGGTAAAGAGGCGGTCGAAGAGGCGCACTTCGGCGCGTCGGGCGTGGCCGACCGATACCCAGTGAATGGTCCCTTTCACCTGTCGGGTACTGCCGCTGCCGCTGCGGGTTTCGGGGTCGTAGGTGCAGTGCAGTTCGACGACGTCGCCGGCGGCATTTCGGATTACCTCATTGCATCTTATTATATACGCGTAGCGCAGACGTACTTCGCTGCCCGGCGAGAGGCGGAAATACTTCTTCGGCGGGTTCTCCATGAAGTCGGCGCGCTCGATATACAGTTCCCGACCAAACGCTACCTGCCGTTTGCCGGCGCTTTCGTCCTCCGGATTATTGACGGCATCGATGTCTTCCGTTGCGCCTTCGGGATAGTTGGTGATGACGATTTTTAGGGGGTCTAACACGGCCATCCGGCGCATGGCGCGGCGGTTGAGGTCGTCGCGGACGCACCATTCGAGCAGCGAGAGGTCAATCACATTGTCGTGTTTGGCTACGCCGATTTTGTCGGCAAAGAGACGAATGCTTTCAGGGGTATAGCCGCGGCGGCGCATTCCGCAGATGGTTGGCATCCGCGGGTCGTCCCAGCCCGAGACGCATCCGAGCTTCACGAGCTCAAGCAGGCTGCGCTTGCTCATAATGGTATAGGTAAGGTTGAGCCGCGCAAATTCGTACTGGTGCGACGGGAATATTTCGAGTTTTTCGATAAACCAGTCGTACAGCGGCCGGTGCACGTCGAACTCCAGCGTACAGATGGAGTGTGTGATTCGTTCGATAGAATCGCTTTGCCCGTGCGCATAATCGTACATCGGATAGATACACCAGCGGTTGCCTGTGCGATGGTGAGCGGCATGGATGATGCGGTAGAGTATCGGGTCGCGCAGCAGCATGTTCGGGTGCGCCATGTCGATTTTGGCGCGCAGCACTTTTTCACCGTCTGCGAACTCGCCGTTCTTCATCCGCCTGAAGAGGTCGAGGTTTTCGTCAATCGACCGGTTTCGGTACGGGCTGTTTTGGCCGGCTTGCGTTACTGTTCCGCGCGTGGCGCGGATTTCATCCTGCCGCTGGTCATCGACATAGGCAAGCCCTTTGCCGATAAGCCGACAGGCCCATTCGTAGAGCCGGTCGAAGTAGTCGGATGCATAATATTCGCCCGCCCACTCGAATCCTAACCAGCGGACATCTTCCTTAATGGAATCGACATATTCCACATCTTCCTTCACCGGATTGGTATCATCAAAACGAAGATTGGTCTGTCCGCCGTATTTTTTCGCCAATCCGAAGTTCAGGCAGATGCTTTTCGCATGGCCGACGTGCAGGTAGCCGTTCGGCTCCGGGGGGAAGCGGGTGAGTATCGACTGATACTTGCCCGAAGCCAGGTCGGACTCGATAATCTCTTCCAGAAAATGCAGTGAGCGTTCGGAAGGCGGGGGCGAGGAAGTGGCGGTCATTATTTAGCCTTTATTTAGCCTTGTCGTTTTGCCTGCTCTTGCGGAAGTACAGGTCGTACACAATGGGCGTACCGACAAAGAGCGTGGCGTAGATACTGGCCAGGATGCCGACAATGAGCGCGACCGAGAAGCCGCGTATCACCTCGCCGCCGAAGATGGCAATCGACAGCAGCACGACCAGCGTTGTACCGCCGGTGTTGAATGTCCGCCCCAGGGTACTGTTCAGCGCTTCGTTAACGTTGATGCGCAGTTCGCGTTTCGGGTAGAGGGTTCGGTATTCGCGGATGCGGTCGAAAATCACCACCGCGTCATTAATCGCATACCCGATAATGGTGAGCACGGCGGCAATGAATGTTTGATCGACATCAAGGCTGAAAGGCAAAATGCCGGAGAATATAGAGAAGAAACTAATCGTAAATATCGTACAGAACACCAGCCCGAGCACGCCGCCCGTACCCCAGTAAATATTGCGGAAACGCCCTGCGATATAAAGGAAAATAGCCAGCAGCGCCACGATGACGGCAATCACGGCATCGCGTTTAATATCGCCGGCGATAGTAGGCCCCACAAAGTCGGAACTGATAATCCCGTTCGGGTTCTCTAATGTTGATATAAATTCGGAATACGTAATATCCGATGCAAAGAAGGGTTTCAGTGCGCTATACAGCTTCACGACGACGAGGTTGTTCACCGAGTCCGAATCGTTATCGATCATATATGTTGTCGTAATTTTAATCTGGCTGATTTTGCCGAACTGTTTCACTTCGGTGGCGCCGCTTTCCAGCTCTGAGAGCACCGCCTCGCGCACGTCATTGGTCGATGCCTCGCGGTCGAACCGGATTACATACGTCCGCCCGCCGGTAAAATCGACCCCGTAGGTAAACCCTTTGGTAAAGACAAACGACAGGCCGACCACCACAATCACCGTCGAAATAACATACGAAGTTTTGCGCAGCGTAACAAAATCTACATGCGTATTGGCGAGGAAATTCTTCGTCCATTTATTGTAAAACGAAATCTGCTTTCCTCTGCTCAAGAGACTTTCAAACAGCAGCCGCGACACGAATATCGACGTAAACATCGAAGTAATAATACCGATAACCAGCGTGGTGGCAAAGCCCTGTATCGGCCCCGAGCCGAACGAAAAGAGTACGATACCGGTAATAATGGTTGTCAGGTTACCGTCGATAATGGCCGAATAGGCGTTCCGGTACCCGTCGGAAATGGACATCCGCAGGCTCTTGCCCGCACGCAACTCTTCTTTGATACGTTCGTAAATGATAACGTTGGCATCGACAGCCATCCCAAGCGTGAGCACAATCCCGGCAATCCCTGGCAATGTAAGCACCGCGCCGAACGAGGCCAGCGTCCCAAACAGAAACAGCACATTGGTGATTAACGCCACATTAGCCGCCACACCCGCACCATTATAGAAAAACAACATATAGACCAGCACCAGCAAAAAGGCAATAAAGAACGACATCAGCCCCGAGTCGATCGACTCCTGCCCAAGTGAAGGCCCCACCACCGCTTCCTGCACAATACGCGCAGGCGCCGGAAGTTTACCCGATTTCAATACATTGGCCAAGTCATCCGCTTCAGGGATGGTGAAGTTCCCGGTGATTTGCGAACGCCCACCGGTGATTTCCTGGTTCACGCGCGGATAGGAATACACCGCCCCATCGAGGACAATAGCCACACAGCGGTCGATATTTTCGCCGGTCAGGCGTGCCCAAATCCGGGCGCCTTCGGAGTTCATCGTCATATCAATTTCGGGCGCACCGCTATTGGAAAACGCCTTACGGGCATCGGACACAACACCCCCATCAAGCGGAGCCTTGCCATCAGCCGTATTTTTAATAGCTATCAATTCATATATCGTACCGGATTTGTCTTCCTTCATCGGCTTAACACCCCACATGGGGATGAAATCACGCGGGAAGAGCACCTGTATTTGCGGCATCCGCAGCCATGCGCCGATTTTGGCCGTATCACGATAATGCGCACGCCCAATACATGCGCCCGGCGCCAGCGTATTATTCGACATCACCGCCGGATTTAAGGCGTAGAACAGCGGCTGCTCTTTCTGATAATCCTGTATGGCTGCCGTCGTATCGTTCTGCGCGATTTGCGAGAGCAGGTCGTCCGAGGCGCCGGCTGTGGTATCGCTGCCGGCTGTGGTATCGGCAGGCTGTTCGGCCAACTGCATCTCCTTAATTAAACGGTTGGCTTCGAGCAGGGCATTGTAGATTTCGTTGTTTTCATACGTTGTCCAAAACTCCAGCGAAGCCGTTCCCTGCAACAGTTTGCGCATACGCTCCGGCTCTTTGATGCCGGGCAGTTCTACCAATATGCGCCCCGAATTGGCCAGCCGCTGGATGTTCGGCTGCGTAACGCCGAAACGGTCGATACGGTTGCGCAGTACATTAAACGAGTTGGCGATGGCGCTTTCCGAATCTTCGCGAAGAATATCCAGCACTTCTTCATTACTCAGCGTACCGCTGGTTTTGCGGACATATTGCAGCTCATAGCTGAACTCGTCGGCCAGCGGACGCCCCGGCGCAACCTTGTCCCATGCGTTGCCGAGCAGCGCCACAAACTCGCCGCCGGAAGTCATATACTGCTGCACGGCCGTAGCCAGTGCGGCATCGAATTGTGGCGATGTGTTCTGGTTCGCGAGGGCTTTTACGATGTCCACCACCGATACTTCGAGCATCACGTTCATCCCCCCGCGAAGGTCAAGACCGAGATTCAATTCCTTTTCCTTACATTCTTTGTAAGTAAACGCAAAAAACACATTTTCGGACGACATGGAGTCCAGGAAAAACTTTTCCCGTTCGGCATAGACCGAGTCCGACTGAAATTTTTTGTTGAACTCATCGACCGCGGCGTACTCGTCCGATTGTTCGTAGCGTTGCACGGCTGCCTGCGCATACTCCCGGGCGTTCCCCTCCTGAATGCGCGTTACGACCGTAAACGACAGTTGATAAATACATGCAAGAGCTATTACGATAGCTATTCCAAAAATGAGGCCTTTATTTTGCATAATCTTTAATTTATAGTTTTAAGTAAGACTTCCTTTAAATTTAGGGGCGCAAAGGTAGCATATTTTTTGGGAATAATGAAAAATATATGAAAATATATTTAATGACAACCGGCCGCTAAAGGTTGTCTTCGTGTCGGTCATTTTATTGACCATGTAAGCATGGGCTGCATCGGGCACGTTTTCATTCACTTCGAAGTAATTGATGTACGTACTCTCGAAGTGTTTCAATTCGCCGAAGGCCGCTTTTTTGATGGCCGCCGTGGTGGCATTTTTGGTTGCCCGGTCACGGTTTGCCTCGTAAGCGTTCTCGGCGCTGGCCAGCGCCGCATCGAACCCTGTAAGGCGCGCGGCTTCTATCTGCCATTCCGTTTCATGCAGGTGGGACTGTGTATTTATCGTCGTCGCCTGCGCCAGAAGTTGTGCGTCTGGCTTATTCATTGTTGATTGGGAATTTGACATTCTTTAAACTGTTTTTAATAAATAATAATTGAGAACTGTTAAAAACACGGGCGTAGTTGACGAAAACACGGGCGTAGTTGCACCAAATACGGGCGTAGTTGCACCAACTACGGGCGTAGTTGCACCGAATACGGGCGTAGTTGCTTCAAATACGGGCGTAGTTGCGCCGAATACGGGCGTAGTTGCGCCGAATACGGGCGTATTTGCGCCAACTACGCCCGTATTCGGCGCAACTACGCCCGCCTTTTTGCCAAAGGCGAACGTCATACCATTCATTGCGCGTTGTCTCTTATTTAATTTGCTTATCATTTTTATTAAAATTAAATCGACTGCAAAGACACTAACTTTTTTTCAAATGGCGCCAGGCGCATTAAAAAAAATCCTCCCGTTATCTGATTTTGCTGTCCCTATGCTATTTTTCTTTTTGACCGCAATACTTTTCCTTGAATCAAAGAGAAAATGCGAGTCCGCCTTGAATAATCGGAACGGCATATCCTGCTTCCACGTAACAGCCCACCACGTTAGAAAAATGATAGCGGAATCCGAGGGAACCTCCTCCTTGCCACATAAGCC
>JAISXF010000032.1 GCA_031270845.1 Prevotellaceae bacterium
GTGCCGAGCGTTTTCATTTTTTCTACCAAAAACGGAATTAACTTTTCCGGCGTCAGCAGGGCTTTTGTTTCCTGATACAGGTAAGTTTTATTTGCCGAGCCGCCGCCTTTGGCAATGCACAGGAACTTGTATTCTGCGCCTTCGACGGCATACAAATCAATTTGCGCCGGCAGATTGCAGCCGGTATTTTTTTCGTCGTACATCGTCAGTGGAACGTTTTGCGAATAGCGCAAATTTTCTTCGGTGTAAGTTTTGTACACGCCCAGCGACAGCGCTTCTTCATCGCCGCCGCCTGTCCACACTTGTTGCCCTTTTTTGCCGACGATGATTGCCGTGCCGGTATCCTGACAGAAAGGCAACAGCCCTTTCGCCGACACTTCGGCATTGCGCAGGAAAATCAGCGCAACATATTTGTCGTTTTCGCTTGCCTCGGGATCGGCGAGGATGGCGGCAACTTGCCGCTGATGTTCGGGGCGCAGCAAAAAAGCCACATCGCGGAACGCCGCATTTGCCATAGCCGTCAGTCCTTCGGGCGCTACTTTCAAAATTTCTTTTCCTTCAAATTGCCCGGACAACACGTAATCTTTCGTCAGCAAATAATACTCGGTCGTGTCTTTCCCCAACGGGAACGGGGGTTGGTAAAAAAAAGTTGCCATAAAAAATTATTTAAAAAATATTGATTTCATTGTTTAATTATTTGCCGTACTTAAATACGCTTTCATAAATCCGTTGAGTTCGCCGTCGAGGACAGCCTGCGTGTCCGACGATTCGTAGCCGGTGCGGTGGTCTTTCACCAATTTGTAGGGATGCAGCGTATAGCTGCGGATTTGCGAACCCCATTCGATTTTCTTTTTCTGGCCTTCGATTTCGCTTTCCTTTTCGCGACGGCGGCGCAGTTCCAGCTCGTAGAGATGCGACCGGAGGATGCGCAACGCATTCTGCCGGTTGTCCATCTGCGACCGGCTTTCCGTATTTTCGACCGTGATACCGGTCGGGATATGCCGCACGCGCACGCCCGTTTCCACCTTATTGACATTCTGACCCCCAGGCCCGCCCGAGCGGAACGTATCCCATTCCAAATCTCCGGCGCTGATTTCAATCTGAATACTGTCGTCCACCGCCGGAATAACGAACACCGACGAGAATGTCGTCTGTCGTTTGCCCTGCGCGTTGAACGGCGAGATACGAACCAGCCGGTGCACCCCGTTTTCGGCTTTCAGGAACCCGTATGCGTACTCGCCCTCGTATTCAATCGATGCCGACTTAATGCCGGCCTCGTCGCCGTCGAGGACATCGAAGACCGTTACTTTATAGCCGTTGCGTTCGCCCCAGCGCACGTACATGCGCAGCAGCATCGCCGACCAGTCGTTGCTTTCGGTGCCGCCGGCGCCGGAATTAATTTTCAGGATGGCGCCCATCCCGTCGGCCTCGTCGCCGAGCATGTTGCGCATCTCTAATTCTTCGACGGCGGCCGAAGCGGTAGCGTACTGGGCATCGACATCGGCGTTGGCGCCGGCGTCTTCTTTGGCCAGTTCGACCCACACGGCCAGTTCTTCGACGGCATCGGCTACGGCGTGATAGCCGGCAAGGAGCGATTTAAGCGCCGCGATTTTTTTTAATTGAATTTCGGCGGCTTTCGGGTCGTTCCAAAAGTCGGGCTGGTGTGTTTTCGCGTCTTCCGCGTGTAGAAGCAGGGTATTGGCATCGACGTCAAAGGCACCCCCTCAACGCCTGTTCACGTTCTTGAAGGTTTTTTAATTGTTCGGCAGTAATCATTATTATATATAGCTAAAATTTTCGCCAAAGGTAGGCATTTTAATTACGAATTACGAATTATGAATTACGAAAAACGGATTTTTTTTTATATTTTATGAAAAATGAAAGCGATTTTATATTTTAAAAAAATAAAAATCCGAACTCCGAACCGCTACGTTTCTTTTCAAAATCTCAAAATTGGACTTCAAAACCCCGCGCGCCGAGTTCCGAGTTCCCAAATTGGAGTTAATAACTCCAAACTTGGAGTTAATAACTCCGAAATTGGAGTTAATAACTCCTAAATTGGAGTTCGGAACTCCGAAATTGGAGTTAATAACTCCTAAATTGGAGTTAAAAGCCTCGCGCGCCGAGTTCCGAACTCCAAATTCCGAGTTCGGAACTCCAAATTCCGAGTTCGGAACTCCAAATTCCGAGTTCGGAACTCCAAATTCCGAGTTCGGAACACCAAATTCCGAGTTCGGAACACCAAATTCCGAGTTCCGAACTCCAAATTCCGAGTTCGGAACACCAAATTCCGAGTTCGGAACTCCAAATTCCGAGTTGAAAGCTCCGTGCTCCGATATAAAAACGCGGCGCGCCGACCTCAAAGGTCAGCGCGCCGATATAAAAGGCTCTCGCCTGCTTTTTCTTACCTATCGTTCATCGTTCATACTTCATCGTTCATCGTTCATACTTCATACTTCATACTTCATACTTCATCGTTCGGTACGTTGAACGACCATTAATCATTCCATCGTTTTCCGCTGTGCGGCAGTCCGGCGAGCTGCAGTACGCGATCGACGACCGTGGCGGCGGCCTCTTCGACGGTCGCAGGATGGTGGTAGAACGACGGAGAGGCGGGGCAGATAATCCCGCCGGCGTCGGTCAGGTGCAGCATGTTTTGGAGGTGGATGCGATTGAGGGGCGCCTCGCGCGGCACGACAATCAGCCGCCGGCGTTCTTTGAGCATCACGTCGGCGGCGCGCGCGAGCAGGTCGCTGCCCAGTCCGTTGGCTATCCGCGCCAGCGTGCCCATGCTGCACGGGATGATGATCATCGTATCCGCCGCGGCGGAGCCGGAGGCAAACGGCGCATGGAAGTCGTCATTCGCGTAGCGGCGGAAAAGACCGGCATACGACCGGAAACAGGCGTCGCCCAGCTCGTGCCGGAAGACCTCTTCGCCACAGGCCGAAAACACGACGGCTACCTCGACCTCCGCCGGCATCCGCCGGAGGGCATCCATGAGCTGGCGGGCATAAATCGCCCCGCTCGCGCCGGTAATAGCGACTGTAATATGATGCATACTGTATTATTTAGTATAATTTCCCGCAAAGATACTATTTTTAACGATGAAGTATGAAGTATGAAGTATGAAGTATGAAGTATGAACTATGAACTATGAACTATGAACTATGAACGGCGACAAGCGAGCAACCTTATATATTGTTTGTATCCGTCGGCAGGCCGTTCATAGTTCATAGTTCATACTTCATACTTCATACTTCATACTTCATACTTCATACTTCATACTTCATAGTTCATAGTTCATAGTTCATAGTTCATAGTTAAAATCGCAAAGCGTAATTTAATTTATCATCTAAAGAAAAAATGCTACCTTTGCGTGCATCTTTTGAACGATACACATTATGTATGAATTTATAAAGGGTTTTGTAGCGGAGCTGACGCCGACGTATGTTGTTATTGATACGGGCAGTATGGGTTATACGGTGAATATTTCGCTGCAGACGTATGGAAATATCGGGCAGGCACAGCAGGTACGCTTATGGTTGCATCACATTGTACGTGAAGACGCGGAACAGCTCTACGGGTTCTTCGACAGGGAAGAGCGCGAGGTGTTTCGGTTGCTGGTGGGGGTTTCGGGCGTAGGCCCGAATACGGCGCGGATGGTGCTTTCGTCGCTCTCGTCGGCCGAAGTGCGCAACGCTATTCAGCACGACGATGCGCGGCGGCTGCAAAGCATTAAGGGCATCGGACTGAAAACCGCCCAGCGGATAGTGGTCGATTTGAAAGACCGTATGGGGAAGACGCTGCTCTCGGGCGATGCGGGAGCCGCGCAGCCGCAAAGTGCGCATCAGGAAGCGCTCTCGGCGCTTATTATGCTGGGCTTCGCCAAAGCGCCAGCCGAAAAGGTCATCCAGTTACTTATCAGGGAAAATACAGCCCACACGGCGGAACAGCTCATTAAAGCCGCCTTGAAGCGATTATAAAAAAGATGAAGGGTTTGTATCGGTTTTTTGGGATCTGTTTGCTGTGTTGTTCGCTGGCTCCGGCACGGGCGCAGTCGTCGTTATCACCGGAGACGCCGGTGGTAGAGTACGACCCGGTAACGCACAATTATCTTTATTATCATGCTTACGATACGCGGCGCGCGATGCCCTACAGGGTGTTGAGTTCCGAAGAATACCGGCGCGAGCAGTTTTCGCAGACGCTGCGCGACGGCTGGGCGCAGCAGCGCAGCGACGGGCAGGGGCGGCTTGGTACAACGGGCGACAATCTTATTCCGTCGAGTTTCCGCATTGGGGTGAATAACGATGCGTTTGCCAAGATATTCGGTTCGAGTGAAATTGTCATTAATCCGCAGATGTCGGTCAATCTGACCTTCGGCGGCAAGTGGAATTATGCCAATAATCCGATTATTGCCGAGCGCTATCGGACGGCATTCAATTTCGATTTTCTGGCGCAAATGCAATTTAACATTACAGGCAATATCGGCGATCGGCTGAAATTAAATTTTAATTACAATACCGAAGCGACCTTTGATTTTGAGACTAACCTGAAAATCGAATACGCCGGCAACGAGGATGATATTATCCAGAAAATCGAAGCGGGGAACATTGCTTTCCCGCTCGACGGTTCGCTCATTACCGGCAGCCAGAGCCTGTTCGGGGGAAAGGTCGATTTACGCTTCGGGAAATTGGATGTGGCGCTCGTTGCGTCGGTACAGCGGGCACAGTCGAAGACCGTCGAGCTGGTCGGGGGCGGGCAAACCAGCGTCTTCGAGATCAATGCCGACCAGTACGACGCTAACCGGCACTTTTTCCTGTCGCACTATTTTAAGGAGAACTATGATAAATGGCTTGGGCGTCTGCCGCTGGTGCTTTCGGGTATTAATATCAAACGGATTGAGGTGTGGGTTACGAATAAAAGCGGGCGTTTTGAAGAGACGCGCAACTTCGTCGCATTTATCGACGACGGCGAGCGCGACCGGATTTATAATACCACGCTGTTCAACGGCAGCGGCAACGGTCTGCCGTCGTCGAAGAACAGTAACAACCTTTATACGGTAATTAATAAGGATAATATCCGGCAAACGCAGGACGTAACGGCCTACCTCACCGGTATGGGTATGCGCAGCGGCAGCGATTTTGAGAAAGTCGAAAATGCCCGCAAGCTCTCGTCAACCGATTATTCGGTCAATACCCAGTTAGGTTATATCTCCCTGAACGCGGCGCTCAACGCCGATGAAATATTGGCCGTCGCCTATGAATATGAAGCCTTCGGCGTAACCTACAAAGTCGGGGAACTCTCTACCGACGGGATTATGTCGCCGGCCATGCTCACGTTAAAGCTGCTGAAGGGAACCAGCTTTTCGCCGAAATTCCCGACGTGGGACTTGATGATGAAAAACGTATATGCCATCGATGCGTACCGGATCAACCGCGACGATTTTATACTCGACATCATGTACGAAAACGCGGAAGCCGGTACGGCGCTGCCGTATATTTCGGAAGGCGCGATTGCCGAAAAGCCGCTGCTGCGCGTGCTTAACCTCGATAACCTGAACATGCAGAACGACGCCTCGCCCGATGGCATGTTCGACTTCGTGGAAGGTATCACCGTGCTCTCGTCGCGGGGGCGGATTATTTTCCCGGTGCGGGAGCCGTTCGGCCGCTACCTTGAGCAGAAAATCGGCGACCCGGTGCTGGCCGAAAAGTATGTCTATAAAGAATTGTACGATTCGACCCTCACGAAAGCACAAAGCTATGCGGAGAAAAACAAGTTTCGGTTAGTGGGGAGCTACCAGTCGGAAGGCGGCGATGAAATCCGGCTCGACGCAATGAATGTGCCGCAGGGCTCGGTGGTAGTAACTGCCGGCGGGGTTAAACTGATTGAGGGCGTCGATTACGAAGTGAACTATATCGGCGGGACGGTACGCATCCTGAACCGCTCGTATTTAGAGTCGGGCGTGCCGCTGAAGGTGTCGCTCGAAAACAGGGAGCTGTTCAACCTGCAAACCAAAACCCTCCTTGGGACACGGCTCAAATATACCTTTAACGACCGGTTTTACATCGGCGGCACCCTGCTGCACCTGAGCGAACGGCCGCTGACGCAAAAAGTCAATTGGGGCGAAGAACCCATTTCCAATACCATTTGGGGATTGAACACCGCCTTCCGTACCGATGTGCCGTGGCTGACCAAAGCGGTCGATGCCCTGCCGTTTATCGAAACCAAAGCCAACTCAAGCCTGACA
Source organism: Prevotellaceae bacterium (assembly GCA_031270845.1). Taxonomy (GTDB): domain Bacteria; phylum Bacteroidota; class Bacteroidia; order Bacteroidales; family UBA932; genus JAIRKX01. Next base: position 6,248 of record JAISXF010000032.1, read on the forward strand.
TTCGACGCGGAGTTTGCCCACTTCCTGCCCGGCCACGCATCGGCTATCGGCTCGAACGGCGCCGCATTTCTCGACGACTTTGAAGGCAGTCAGTCAACACTCGACCTGCGCAGCCATGCGGCCTGGTCGCTGGCAAGCGTCCCGCAGGGGCAAAGCCCGCAGTTCCCCGACGGCGACCTGACTGGACTGACTACCGGCTTCAACCGCGCGCTGCTGTCGTGGTTCTACATTTATCCCGATTTTGTCCGCAATACTTCATACACGCCCGGCTACATGCGCGCCGACCCGTTCCGCTTCCAGCGAAACTGGTATGTCTGCGAAATCCAAATTAACGACCTTTTCCCCGACCGCGAGGAAATTATCGGCTCGCCAACCAACCTGCAGGTGCTGAACATGACATACTACCCCGACGAACGCGGCCCATATAATTACAGCACCAATGCCCGCCCCGACGGACGGCTGCTGACGCCCGAAAGCCGCTGGGCCGGCGTGCAGCGGCCACTGCCAATCACCGACTTTGAAACGGCCAATTACGATTATATCGAATGCTGGCTGATGGATCCTTTTGTCTATAACTCGAACGCTACGGGTGGAAAGCTTTATTTCAACCTCGGCAGCATTTCGGAAGATGTCCTGAAAGACGGGCTGAAATCGTTTGAAAACGGCTTCAGTAGCCCCGAAGACTCCACGCGCTTTATTTCGACTGCCTGGGGACGCGTACCCAAAGACCCGCAAATCACCCTCACCTTCGACAACGATTACGAAAAACGCCAATACCAGGATATAGGCTACGACGGCCTGAACGACGACTACGAAGGCCGGCACTTTGCCGCGTATGTCAATCAGATGCGAGGGCTTATTTCCAACACCGAAGCGCGTACCCGTATGGAAAACGACCCGTCGAGCGATAACTACCGCTATTATTTAGACCCCGTTTACGATAACACGCAGGCCGACATCCTCGAGCGCTACAAGTACTACAACGGTACCGACGGCAACTCCCGGCCATCCGCCGGAGGCGACAATACAATGGGCATGATCAATCCCGACATGGAAGACATGAACCGCGATTATACAATGAACGAAACGGAAAGCTACTACCAGTACGAGTTGAACCTGACGCCGGACAACATGCGTATCGGGAGCAACTACATTACGGACATCCGCGAAGTAACCAAAAATGAATTTGACGGCGTGAAGACCGTCCGGTTTTACCAGATAAAAATACCGATTAGCGAAGGCGCAGCCATTGGCGGCATCTCCGATTTCAAATCCATCCGGTTTATCCGAATGTTTATGCGCGGGTTTGCTGACACAACGGTTTTCCGCTTTGCCACCCTGCAATTAGTGCGCGGCGAATGGCGGCGCTACAACCAGTCGATGATCGACGGGCAGGAAATACTGGCGCAACCCGAAATGTCGAACGCCGGCTTTGACATATCGGCCGTGAATATCGAAGAAAATTCGCACCGGACGCCGGTCAACTATATCCTCCCGCCGGACGCCACGCGCCAGATCGACCCGGGACAGTACCAGGTGCGGCAACTGAACGAGCAGGCCATGGAATTGCGCATAAGCGACCTGGCCGACGGCGACGCACGGGCGGCCTACAAAAACGTAACCTTCGATTTCCGCAAATACCGCCGGCTAATTATGGACGTACACGCCGAAGGAGTACCCGGAAAACCATTGCGCGATAACGACGTGTCGATATTTATCCGCATCGGGAGCGACTACCGTTATAACTACTACGAATACGAAGTGCCGCTGGTGCTTACGCCGCCGGGATTTTATACCGACAACCAGCGGGAAGCGGTGTGGCGCCCCGAAAATAAGGTCGATATTAATCTCGACATCCTCACCGACGCCAAACTGGAACGCAACGAATATGTCCGCCGCTTCGGAGGCTCAATTGCCACCGTGTATGAAAAGGCGGACGGCCGCAACAAAGTGCGCATCGCCGGCAATCCCAACCTCGGGCAGGTGCGGACGGTGATGATAGGCGTGCGCAACGCATCGAAACAGCGCTCGCCGAACGACGACGGGCTGGAGAAATCGGTTATTGTCTGGGTAAACGAATTGCGTCTGACAAATTTCAACGAATCGAGCGGCTTTGCCGCCAATGCCCGCATTGCCGCCAAATTAGCCGACTTCGGGAATGTGAGCCTGTCGGGTAACATGCAGACCCCGAACTTCGGTGGACTGGAATCGAAAATGAACGAGCGGTCGATGGATTATATATATCAGTACGACGTCATCACCAACTTTGAATTGGGAATGTTCTTCCCCAAAAGCATCGGCGTGCGGCTACCGCTGTTCTTCGGCTTTTCCGAAAACTTTACCAACCCGCAGTACTATCCGTTCGACCAGGATGTGCTGTACGACCAGGCCATGCGCGGCATGACCTCCTACGAGCGCGACTCCATCAAGCGGCTGACGCAGGACTATACGCGCCGCCTGTCGTTCAATGCCACCAACGTGCGGGTATTTGCCAATGCCTCAAACCCGGCGGTGTTCAGCCTCTCGAACCTGACCACAAGCTTTGCCTATACCCAGGTCTTTGCCCGCAACCCGCGTACCGACCACAAATTGGACGAAACCTACCATTTCAATTTGGGCTATGCTTACAACGTCCAGCCGTTTTATGTCGAACCCTTTAAAAAAATCCCCTGGCTACGCTCGCCCTGGCTGCAGCTGATTCGCGAGTTCAACTTTAACCCCTTCCCGAACCAGTTTGCATTTAACGCCGATATCTCGCGCACCTACCGCGAAATCCAGTACCGGAGTATCATGGCGCCCGAAGTCGTAATCCCGCCTACTGTATCGAAAGATTTCCTGTGGGACAACAACTATTCGTTTGTGTGGGACATCACCCGCTCGATAAAAATCGATTTTATTGCCACCAACCGCGCCCGCATCGACGAGCCGGAAGGCATTATCAATAAACGAATCGACCCCGAAGGATACCGCCACTGGCACGATTCGACATGGACAAACTTCTGGAACTTCGGACGCAATGTATTCTACAATCAACAAATCAATGCGCAGTGGATGGTGCCGATAAATAAAATCCCGCTGCTCTCGTGGCTCTCGTCGAGTGTGCAGTACAACGCCGGCTACACATGGGAAGCCGCACCGGTACTGAACGACACAACCTACGACCCGGGCAATACCATCTCCAACTTCCGAAACATGAGCATCAATGGCAGCATGTCTTTTGAAAGCATTTATAATAAGGTGCCATTCCTGCGCAATATCAACAACGAATTTTCGACCCGCGGCCCCACACGTCCCCCCGAAATGGTAAACAAAACCTATGAAAGCCCGAAAATGCGCTTCACCGCCAACCGCCGCCGGACAATCCGGCATAATTTGAAAACTGCCGATATCCGTACGCAGATTTTCGACGCCAACGGGAAAGAAATACAGGGGCAAGTCGATGTTATCAATAATAACACCGTTGCCGTAACCCTGGACGATGACGCTAACGCCGTGATGGTAAAAGTAACCGGCCGCGTACCGAAAAAACAGAACCCCGTCAGCGTGGCCGCCAAAACGCTGCTGCGCGTAGCGATGATGTTGCGTAACATATCGGTCAGCTACAGCAGCAACGACGCCTCAACACTGCCCGGCTTCAAACCCTACGCACAGATCATGGGATGGGGACAGACCAATAACGTCTGGGCGCCCGGATGGCCGTTCGTATTAGGCTATCAGGATGAAAATTTTCTGAACCATGCACGGGAACAACAATGGCTCTCGACCGACACGACGATTATCAATCCCTATATCATGACCCACATGTCGATGCTCAATATCCGCGCCACGCTCGAGCCCTGGCCTGCGCTGAAAATCGACCTGGGATTTTCCCGCAACTATTCGGAAAATAATTCGTGGTACAATGTGGCTTCCTCCACCAATCAACGCCAAACAACCGGCAATTTCAGCATCTCGACTATCAGCATTGCTACCGCTTTCGAAAACCCGACCACCGGAAACGATTTTGCCTCCAAAGCCTTTGACAATTTCCTGCAGGCGCGTACCACCATCGCCGGCCGGCAAGCCAGAGCACGGGCGGCGCTGGGACAGGAAAACTACGACCCTCACCGGATAATCGACGGCTACCCCGACGGCTTCGGTTCGCTCTCGCAAGAAGTCTTGATCCCGGCCTTCCTGGCAGCCTATACCGGCCGCTCGCCGGAGAAGGTTACCCTGTCGAATTTCCCGATTATCCCCTTGCCATCGTGGCAAATTACCTACAACTGGCAGCCGAAAAAGAAATCGCTGCAGGACCTTATTACGTCGCTCACCGTGATGTCCAAATATTCATCCATGTATGCCATTAACTCCTACACTTACAACCAGGCCTACACGCTGTCCGACATCGTGGACGGGCGGAATATGCTGGGCGATTTTATCCCGCTCAACGATATTCTGCTGGCCAGCATCCGCGAAGAACTGACGCCGATTTATATCGACATCGGCTGGATGAACAACCTTTCGACACGGTTCGAGTGGGCGCGTAACCGGACACTGTCGCTGAGCCTGTCGAATAACCAAATTATGGAAAACCGGCGGACAACCTATATAATAGGTGCAGGTTATACATTCCGCGAAATGCCGTTAATTTTCCGCTTTGCAGCAGGCAGTTCGCGCAATGTAAAAACAACGTTGCGCGTCCGTGCCGACCTCTCCATTCAGGACGAAATGACGATTCTGCGGAAAATCGTCCTCGAAGACGACGCCATCCCGCAGGTATCAAGCGGGCAGCGCAATATAAGTATCAAACTGTCGGCCGACTATACCGTGAGCAGCAACCTCACCCTGCGGCTCTTCTTCGACCGGATGGTCAACAATCCCTACGTGTCGTCGATTGCGACGGCCAATACCAATGCTGGTTTAAGTATCAATTTATCACTATAATTAACATTAAAAATAAACAATTAAAAAACGGAAAAATTATGAACGTTCCTAAAAAATTAAAGTACACAAAAGAGCACGAATGGGTGCAGATTGAAAACAACATAGCCACCGTCGGGATTACCGACTACGCCCAAAGCCAACTGGGCGACGTGGTCTATGTAGATGTAACCACCGTAGGGGATTTCCTGGAAGCAGGCGACACGTTTGGTGCCATCGAGGCGGTGAAAACCGTCGCCGACGCCTACATGCCGCTGTCCGGCGAAGTGGTGGAGATGAACGAAGAGCTGGAAGCAGCGCCTCAATTAGTCAACCAGGACCCTTACGGACAAGGCTGGATTATCCGAATCGAAATCAGCGACCCGGAAGAAATCAGCGGACTGCTCAGTGCAGAAGCGTATGAGAAACTGATCTAAAAAAAATTTACGACCTCATTAAACCTTTTCATATAACTATAGTCATAGAATACGAAATAGGTTTTCATAGGTTTAGATTAGGTGAGGCGGGCAGCGAAAGCTGCCCGTTTCGTTTTTATACATTTCCCTCCCCGTTTTAAGGGATGCCACCCCAAAAAATCCCCATAAATGGGGATTGTACCATCCAACAGGAACCCCTACCTTTGCCGCCGATTTAGCATCCGCAGGCAAATACGTTTTGTTGATTTTTGAGATTGTTTTACAAACCATGCACGGCACGCTGAATTAGACATAGGGTTAAATGTTCTCGCAAAACGCAAACAGTCTGTTTGCGTTTTTGTTTTTTGTGTGTGGAGGATTGGATTTTAACCGTTCCGAAAAAAGAATGATCCGTATAAAATAAAAACCATTGCCGCGGCAATTTTTAATGATTTGTATCGAAATTATACAGCTTCCGGTCAATCATCAATCATCGGGCACAAGGCAGCAATATCAATCTTCAATATTCAATAAAAAGCCGTATCTTTGTGCACCTTTTTTAAAAACGACTATGCGTATTCGTCCGCCAAAATTTATTCGACGCCTCTTCCCGTCCTATATCTGGAACTTTCCAAACGAGAAAGAAGCGGTCTTTTTGACTTTCGACGACGGCCCAAGCCCCGACATCACGCCATGGGTGCTCGACCAGTTAGATAAATACAACGCCCAAGCCACGTTTTTTTGTTTGGGGAAAAATGTCGAAATGTACCCGCAGGTATTTGACGAAATCCGCCGCCGCGGCCATGCCACAGGCAACCATTCCTACAGCCATCTTAAAGGCTGGGGGATGGATACGGGCGCCTACCTGCGCGATGTGGACTTTGCCGGAAGTTTTATCGGCGGTAACCTCTTTCGCCCGCCGTATGCGCGTATCGGGCCGAACCAGGCGCGTATGCTGAGCGAACGCTATAAGATTATCATGTGGAATGTACTTAGCCGCGACTACAGCCGCAACCTCTCGGAGAAAGCCTGCGTGCGCGGGGTGATCAAACACCTGCAGCCGGGCGACATCGTCGTATTTCACGATTCATGGAAAACAGCCCGGAATTTAGGATACGCCCTGCCTGTGGTATTGAAATTTATTCACTCAAAAGGCTGGAAATGCAAAGCAATCAAATTATAAATTACAGGAACCAGTAAATGAATTATCGTGTATTATTAACAGGCAGCGGGGGGCGTGAACATGCGCTGGCATGGAAGCTGGCGCAAAGCCGGCAATTAGAAAAACTGTGGATTGCCCCCGGCAACCCCGGCACGGCGGCCGTCGGCGAAAATGTCCCGATAGCCGCTACTGATTTTGACGGATTGAAAGCCCTCGCGCTGACACAGCAAATCAACCTGCTGGTCGTCGGCCCCGAAGACCCGCTGGTGATGGGCATTGCCGACTGGTTTGCCGCCGACCCGGCGCTGTCGCATATACCGGTTATCGGCCCCCCACGGCGGGGTGCGCAGCTGGAAGGCAGTAAGGATTTTGCCAAACAGTTTATGCAGCGACATCATATCCCCACCGCACGCCATACAACCGTTCGGTGGGATACCGTAGCCGCCGGCGACGCATTTCTCGACTCCCTGCCCTCACCTTACGTGCTGAAGGCCGACGGACTGGCCGCCGGCAAGGGAGTGCTCATTATCGAGTCGCGCGACGAGGCAAAACGGCAGTTACGCCGCATCTTGCAGGGGCTTTTTGGCGCCGCCGGCGATACGGTGGTTATCGAAGAATTTTTACAGGGAACCGAAGTATCCTTCTTTGTGCTTACCGACGGCGAGCACTATAAACTGTTGCCCGAAGCGAAGGATTACAAGCGTATCGGCAACAACGACACGGGGCTCAACACCGGCGGGATGGGCGCCGTATCGCCCGTGCCGTTTGTAACGCCCGACTTCCGGCAGAAGGTCGAGCAGCAAATCATCCGACCCACGATCGACGGCCTGCGGCAGGAAGGCATCGACTACCGGGGGTTTTTGTTTTTGGGATTGATGAATGTCGCCGGCAATCCATACGTTATCGAATACAACGTGCGCATGGGCGACCCCGAGACCGAGGCCGTCATGCCCCGCTTATCGTCCGACTTGCTTGATTTGTTCGATGGCGTAGCCCGCCGCACACTGCACAAAAAACCGTGCGACATTATCGCCGATACCGCCCTCACCGTTGTCTGCGTATCGGGCGGCTACCCTGAGGCCTACGGCAAAGGCTATCCGATAGCCCCCCTGCCCGCGATGCCCGGCAGCCTGTTATTCCACGCCGGCACCGCCATCGCCGACGGCGCGCTGGTAACCCGCGGCGGGCGCGTACTGGCGGTTACTTCGCTCGCGCCGGGCATCGCCGAAGCCCGTGAAAAAGCGTATGCCGCCGTTGCCGGCATACGCTATACGAACAGCTACTGCCGTACCGACATCGGGCTTGATATAATGATGAAAAAAGAAAATGATTGAATTAATAAAACGAAATTCTTTTGTCGCCTCAAGTTTTTACCTGGTGGTGTTGCTGGCCTTATGGCTTCTGGGGAGGCTGTTTTTGCCCGATGCGGCAGCGGACGGGTTCGCCGGTGGCGCCATAGCCCCGTCGTCGGTGTGGATTGGCCGTCTTTTTGAACCGGCGGTGTCGGCGTGGCTGGCTTGTGCCTTAACCTTTGTCGCGGCGTTGCTGCTGACGACGCTCAACTATCGACATGTATTTTACCCGACGGGCGGCTATCTGCTGCCGCTGCTCTATATCTTAACAGCCGCCGCCATTCCTTCGACGCAGTGGTTTTCGGGGGCGCAGGTGGCGGCCACAGGCGCGCTTATCGGCCTGCACAGGCTGTTTGCTTCATATAAAAAATCGTCCGGGCTGGAAGACCTGTTTATTGCGGCGTTTTGCTTTTCCCTGTCGGCCATTTGCTTTCCTCCCGCATTATTATTGCTGTTACTGCTGCCGGCCGCTATTTTTCTCCTGCGTCCGGCCACCTGGCGCGACTGGGTGGCGGTTTTCGTTGGCGGCGCGTTGCCGTTTGCCTTTCTTCTTTTATTTTATTGGCTTTCGTTGCACGACATCGCTACCGCCGCCGGCAACCTGTACGCCCTCCTGCCGTCTCTGCCGGTGGCGCGACCGGTATTCGACCTGCCCGTTTTAATTTTCTGGGGCGTGTTGGTCGTAACGCTCTTTTTGTCGTTGGCGAGCAAGGCTCCGTCGTCCGCCGGCGCCCGGACAAAAACCGTTTATATCCGTATTATTTTTTGCCTGATGCTGTTGCTGCTCTCGGTCGGAGTTATTCTCTATCCGGCTTACGGCTGCGCTCCGATGTCGTTGTGTGCGATACCGGTAGCGGCCATCACCGCCGGCTATTTTGCTTCGGCGCGCAACAGGCACATCAAGCGATTATGCGGGCTGCTGTGGCTGGCGGCGATTGTATATTTAATGATTAATAATTAATTTTACTATCTTTCAATATGTTAATTACCGAAAATGAAAGCCGCCGTGATGCCGTCCGCGCTGCCGCGCAACAGATGCTGGCTGCGGCGCGTACCGCTCCCAAAGGCAAAGGCCTTGATACGCTTGCGCTGGGGCTGCTGGGCGCCGACGTGCCGGTAGCGTTCGGTATTCCGTTAAGCTGCAGCAGCAAAAGCCCGTTTTTCGACCGGAAATAAGCGGGACGCGAACCGCCGTATCGTATTTTTTTAGAATAATGGAATGATGTTCTGTATGCGGGTCATGTACCCGCGTCCGCGTCGCTCGGACTCGAGTCCGCGCGGCTCGGACCCGAGTCCGCAAGGCTCGGACTCGAGTCCGCGTGGCCCGGACTCGAGTCCGCGTGGCTCGGACTCGAGTCCGCGTCGCTCGGACTCGAGTCCGCGAGGCTCGGACTCGAGTCCGCGTGGCTCGGACACGTGTCCGCGGGTGGTGGATCTATATAATTTTTGCTGATTCTGCCGGCTATGCATTCCATTTTTTAAAAAAAGGAAACGGTTTTTTGTCCGCACGCTGATGGGGATGATTGCCGGCAGACGCTTTGTGCTTCATGCTTTTATGCCCTGTACATTGACATCGAAGGCGGGCGCTTTGGCGGTGGCGGGCTTGACAAAGTCTTTGGGAATGGCCACGCCCCCCGTGCCGCGATGCGCGTAAATGTGAGGCGCCAGCAGTTCAATCCCTTCGCGATTGAAAATATCCTGAATATTTTGGTTCAAATCGGCGTAAATGGCGGTCATCGCATCGGCATTTTGCGTGTAAATATTAATTTCATACTGCACGTAAAAATCGTCGAGGGCTATCTGGTTCACAAACGGTTTGGGGTCGTTCAGGACGTGTATTGTTTTCTGTCCGGCCTCAATAAGCAGCTCGTGCATTCGGCGCCACGCGATCTCGTAGCCCATCGTTACGACGGCATGAAGGATTAATCCGTAGGCTTCCGCCGAATGCGTATAGTTAATCGTTTGCGAAGCCATGATGGTGGCGTTTGGAATGGTGATGACCTCGTTTTTTACCGTCCGGATGCGTGTAACGAGGGAGTTTTTTTCTATTACATTGCCTAAATTATCGCCCATTTTAATCCGGTCGCCCACCTTAAAGGGGCGCATGTAGGTGATGACTAACCCCGCAATCAGGTTGCCTATCAACGACGTCGAGCCAAGCGAGAGCAACAGTCCGATAAATACCGACACGCCCTGAAAAACCTTCGAGTTGTAGTTGGGCAGGTGCGGAAAAATCATCACAAACATAAATACCAGCAGAATAATCCGGACGATATTGAAGGTCGAAGAGGCCCAGTCGGGGTAGAAGCCTTTGATGGTGATTGCGCCGCTGCCAATCCGCCCCGCCACATAACGGACAGCCCGGATCAGGCCGAGAAAAATGGCCACAATGACGATGATGGCAAACAGGTTCGGGATATAATCGCGTGTTGCGATTGCCGCGCTTTTCAGCGGCAGCCAGAGGTAGCCTGTGAGCGTGTCGGAGAGCCAGCGGGTGCTGGGGAAGAGCCGGAAAAACAGCAGCAGGCAGATGTACAGAATCACGGCCACCAGGATAAAACGAATGATATTCAACAGCGCCGTTGCGATTTTAATTTGCTTGTCGGCGCCGAAGAGGTAATACAGTTTTTTGACGGTTTTGTTTTTCTTGTTGAGAATCCGCCGCCGGATGTAGCGGAACAGGGAGTTGAGGTATTTGATACTGCACCATGTGGCGGCGAGCAGCAGCATCCCCAGTCCGATGCGTTTGAGCAGCCGTCCCCAAAAATGGTCGGCCCGCTGCGCGCCGATAGCCGTTACGATGCGGTGGCGGTACTCGTCGGCCAGATGCGCAATGTCATAGCCCAGCAGGGTCGCCTGCGCGTCGAAGACCGACATTATGACCTTGCCGGCATATACAATATCGCAACTTCCGGCGGCGGCGACAACCTTCAGCGAATCGGCCTCGTAGAACGGGTCGCCTTCGAGCGCACGGATGTTTTCGATGATAAATCCGGCGCGCGTTTCGACCGGAATAGCCCCGATGCCGCCGTAAATCCAAAAAAGCGTATCGCCGAACGGCACTACGGGCGCGCCCGCCACCTCGCGTGCCGGACGGCCGGCGCCGGCCCCGTCGGCCTGACCGTAAGAAGCCGCCGGCAACAGCGCAAGCAGGCCGGCGAAGCCTATACAAAGGATTGTTTTCATAACCTGTATCATTATTTATTTTATGACCGCGAAGGTAGAGAAAAAAAAGTACATCGGGGGAATATGGGGGGAGGGTTTGGCGTGTCGCCCTTTTTATTGTACTTTTGCAAAAAAATAGACAAAATTATTCGTTATGGAATTTATTCAAAACTGGAATTTGACGGGGCTTTTAATCGGCCTGAGTACGTTTTTTATTATAGGCATTTGTCATCCCATTGTTATTAAATGTGAATATCACTTTGGCGTTCGCTGCTGGTGGGCGTTTTTGCTAACCGGCGCCGGCGGCATTGCGGGTACGTTATTGGTGCACGACATTTTCTGGTCGTCGCTGTTAAGTATTTGTGCCTTTTCGTCGTTTTGGAGCATTCTCGAGCTTTTCCAGCAGCGCGAACGGGTTCGGAAGGGCTGGTTTCCGAAAAAAAGCATAAAACAGCCGGCGGGCGGAAGAAAATAAGGCATTATGTAAAATAAATTTTGCAGTATTCAAAAAATGATGTATCTTTGCGCTCTCAAAAACAGGGTGCGGTAGTTCAGCTTGGTTAGAATACGTGCCTGTCACGCACGGGGTCGCGGGTTCGAGTCCCGTCCGCACCGCAGAAGGGTAACAATGTTTAACGTTGTTACCCTTTTTGCATCGGACAGGAGATGAAAAAAGAATTTGTTTACCTTTGTGCCAAACAATTCAACAACTAAACAATTCAACCAATGAAAAAAGTATTCCTTTCCATGATTGCCCTGTGCGGCATCTGTGCGGCGTATGCCGGCGACAGTACACTGACCGTTACCAAACGCTATATAAATCTGCCCGTCGCGCAGGAGGCGGAACGAAACAGGATGACGTTCCATATCGACGGCGAGGTGGAGCGGACGTTTGTTATCCGCCTCTCCGACACGCCCGACTATTGGGTGTTCTGCGACATGAGCGCCTACCGGGGCGCCACGCTCCGTATCGCGTTCGACGGCAAGGCGGCGGGGCTGGCCAAAATCTATCAGGACGACCGGATTGCCGGCGCCGACAGCCTCTACCGCGAGGCCGCTCGCCCGCAGTTCCATTTCACCTCGCGGCGGGGGTGGAACAACGACCCCAACGGACTGCTGTTCCACGACGGCGAGTACCACCTCTTCTACCAGCATAATCCCTACGAGCGCGAATGGGAAAACATGCACTGGGGACATGCCGTAAGCCGCGACCTTGTCCGCTGGCAGGAGTTGCCGCCGGCGTTATACCCCGATGCCATCGGCACGATGTTCTCCGGCTCGGCTGTTGTAGATGATGAAAATACGGCGGGGTTCAACCGCGGCGATACGCCGGCCATTGTCGCCGTATATACGGCCGCCAGCCCCGAGCGACAGGTGCAGTGCATCGCCTACAGTACCGACAGGGGGCGCACGTGGACAAAATACGCCGGCAACCCGGTCGTCGATTCCAAAGCGGCGTGGAACAGCCAGGATACGCGCGACCCCAAAGTGTTCCGCCACGCGCCCACCCGACGATGGGTGATGGTGCTTAACGAACGCGACGGGCATTCGATTTATACCTCCGCCAACCTTCGGGAATGGCGCTTCGAGAGCCATGTTACGGGCTTCTGGGAATGCCCCGACCTCTTTGAGCTGCCTGTCGATGGCGACACGGCGAACACGCGGTGGGTGATGTACGGCGCGTCGGGGGCATATATGATTGGCCGCTTCGACGGGCGGCAGTTCATCCCTGAAGGGGGAAAATACTATTACACCACCGGCGCCCTGTATGCCGCGCAAACATTCGCCGGTATCCCCGCAGCCGACGGGCGGCGGATACAGATAGGCTGGGGGCGAATCGCGCACGGCCCGATGCCGTTTAACGGAATGATGCTGCTCCCTACCGAACTGACACTGCGTACGACGAAAGACGGCATCCGGCTGTTCAGTAATCCCGTCAAGGAAATCGACCGGCTGCAGGGCGACAGCCGGACGTGGACGAAACTCACCGCCGCGCAGGCCAACAGGGCGATGGAAGCCTACCGGCAATCGGACTGTCTGCGTATCAAAGCCCGCATCAAACTCTCGCACGCCACCGACGCCGGGCTGCGCCTGCACGGGCAGTCGATACTGACCTACGATATGAACTTTAATACCGTCAACGGCGTCTTCTACTCGCCCGAAGAGCCGACGTCGATGGAGCTGTCGGTCGATATTTTGATTGATAAAACGTCGGTAGAGGTGTTTGTCGATGGCGGCGCCTATTCGTACGCGCTGCAGCGGGAGCTTAACAGCCCGAACCGCGAGGGATTCCGGTTTTGGGGGAACAACCCGGAAATCGTGTCTCTGGAGGTCTATGAAATGCGGACGATTTGGAATTAGGAATTGCCTGCGGGGGATGAAGCGCTACACGCGATGAAAGGGTGAAGGGGTGTGTGCGCCGTGCCTGAAAGGCAGGGCAGGGGAGTTGAGGGTTGAAGGCCTGCCTTTGGCAGGCGGTGGGAGAAGGTGTTGCCGTCCGCAGATTACGGCTATTGCCCTCCCTGCGGTTATGAAAATTCCGCCTTTCAGGCGCCCTGCATCCGCCGCAGGCAATTCCTAATTTCTAATTTCTAATTTTTCTATTCTCCGCTGGTGCCGTCCGCCGTCGAAAGAAGTGGCGAGGAAGGTGGCGACAATGGCTTGTGCCGTGTCGGGCGAGAGGAAGCGAGCAGGTAGCGAACAGACATTGGCGTTGTTGTGCGCCCGTGCCAGACGGGCTATCTCCGGCTGCCAGCAGAGGGCGGCGCGGATGCCGGGGTAACGGTTGAGGGTCATGCTTATTCCGTTGCCGGTGCCGCAGAGGGAGATGCCGGCGGTTACCTCCCCGCTCAGGAGGGCATCGGCCAGCGGGCGGGCGACGTCGGGATAATCGACGCTCTCGGTGGTGTAGGCGCCGAAATCGCGGACGGCATATCCCTGCGCTTCGAGCCATGTTATTAAAAAGGCTTTCAGCGGCACGCCGGCATGGTCGGCCGCAATGCCGATCGGTAGCCATTGACTGTTGGCTATTGACGATTGACGATTGTCCATTACGATTGAATATTCGTAATTCCTAATTCCTAATTAAAAAGTGTATTGCAGCGAGGCGCGGACGATGTTGGAGGTGGAGGTCATTCCGCTTGTGTTAAGCTGGTAGGAGAGTGCGAGCGCCAGTCGCCACCACTGAATACCCGCGCCGGCCGATACATACGACCCGGCAGCGTACATCTCGGCGCTGCCGAAGTGATACCCCGCGCGCAGGAAGGCGTGGTCGGTGTATGAATATTCGGCGCCCAGCGAGGCACCCCATTCTTTGATATTATTTCCAAACGAGTTAAACAGCCCGTTGAAGAGGCTTTTCGTCTGGTCTTCGGGTACCAGAGGCTTGCTTATTTCGACGGCAAAGGCCAGCCCGTGATGACCGGCAAAGCGTGCCGTATAGCGGGAGCCAAGATACATCATCATCGGCAGGAATTGTTTCGTGCCGGGGCTAAATTCGATTTTGCCGCCCATGTTTTTTACGGACAGCGCGAGGGCAAATTCGTTGCCGGCTACGGACGGGTAACGGAAATACAACCCCACGTCGGCGGCCACAGTGCCGGTGCGGCCGTCGTTATAGCGCTCATCGCCGATACCCACAAATTGCGGGAGCGACAGGTAGCGGAACGCAGCCCCCACCGAAAAATATTTACCGAAGGCGTGCGAATAACCGGCATCTATCGAAAATTGTGCGGGCGACGACGTGCCATATACGGTTGCATCCGCGTTTCGGAAATCGAGCTCGCCGTCGGTCATATACCGGATGCTTGCGCTGACGGCATGGGCGCCGAACCGGTAATAGCCGGCCACGTAGGCCAGGTGAGAGGCGTAGCTGTTCGTAGCGCCTATCCACGGGGTGTACGAGAGGCCGACGGCGCCGGTATCGACAGCGAAGGCATACTTGGCCACGTTCCAGTGCTGGGCGAAGACATCGGGAGCGGTAGCCGAGCCGATGTCGGCCATGCCGGCCGCGCGGGCGTCGGGTACGATGGTTTCCATCACCGCCTGGTTGGTCATGCTGGCGAGCTGCGCCCGTGCGGGTCCGGTGACCCCGAAGCTGCACGCGGCGAAAAGGAGTATAAGGATATTTTTATTCATAACGGTATTATTCAATAAACGGTTTATAATTTTATCAGGCGCCCAGACGCGCTGCCGACGCCTTTTACGTCGAGGTGATAGATGTAGATGCCGGCCGGGTAGCTTGCCATGTTCACCTTTCGGAAATAGCGCTTCGCGGCCATCGAGACATCGACGACGGTCAGCACTTCGCGTCCCGACTGGGTATATATTTTCAATGTCGCATGGCCGGCTGCGGGGACAACAAACTCCAGCGTCGTCGTACCCGTTACGGGGTTCGGGTAGTTGATGACGGTTACGTCCTTATCGTCGGGCGTGAGGGCGTTGCGGTCGATGATTTGCATCGCGATGCTGGCCGTTGCCGGGGCGAGCGAGAGGTCGCTGTCGAACGCGGCGAACGAGAAGACGTAGTCGCCCTGCGCGTCGTCGTCGGGTGCAAGCAGCAGGGTGGCGGAGCCGGCAGCGGGGTCGCTCATAAAATACGCCCATGTTTCCGGCAGGCCGGTAGCCATAATGCAGGCTGCGTCGCCGTCGGGGTCGTGCGCAAAGAGCTGGATGGTATCCATGGCGCCTTCTTTCAGGGAGAGGTTCAGGTCGGTTATTTCTACGCCGCCGCGCAGGATTTTCAGGAATGCCGGCGGCCGGTTTTGTCCGTGTGCCGACAGCCCGAACGCCATCCATGCAGCGCTCAGCAGGGCAATTTTCAGTAATGTGTATTTCATTGTAACGATATTTATTTTTTATTTAATATTATTATTTACTATCCTTCCCAGCCGACTCCCATTTTCCAGTGGCTGTCCACGTTCATGCTAATGGTGTTATCCATCTGTTGCCATTCATAATTCATAATTTCTTTATTCTTAAAACTCCGCATTATTTGGCGTACGCGGGAAGGGGATGACGTCGCGGATATTGACCATACCGGTTACGAACAGCAGCAGGCGCTCGAAGCCCATACCGAAGCCGCTGTGTTCGGCGGTTCCGAAGCGGCGCGTATCAAGGTACCACCACAGGTTTTCGTCGCTCATGCCCAGCTCGGCGATGCGTGCCCGCAGTTTTTCGAGGTTCTCTTCGCGCTGCGACCCGCCGATGATTTCCCCGATTTTCGGGAACAGCACATCCATCGCCCGGACGGTTCGCCCGTCGGCATTCTGTTTCATATAAAAAGCTTTTATTTCCTTCGGGTAGTCGGTCAGGATGACCGGTTTTTGGAAATGCCGTTCGACCAAATAGCGTTCATGCTCGCTTTGCAGGTCGATACCCCAGGCGACCGGGAACTCGAACGGCTGCCCCGACTGCCGCAGGATGTCGATGCCTTCGGTGTAGGTGAGGCGCACGAAATCGGTTTGCGCGACACTCTCCAGCCGGTCGATAAGTTCTTTGTCGTAATGTTGGCTCAGGAAGCGCAGGTCGTCGGTGCAGTGTTCGAGGGCGTAGCCGATAAGGTATTTGATAAAGTCTTCGGCGAGGTTCATGTTATCGGTAATATCGTAGAACGCCATTTCGGGTTCGATCATCCAGAACTCGGCCAGATGCCGGGGGGTGTTGCTGTTTTCGGCGCGGAATGTCGGGCCGAAGGTATAGATGTCGCCCAGCGCCATGGCTCCCAGTTCGCCTTCGAGCTGCCCGCTCACGGTGAGGCAGGTGGCGCGCCCGAAGAAGTCCTTCGTAAAATCGATTTCTTGCCGGTCGTTACGCGGCGGGTTTTGCATATCAAGGGTTGTAACGCGGAACATGGCCCCGGCGCCTTCGGCATCCGACGCGGTGATGAGCGGCGTATGCAGGTATATAAACCCGCGTTCGTTAAAGTAATGATGGATGGCGTAGGCCATCGCATGGCGGATACGCAGCACGGCGCCGAAGGTATTCGTCCGCGGGCGGAGGTGTGCGATTTCGCGCAGGAACTCGAGCGTATGGCCTTTCTTCTGCAGCGGAAAGTCGTCGGCAGCGCCGTAGATTTCGATTTCCCGCGCCTGCATTTCCACCGCCTGTCCGCCGCCCTGCGAGGCGACCAGCAGGCCGGTAGCGCGCAGGCAGGCGCCGGTGGCAATGCGCTTGAGCTGCTCTTCGGCAAATGCCGCCACATCGACCACAAGCTGGAGGCTGTGTATCGTCGAGCCGTCGTTGAGGGCAATAAAGGCTATGTTTTTGTTGCCGCGCTTCGTCCGCACCCATCCTTTGACGGTTACTTCCGTACCCGTAGCCGTGTTCTTTAAGATGTCCGCAATTTTTGTTCTCATTGAATATTGATATTAGTATTAACCATTGTTTCGAATAAAGTCCACGGCCTTCTGCATGTCGAGGTACATGACACGGTCTTCCGAAAGGAAAGGCACTTCGCGGCGGAAGTCGCTGACTGTTTTTTCGAGCGCCGGCGACGTCTTTGCCGGACGGCGGAACTCGATAGCCTGTGCCGCATTCATCAGTTCGATAGCCAATATCCGTTCTACATTATCCGTTACTTTCATCAGTTTGGTCGCTGCATTGCCGCCCATGCTCACGTGGTCTTCCTGCCCGTTCGATGACACAATGGAATCGACCGACGAGGGGTGGCTGTACGTTTTATTGAGGTTTACCAGCGCCGCCGCCACATATTGCGGGATCATAAAGCCGGAGTTTACGCCCGACTGTGCGATAAGGTATTCGGGCAGGCCGCGCAGCCCCCAAATCAGCTGCGCCGTGCGGCGTTCCGAGATATTGCCCAGCTGCGTGAGGGCAATGGCCATAAAATCGTAGGCCAGCGCCAGCGGTTGCCCGTGAAAATTGCCGCCCGAAATCACCTCGTCGCTGTCGGCAAAAACGGTCGGGTTGTCGGTTACGGAATTGATTTCGGTCAGCACCACGTTCGACACGTAGTCTGTGCAGTCTTTCACCGCTCCGTGCACCTGCGGCATACAGCGGAACGAGTATGGATCCTGCACATGCTTTTTCGGTCGCGCAATCAGTTCGCTGCCTTCCAGCAGTTGCCGGATGGCCTGCGCCGTCTGTGCCTGTCCGCGATGCGGGCGTATTTCGTGCAGTCGCGGGTCGAATGGTTCGATACGCCCGTCGAAGGCATCGAGCGAGAGCGCTCCGACGGTATCGGCCAGCCGCAGCAGGCGGGCGATACGGAACAGCGCGCTCACCCCGCAGGCGCTCATAAACTGTGTACCGTTGAGCAGCGCCAGGCCTTCTTTGGACTGCAGCTGCAGCGGCTGCCAGCCGAACTGCGCCAGCACCCCGGCTGCCGGCTGTTTGCGCCCGCCGTATATTACTTCGCCCTGCCCGATGAGGGGTAAAAACAGGTTGGCAAGCGGCGCCAAATCGCCGCTCGCGCCCAGCGACCCGCAGTCGTACACCACCGGGGTGATGTTATGATTGTAAAAATCGAGGATACGTTCTACCGTGCTTACCTGCACGCCGCTGTAGCCCAGCGCCAGCGCCTGCGCTTTGAGCAGCAGCATCAGTCGCACGATGTCGGGCGCTACGGCGTCGCCGATACTGCAGGCGTGCGACATCACGAGGTTTTCCTGTAATTTTCCCAGTTCGTCGGCATGGATGGTTTTATTGTGCAACGATCCGAAGCCGGTAGTAACGCCGTAGATAGGCGCTTCGGCGGTCTGCGACTTGCGGTCGAGGTATGTCCGGCACGCTTCGATACGCGCCCGCGCCTCGTCCGAAAGCTGTAGCCGGTGCGGCTTATGCTGCAAGGACGCCAATTGTCCGAACGTTAATTTTCCGGCTCCTATATAGAAAATATCCATAGTGTGTACAACTAAATAATGGGCAAAAGTACGAAAAAATTAAAAATTACGAATTAAAAATTACGAAATCACATCAATCAAAAGCGCCGGATGAATCAAAATTCAGAAAAAACGACTTCCGTGGCAAATGAGATAACTTCCGTAACACATGAGACGAACTCCGTAACACATGAGATGAACTTCATAACACATGAGACGAACCCCGTAACACATGAGATGACTTCCGTCTCAAGTGTGATGAACCCCATCACACTTGCCACGGAAGTCATCTCATGTGCCACGGAAGTCATCTCATGTGGTACGGGGTTCATCTCACTTGCTACGGAAGTTATCTCATTTGCTGCGGAAGTTATCATCTGTGTGGCGCTGCCCTGCGCTATTGCCACGAAAGCCTTCCGACGATGAAGGTAAGTATCCCGTAGATGTACGGGAACCTTTCCTAAAAAAAAGGCCTCCCGGGGAAGGGAGGCCTTTCTTTTTTGAGTGTAGCCGCAGCTTGCGCTATCAGTCGAACACGACTTCGGGAAGCCATTCCAGCGTGGCGTTGATGATAGTCATGTGCCGCTCGTTGCCGGTAACATCGTGAATCAGGTCACCGGAGCCTTCATTGGCCTTCCAGTACACAACCAGGTTAGGATCGGTCGGGTCAACTTCGCGCCGCATGTTCGTTTGGATTTCCGCTTGCGTACGGGCGGTTTTCCAGATGCGGTACTGGCAGAAATACGCATTTTTTAGCGTGCCCCACATGCCGCCGGGCTTTGCCAATACTTTCGGTCCTCCGAACGGGCCTATGACGTCGCAATACTGACCGTCGAGATATACGATTACATTTGCGCCGTCGTTGACAATCGCATAATGATACCAGCGCTGTGTTTCCAATATGCCGGCCGTGTATAATTCGTTATTTCCTATCTTAACACGGAAAATATTCTTGGGCGTTCTTGCATCGCCCCAGACGATATATACATAGTCGGCGTTTATCGCTCCATTATAAAATTCCAGGATACACTGGTTGCCGGTTGTCAAATCATCCATCCGCGCCCAAAATTCCATTGTCCAGGCCGCACAGGATATACCCCAATCGCCGGCTATGCTGCACGAGTGGCTGCCTGTAATATGCGGCGCTGCCGTGATGAGCGGCTGGTCGATGAGATAAAGAAAATAATCCAGCGAGGATGATTGCGGCACGTCGGCATTTTTCACCCCGTTGAGGGCTACCGGCAGGCAATACGGCTGGTTGTTGGTGGTAAAATTGTCGATGTGTACGGTCAGGATGCCGGCAATTTCGTTTGCTTTAATCGTAACCGAGGCATTGTCGGGCAGCTGGATGTACTGCGAGGGAACGGAGATATACTCCGTGTTGTGCTGCGCATTGTAGGCCGTGAGGATCGAGGGGTCAATCTTAATGCCTACTTCTACGTCGTAATCCACCGCTTTGGCCAGCCGGACAGCAACGGTTATATCGACGCCGGCCGTTTTCATAACAACGGTTTTTTCGCGCATCTGCGACTGCGCGGCATCAACAATATAGACACTGTTGTCGAGTACATCATATTCGGCATTATTGCAGCCGGAAAACAGCAGTCCGCATACGGCGATAGCTGTTGTTAGTAGAGTCGTTATCTTTTTCATAAAACGTCTGTTTTTACTGTTTTTATTCATATCTTATTGTCGCGATCGGTAAATACTGTAGATATTGTATATCCCTTCCCGCAGGAAGCCGTATTCGGACGAACCCTGGAATGTGCGGGCGCTCCGGTAGTCGAACCCTACGCGGTAGATGCCGAAACCGCCTATTTGCTGGTCAACGCCTACATGCGTTCCGGAGGTGGGCTTATGAATGTATTTTGATTGCACTAGCACGCCGCCGCCGTTACCGGAATAAGATTCAAAATTTTCGGTCAGGATAGTCCGGCGCACCACTTCTGCTTTGGTGATGGTGCCGGCGCTGATCCAGTCGCTCATGTCGTCGAGTACACCGTTGACGCGCGTGTTAATCGAAGCGGTCGAAGCCGATCCGTAGGCTTGCAGTACAAAATAATCGACATTATAGGATTCCCAATTCTTGTCCATACGGCCTCTGGTGCCTATTTCGCCGTCGATAAGGAACAGCAGTTCCTGTTCAACCGGTTTGCGGTCGCCGCGGTCGGTTCTCGTAGAAGCGCTTTTACCGAACCAGTAACCCAGTTCGGAGACAAAGAGCCTGCGCTGCGCCTGCACCGTCCACAGGTAATTTGCGCTACTGCCGCCGCCTTGCGGCTCGTAGTCCCAGTCATAGCCGTCGTAGCCTTCGGCGACGACCTTGTCGTAGATCGCTTCGGCATATTTCTTAATGGCTGGGCCTATGACGGCCACGTCGGTACTGTTGCCTACATTGTAAATCGGATCCGCGTCCACATCGTCGCCGACTTTCGCCGAGAACAGCGTAACGACGACCTTGGTTCCTTTCACCTTTTGGACATATTCCATATCGGTTTTTTGCAGTTCGGTCAATCCCCATTTTGGTTGCCCCCAGTTGGAGGCAATGGTAACGGAGTCGGGCAGTCCCGAAAGGCTATACTGGCCTGCTGTTCCGCCGGCCCAGTTGTCGAACCATACGAATGTCTGCGGCAGTCCCGGGGTCGCTTTCCATTCGCGAAGGGCGATGTTGGCGGGGTCGGTAATGGGGTCGTAAGGCGGCGGTGGCGGTGGCGGTTCGGGGTCGGGTTCTCCGGGAATCCCTACGGCGGCCGTTTCGATAAATTCAGCCGGTTCTATTTCGGTACATCCCGCTATAAAAGCGGTAGAGATGATGGCTATCATAGCCATGTTCAGCATTCTTTTTTTCATATTCAAAATGATTTAAACGTTTGTTAATTCTTTTTTGCCCACCATAAGTCAACCGACGGCAAATCCTGCCCGCCGATCATCTGGACGGCAGCCTGGACATTGGTTGAGTTCCGGGTATATTCCGAGATGGGGAAGCGTAGCCGGCGTGCGCCGCGGTCGATATTTACGGCTCCGCCGCTCAAGTCGGTAACCGTCGGGAAGAGTTTCGGGTATCCCGTACGGCGGTATTCGCTCCATGCTTCAAAGCCGAGCGTATAATTAGCCAGCCATTTTTGGGTGATAATCCGTTCGAGTTTTTGTTCGGTCGAAGCGGCGTCGTCCCATTTGACGGTAATCGTACTCATGGCGGCATGGTTGGTTTCGGCGGTCAGTCCGGTATAGGCTGCCGGCGGCGTGGAGCCGTTGAGGTACGCCGTAATGGATGCGGCAGGGATACCATACTGTGTCATCGACAGGGTAACGCCCTGTTCGTAGAGCGCCTGCGCCGTACCGCCCATATTCCATCCTTTGAGAGCGCCTTCGGCTTTGAGGAAGGCCACTTCGGCGGCATTCATCACCAGCATCGGCGAGGTATGGGTAAAGTTAGGCCGCGAAAAGCCGTCGTAGTCGGCTTTGCTGTTGTCCGTCGTATTGACGCCCATACGAACGCCGCGGTACCCGCCGCCGGAAGCGGGAGTCGCATAATACGTCAAGCGCGGGTCGGAATAGCCGGTCATGTAGGACGCGATGTCGGCGCCGAAGCGCAGGTCGTTCCAGTCGGCGGCCGCTTTGCGGTACGGGTTATCCGTTGACGGCAGCGTGGCATTGTCGCTATTGCTTGTGAACACCCCTGATGCGACGGCTTCTTCGGCCACCGTTTTGGCATAGTCGGCCGCAACGTTGCTTATCCTCATCGCCAGGCGTAATTTCAGGGAATTGGCAAATTTCACCCACTGGCCGAAGTTACCGTGATAGACAATGTCGTACTGGGCAATGGGCAGGGCTGCGCCGCTATTGCTTGCCCAAAACGTTTCGAGCACGTTCGTACTGTTTGTCAGGTCGGCTATCATGTTTTTGTACACTTCCTCTTCGGAATCGTACGCCACACTAAGTTTCCCTCCGCCTACTTTGGAGTAGGGCATCGGGCCGTAGGTATCGGTAACGCGCAACATGGCGGCTACGCGGATGATATTCGCCCATGCGTAGATATAGCCCCTTCCTTCGCTGATTTCGGCAATGGTAAGCCAGTTCGAGTACAGGTTTGGAAAGGGGGTGGTAAACGGGATTTCGTTCCAGTTGTCGGCCTGATTGTAGGTCGAGAAATTGGTTCCGTGCCACATCGTCGGCGTAACCAGGTAGCCGCCGTACTGGTCGCCTACCATCTGGTCGATCATCTGACTGTCGTTTTCCTGGTGGTGGTGCATCTGGTACATCATTTTCTCAAACAGCCCGCCTACCGTAGCCGAGGGGGTCAAATCCTTCGGTCGCGGATTGTAGGGGTGACTGTTGTAATCTTCAAAATTTCCCGTACAGGCCACCAGCAACAGCAGGACGATGGCTATGCATGCCCGCTGTAAAGACCTAAAATTATATTGTTTCTTATTCATAATCGATTCCTCCTTTTAGAATTGTAGTTTAACATTAAATCCGATATTGCGCAAGCTCGGCAGCATGAAATAATCGACGCCGGCGTAGTAGGTTTCGGTTGTCGAAGCGGACAGTTCGGGGTCGAACGGCGCCTTGCTGTAAAGCATCAACAGGTTGCGCCCGACAAGGCTCACCGTAACGTTGGCTACATCGCCCAGCCATTTTTTCGGAACAGTATAGCCAAGACTGATTTCCTGGATACGGATATTCGTGGCGTCATATACATAATGGGCGCCCATGCCCGTTCCCTGCGCCACGACACTGAACCAGCCTTTGGGGTCGATGGCGACACCGTTACTGCTGATGCCCTCTTCGCGCACTTTTACGCTATTGGCCGATACGCCGTAGCGGTCGAGGATTGCCTGCGTACCCGACACAACATAGCCGCCGAACCTCGCGCTTACCAATACGCTCAGGTCAATCCCGTTCCACGAGAAGGTGTTTTGCCATCCCATGGTAGAATGTGCCAGCGTGGTGCCGAGTTTCTTCGGCTCGATGGCCTCCATCTGAGGCAGCCCGTTGATAGGATTGAGCCATACATTCCCGTTCACATCGCGTTTGAGCGCGCGGTCGATATAGAGGTCGCCCATTGTGCCGCCTTCGGAGAGAAGGATTAGCGGGCCGCCGCTATCGCCGAGCCGCGCCTTTTCCATCGTCTCCGGCATTTCGATAGGCGTCCCGTCTATCGGGCTGAGGATATTATTGGCGAGCCGCATCACGCGGTTGTCATTCCATGTCCAGGTTACGTTGGAAGCCCAGCCGAAGGCGCCCCACGTGTTATTGAAGCCCAGCGCGAGCTCAATACCCTGATTGCGCACATCGCCCGACTGTACATACACGGACTCGTAGCCCGAACCCGCCGAGAGCGACGCCTTGAACGTTTGATTTAAGGTATTGGAATGATACCAGGTGGCATCGAGGTTCACCATGCCTTTAAAGAGGCGCAGGTTCAGCCCAAGCTCCCACGAATTGGTCAATTCGGGCTTCAGGTCATACGACGGATAGACTTTGGGGGCATCGTACGAGTTGGTCTGTTCGTTGTAGGTATAGAAGAACTGCGTCATATACCGTCCGAACGAAGTACCGACGGAACTGTACGACGCGCGCAGTTTGAGGAACGAGATCGACTCGGGCAGCTTCACCATTTCGCTGATAACGCCCGACAGCCCGACCGACGGATAAAAGAACGACGTGCTTTTGGAAAAAGCCAGCGCCGAATCCCAGTCGTTACGGCCGGTAACGGTGAGGTACAACATGTTTCTCCAGCCTACTTCGACGTTGGCAAAAATCGACTGGACCTGCTCGATATACCCATCGGCATCGTCCTTATAGCCGGAGGGACGTATCAGATTTTCAGTAGAAAACAGGTTGATCTTGTTTAGATTTCCCACCTGCTTTTCGCTGTCCATCCGCAGGTCTTTTATTGACGCGCCGATGTTGGCGTGTACGTTAAAGTCGCCGAAATCCTTATTGATATTGGCGATAAGGTCAGCATACGTTTGGGTTTCCAGCCGGTTGTTTTTAGAGAAAAATCCGTTTGCCCCGGCCAGGGTAGCCAGCGTACCGGCGTGCCGCTTGTCGGTTATTACATAGCTGGCATTGTCAACCTTCGCGCGGCCAATGACGTTCAGCCATTCGGTTACGTTATATTGCAGGCTGGCCGAAAGCATGTACCGTTTTTTATTGGTTTCATGCGTCATCTTGTACTGCGTCCAGTATGGATTTTGCAGTTCAAGTCCGCCGGCGCCGTAAGGCCAGTACTGGGTATTGGCTTCCAGTAACTCGTCGTAGCGTTCGTAGGTACGGATTTCGTCGAAGTTTTCGCCGCGCGGGAAGAGATACACTGCCGGCAGCGGATTATGATACAACCCGTCGGCAACCATGTTCTTGTCCGATTGCAATACGTAGCCGGCGCTCACGTCCATCACCAATTTATCGTTCAGGAAAGAAGTGGTATTCCGGTACGAAAAATTATACCGGTTGTATTCATTCTCCGGCAAAATACCGTTGGCATTCGTGCCGGCAAACGACAGGTAAGACTGGCTTTTTTCCGTTCCGGTCGCTAACGTAACCGCATTTACAACGGTGCTTCCGGTGTTGAAGAACTTCGCCGGGTCGTAGCTGTACAGGTTCTGCGGGGCGCCCCAGCTGGCGGTTTCCCCGTAATTATTGCCATACGTGTTTTGAAATTCGGGCATCACAAACGGCGAGGCGAAGGTCGTACTGTTGGAGACCGTAACGACGGTTTTGCCGGCGATCCCCTTTTTGGTAGTAATCAGCACCACGCCTGATGCCGCTTCGCTGCCGTACAGCGCTGCTGCCGAAGGGCCGGTAAGTACCGTAATACTTTCGATATCTTCGGCATTGAGGTCGGCTGCCGCATCGCTGCCCACGTAGTCGGTATAGGGATGATTGTCGCCTCCGGAGCCGAAACTGGTATTGAACATCGGAATACCGTCGATAACATACATCGCATTATTATTTTTCTGGATAGATTTCAGCCCGCGCATCACGATTTTCACCGATGACCCCGGCCCAGCCGAGCTGCTGCTGATATTCACGCCCGCGACCTTGCCGGCCAGGGCATTCATAAAACTGGCATCCTTTACGGTAGTCAGCGCCTCGTTATTGAGCCGCTGCACATTATAGCTCAATGCTTTTTCCGCACGTTTAATACCGAGCGCCGTAACGACCACCTCGTCGAGCGTCGCCGTAACCTCATCGAGGACTATCCGGTACGCCGTTTCAGCGCCGATTGTTATTTCCTTAGAAATATATCCTACATAGGATACTGCCACCACCTGACCGGGTTCCATACCCGAGAGGCTGAATTGACCGTCGATGTCTGCCATGGTTACTTTATTTGTCCCCTGGACGACAACACTCGCACCCGCGAGCGGAGAACCGCTTTTATCCGTAACGGTTCCGGTGATTGTCGTTTGAGCGGAGGAAAGTATCGGCAGAACTAATAAACACAAAAGAACAAGTAAATTTACTTTGATTTTAAATTGATTCATAAATACATTAATTAAATTTTAAATTGATTTTGATAGCTCTTTTTACAAGAGCAGGTTTTGATTTGGGAGATAATTTTTTTTATGTCATACTGTAAAAATAATGTTGGTGAATAATAATAAAAAACAGGGCCAAAGCCCTAATCGGATGTTTGCAGTAAAAAAGGTATTTTGTATCGTGCATATTCGTTATTCGTTTTTTCAAATGTTATGCAAAGGTAAAACAATTTTTCTAATTGTAAAATATTTCTTAAATAGACAGAGAAGACTCCCGGAACATAGACTTTCAGACAGAACAGAGACGGAGAGACCTTCAGAGCATAGACGTTCAGACAGAACAGAGACGGAGAGACTTTCAGAGCATAGACGTTCAGACAGAGCATAGACTTAAAGACACGTGCCCGACAGCGCAGAGACGTAAAGACACGTGCCCGACAGCACAGGATGTGCCTGTGTTTTAAAAAAAAACAGGGGAGCGTTTGAATTATTTCCTTGAGGATTTTTTTTATTTCCTCAAGGAATAATTTTATTTCCTTGAGAATTTGAATGTATCTTTTGAAAAATAAATTCAAAATCTCCCCCATTTTTTTTAAAATTACACACGTCGGGTTCTGTCCGGCGCCGGTCTTTAAGTCTGTGCTCTGTACCGTAACCAATTTGTAACAAACTTTTTGCTGTTTCGTAATAAGGTTGCGCTACCTTTGTCGTAACTGTCGAAAGGACGGTTGCGAAAACGATGGCTAATTATGTATCTTTGCAATATGAAACTGAAAACAAAACAAAAAATTTTAGTCGCCGACGATGAGCCGGTGATTTGTGAAATTCTGGCGTTTAACCTCGCCAACGAAGGCTACGAGGTTACCTGCGTTCATTCGGCCGAAGCGGCGCTGCAAAAGCTCTCGCCCGAGCCGGCGCTGATTTTGCTCGATGTGATGATGGGCGGCATGTCGGGCTATCAGTTAGCCGAAAAACTGCGGCAACGCAAAAGCCGGATACCCATCATTTTTCTTACGGCTAAAGATACGGAAAATGATATGCTTACAGGCTTTTCGGTCGGGGGCGACGACTATATCTCGAAGCCCTTCTCGGTGAAGGAAGTCCTCGCCCGCGTGAAGGCGGTGCTAAAGCGGGCGGCGCCGGCGGAAGCCAAACTCGAAAAACGGGTGTTCGACGATATTGTCCTCGATTTTGAACTGAAGGAAGTAACTGTCGCCGGAAGGCACATCCCGCTTACGAAAACGGAATTTGAAATCCTCGCGATGCTCTCCGAAAACCCCGACCGGCTTTATTCGCGGGAAGAAATCATCGACCGGATTTGGGAAAACCGGCAATATACCACCGAGCGCACGGTGGATGTACATATCGTGCGCCTGCGCAAAAAATTAGGCGACCGTGCCTTTGTTATTTCTAATCGTCCCGGCTTCGGCTACCGGTTTAGTATTTCTGATGATTAAAACCAATTACAAACAGCGGCTGTTCCTTTACTTCGTGGTCATATTCACGGTGTTTGCCGCAGGCATATTCTTCTTTGAGCAGTCGCGCGAGCGGAAACATAAAACCATAGCCCTCGAAGAGAAATTGGATGCGTATGCCGGTCTGATTGACGCCGCGATACGCCGCGACAGCGGACGATTGACTGCGTCGGCGCTGCCCCTGGGGCTGCTTCCCGACAATATCCGGCTGACGATTATCGACCGGCAGGGAACCGTTGTCTTCGATAATGCCATCACCGACGCCGCCCGGATGGAAAACCACGCCCACCGCCCCGAAATCGCCGCCGCCCGCGAAACCGGCAAAGGCAGCCACATCCGTATCTCGGCATCCAACGAAAAGGAATATCTCTACTATGCCCGTCAGTTCGACCGGTACTATATCCGCGTGGCCTTGCCCTACGATATTGAGGTTCGCCGGTTCCTGAAAGCCGACCGGCTGTTCCTGTACTACCTCGCGGCGCTGTTTGTGATTATTCTTTTTATAATAAATATTGTCGCCAGCCGCTTTGGCAAGTCTATCCGGCAACTGCGCGACTTTACGCGGGCGATGGAACATCCCGCCGCCGGCGCTCCGGGTACTCTGCCGGAGCTGCCCCGCCCCCTCTTCCCGCCCGACGAGCTGGGCGAAATAGGCGCCCAGATTGTAGAAAACTACCGGAAATTGGAGGAAAGCCGGAAGGTCATTGTCCTCGAACGGGAGAAGCTCCTCCAGCATGTCCACAGTTCCGACGAGGGCATCTGTTTCTTCTCGGCCGCGCGCACCGTCGAGTTCTACAACGGGCTGTTCATTCAATATCTCAATACGATTACCGACGCCGCCGGCATCGACCCTGCCGTGGCGCTCACCGACGCGGCCTTTGCCCCCGTGGCTGCCTTCCTCCGGAATCGCGAACCGCAGGAAGCGTATTTTGAAACGCAAATCGACCGGCAGGGCAAGATTTTTGCCGTCCGCATAAATGTATTCGATGATACCGGTTTTGAAATTATTATTAATGACATCACCACGCCCGAAAAAACACGCCGGCTGAAGCAGGAAATGACCGGCAACATCACCCACGAACTCCGCACGCCGGTTACCGGTATTCGCGGATGCCTCGAAACAATACTTGGGCATAAGCTCGAACCCGAAAAGCGCGATTACTTTATCCGCAGCGCCTACAACCAGGTGCTTACCCTGTCGGAACTGATCCGCGACATGAGCCTGATCACCAAAATGGAGGGCGCCCCGCAGTCGTTCCGTCAGGAAGCCGTCAATATTCCCGCCCTGCTCAACGCCCTGCGCAACGACCTCGAAATCCCCCTGCGGGAGAGGAACATCCGCCTCACATGGTCGATGGCCGAGAGCGTAGTCGTCAAAGGCAACCGCAACCTGCTGTACGCGATTTTCCGCAACCTCACCGATAATGTCATCCGCTATGCCGGTGCAGGCGTTACGGCGACTATTTTGGTGTATAACGAAGACCGCGAGTTCTATTATTTTTCGTATGCCGACAACGGTCCCGGCATCCCCGACGAGCAGCATCTGAACCGTCTCTTCGAGCGCTTTTACCGGGTCGGCGAAGGGCGCACGCGCGATACCGGCGGCTCTGGGCTGGGGCTGTCGATTGTCAAAAACGCCGTCGCCTTCCACAAAGGCGCCATCGTCGCCAAAAACAGAGCCGGCGGCGGACTCGAATTTCTGTTTAAATTGAAAATTGAAAATTGAAAATTACGACAAGCGGAGAATTTTCAATTTTTCAGTAGTTCGTTTTGTCCGCCGTCTCCTGCCATCGGCGGAGGGGTTCTGCGCCCTCGTCGGCTAAGCGCCGGACGATTGGAATCGCCCGGTCGGCCAATGGCTTTGCCAGTTCGTCGTAGATAAACGAGTCGTCGAACCCGGCGTCCCCGGCGTCGGTGCGCGTGCCGGCGTAGTAGATTTCTCCGATGCGCGCCCAGTAGATCGCCGCCAGGCACATCGGGCAGGGTTCGCAGCTGCAATAAATCGTACAGCCGCTCAGGTCGAAGGTATGCAATGTCCGGCAGGCGGCGCGGATGGCGTTCACTTCGGCATGTGCCGTAGGGTCGTTACCGGTGGTTACGGTATTGACGGCGCGGGCAACCACCCGCCCGTCTTTCACAACCACCGCCCCGAACGGCCCGCCGCCCTGCTGCGTAATATTCTCGTCGGCCAGTCGGATAGCCTCTCTTAAAAAGGATGTCGATAAATTCATCGTATGTTATTTTAAATGTAAATTAAAATGAATGATAATGCGAACTTGCGCAGGCCCGCGCAACCGCCCTGCATTTTGCATCCTGCATCCCGTACCCAATTCATAATTCATAATTGAGAAGCTGTCGCAGGTATAGCTGTATGGTATTCTCCAGACCGAAGTACAGGGCATCGCAAATGAGGGCGTGGCCGATGGATACTTCGTCGAGCGACGGGATGCAGCGCCGGAAATACGACAGGTTGGCGAGGTTCAAATCGTGGCCGGCATTGAGGCCGATGTGTGCGGCCTGTGCGGCCTGCGCCGCGCGGACAAACGGCGCAATGGCCTGTTCGCGGTCGTACCGGTAGCGTGCGGCGTAGGGTTCGGTATAGAGTTCGACGCGGTCGGCGCCCGTGTCGGCGGCGCGGCCGACGGTATCGGCATCGGCCTTGACAAACAGGGACGTGCGGATGCCCTGCGCCCGGAACACGGCCACCGTGTCGCGCAAAAACCGGGCGTGCCGGCGGACATCCCAGCCGGCCGACGAGGTAATGGCGTCATGGGCATCGGGAACCAGCGTAACCTGGTCGGGACAGACCTCAAGGACAAGCGCCACAAACGAGTCCACAGGATTGCCTTCGATATTGAATTCGGTACCGACAACGGACTTAAGCGCCCGCACATCATCGTAGCGGATATGCCGCCCGTCGGGGCGCGGGTGGACGGTGATGCCCTGCGCACCGAAGCGCTCACAGTCGGCGGCCACCTGCACGACGTCGGGCACCGCACCCCCGCGCGCATTCCGCAGCGTGGCCACCTTATTAATATTTACACTCAGACGGGTCGGCATGGAGAGACTGGTTATGGCGTCGGTACGGCCAGTTTATAACCGACGCCCTTGATGGTGATGATTTGCACCGACGGGTCGTCGCTCAGCAGTTTCCGCAGCCGGCCGATGTAGGTATCGAGACTGCGCGAATAGACAAACCCCGTGCCTTCCCAGTATTTTTCGAGCAACAGGTCGCGCCCTACTACATTGCCGGCATTTGCGCACAGCTCGTACAGCAGGGCGTTCTCTTTCCGCGCTAAAGTAACGGTTTGCCCGAAGCCCTGCAGTTCATTTTTTGTATAATCAAATATAAAATGCCCTAACGGGAATGCTGCCGACGGTTCTGCCGCTGCCGACAATACCGCCTTCTCCGACCGGGCGCGGCGGCCGACAGCATGCATCGACAAGCCGGCACATGCGCCGGTAAGCACCAGCAGAACCGACGAGATGAGCACCCCCGTGCGCATCCGGTGCAGCACCGACGTCGGCGAAAACTGCAGGTTGGCGCGCAGGCTTTCGGCTTCCGAGAGCGGGACGGTCAGCGTATCTGTAACGGCCGTTACCGGATGTGCCGCACCGGGCATCTCCGACGACTCGAGCACCGCGCCCGTCGCCCGGTGGTAGCGTTCGATGACAAACGAAATCGCCATATCGCGTGCGAACAGCTCGCCCGCGAAAAGGTCGGCAAGGCAGTACAGGTTGAGCGGCACCAGGCTCTCGCGCAGTTCGCGGAAGGCCTGGTTAAGCACTGTCTCCATCGACTGCCCCGACACATTGTCGTAGATTACCGTATCGGGGTCGGGGCAATGCCGGATGATACGTATTTCCTCCTTCCCGCAGCTTTCGATGGTCAGGTTGCCCGGCGGCACAATGCTGTTGACGGGTATCCGGTATGTCTGTTCTTTTTGGCAGGCCTGCTCGAAGGCCACCGCGATGTCGGCCATAAACTGTTGCCGCGTTAAGCGGTATGACTGATGCAACCAGAACACCTGCAAGGCCAGCAGCGCTGCGATACCCGCCCCGCAGAGCGCAGCGGGCGCCTGTATTCGAAACCATTTTTGTAGTGAAATCATGCACAAAGATAGCGTTTTTTGAATTAGGAATAATACCGTTTTTTTTACCTACATTTGTCCCTTGATATTTCATCCCGCTACCGGCGGAAAATATAAATGATAAATTAATATGATGCGTCTCTTCCTCCTCCTCGTTCTGTGCAGCATAGCGCCCGTAGCCCGGGCGCAGACCTTCCTTTCGCTGGACAGTTGCCGGACGCTGGCGCTGGCGCACAATACCCGCGCAAAAGCAGCGCAGGCACAGGTCGAAAAAATGCAGTATGAAACAAATGCCTACCACGCTAACTTTTTTCCGCGCATCTCCCTGCAGGGGATGTACCTGCTCTCGAGCGGGGAGTTCGACTACCGCAACCATTATGATTTATATAATACCCCTATCCCGGCGCTTGTCGGCATGCTGCCGCCTGTTTCCGGATTGGACAACGCCTTCCTCGACCGCCTGTACCGAAGCATCGCGCTCGATTTGGACATCACCGTGAAGCCCCATAATACCTACATGGCCGGCATTCGCTTTGAACAGCCGGTGTTCATGGGCGGCAAAATCACAACCGCCTACCGGATGGCGCAAATAGGGAAGCAGATGGCACAACTGAACCTGATGCGCTCACGCGAGGAGCTTGTTCTCCAAACCGACCGTGCCTATTGGGAATACGTTAAGACGCTCGAACTGTACCGCACGGCGCTGGCTTACCGCGATGCCGTCGGGCAGGTGTGCAACGACGCCCAAAACGGCGTGGAGACAGGCCTGCTGCCGGAAAACGACCGGCTAAAGGCACAGGTACGGCTCGGCGAAGCCGGACTGCTGCTGCGGCAGGCGGAAAACGGGCGACGGCTGGCGCAGATAAACCTCTGTATGACCGTCGGGCTGCCGCTCTTAACCCCCGTCGCCCCCCTGGATTCCCTGCCCGACACCGCCGCTGCCCGACGGCTGGAAACAACGCCCGATGTAACCGCCCGCACGGAATATGCCTTACTGAATAAACAAATAGAATTACAACGGCAGCAGATTAACCTGGCGCGAAGTGCGTTTTTGCCGCAGATAGGCATTACGGGCGGCTATATGTACCTCAACGGGATGACGTTCAACGGCGGCAAATTGCTCGACGAGGCGTCGTTCTCGGCGCTGGTATCGTTCTCGGTTCCGATTACGCAATGGAGCGAAGGCGTTCACCGTATCCGCGCAGCGCGCGCCGACCTGCGCATCGCCGAATACCGGATGCAGGAAACCCTCGAGAGGCTCTTCCTGGAGATAGTGAAAACAGAAAATACGCTCGACGAAGCAGCGCTGCAAACCGCCATCGCCCGCGACGAGTACGCACAGGCTGCCGAAAACCTTCGCATCCGGCACGACCGCTACGAGGTAGGATTGGAAAGCCTCGCCTCGCTGCTCGAAGCGCAAGCCCTGTGGCAACAGGCCTCAAGCCGGTACATCGAAGCCAAAGCCGCCCTGCGTATCGCCGAAACCGACTACCTCCGCGTAACGGGACAATTAGAAATTAAAAATTAGAAAGGATTTCGGTTCGTAATTAAAAAGATGCTCGAGAAACTCACAGCCATCGTTCTGCACACGAAGAAATACAGGGAAAGCAGCCTGCTGGTATATGCCTATACCAATGTTTTCGGGCGGCAAACCTATGTGGTCAATGGCGTGCGTTCCGAAAAAAACAAAACAGGCATGGCGCTCTTCCAGCCGCTGACACTGCTCGATGCCGTGGCGTACCACAATCCGAAGAGCGATATGCAGCGGCTCTACGAGTATCGCCTCCGGTGGCCGCTGCACAGTATCCCGTTTAATATTACGAAAAATGCGCAGGCGCTGTTCATCGGCGAGGTGCTTTACAAGACCATCCGCGAGCAGGAGCCTAACGCCGAGCTGTTCGATTTCCTTTTCCGCGCCATTATGGATTTGGATGCGTTGGAGCAGGGCATCGCCAATTTTCATTTATATTTCCTCGTGCACCTCCTCCGCTATCTGGGCTATGCGCCGGGCAACAGGTATTTCTTTGAGACGCCTTATTTCGATGTGCCGTCCGGCGAGTTTATCCCTTTCCGCCCGTCCCACGACCTGTTTTTTGATGCGCCGCAAACACAGCTATTCGCTGCGCTGCTGCAGGCGTCGCCCGGACAGTTGTCGCAAATTGCGCTGCGCCGCGAACAGCGAAATCGCTTTATCGACAACATGCTCTCTTTCCTCAATCACCACTTCGACATGCCGGTGCCTATACACTCGGCGGCTGTTTTGCAAGCTGTTTTCGGGTAGGTTTGCTTAACCCTCATTCCGCAGCCGGTCTTCAAACGCCGCTAAGGCGGCCTTGGCGCCATCGCCCATGGCGATAATGATTTGCTTGTAGGGAGCCGTTGTTACATCGCCTGCCGCGTAGATACCCGGCCGGTTAGTGCGCCCGTGCACATCGACCTCTATTTCGCCCGTGCGGGTGGTGGTTACGAGGTCTTTGAACGCGGCGCTGTTGGCCGACAGGCCGATTTGTACAAAAATACCGTCGAGTTCCACAACCCGCTCGCTGCCTGTCCGGCGGTCTTTAACGCGGATGCCGGTTACTTTCGCCCCGTTTCCAATCACTTCGGTGGTTTGCGACGAAAGAAAGATTTCGACATTGGGCAGACTCTTGGCTTTTTCCTGCAATACGCGGTCGGCTTTCAGCTCGTCTAAAAACTCAAAAACCGTAACGTTGGAGCAAATCCCCGCCAGGTCGATGGCCGCTTCGATGCCGGAGTTGCCCCCGCCAATCACCGCCACGCGCTTGCCTTTGTAGAACGGCCCGTCGCAATGCGGGCAGAAAGCTACTCCGTGGCCGATATACTGCTGTTCGCCGGGCACATTGAGCCTGCGCCAGCTTGCGCCGGTGGCAATAATCACGGCCGGCGCGACAAACCGTTCGCCGCCGGCGACAGATACGATTTTGTCATGGCCGTCGATGGTTATCGTTTCCACCCGCCGGTACTCCAGCAAATCGACAGGGTAGGCGAGGAGGTGCGTTTTCAGGTTGCCGGCCAGCGCTTCGCCGGTGGTATAGGGCACGGAGATAAGGTTCTCGATGCCGACGGTTTCCTTCACCTGTCCGCCAATGCGTTCGGCCAGCACCGCCACTTTTAAGCCTTTCCGGGCGGAATAAATCGCCGCCGCACTGCCTGCCGGCCCGCTGCCGACAACTACTACATCGTACCGCTTAACGGCTGTCGATGCCGGCGCGGTATCCGTTCCGTAACGGGCTTCTAATTTGCTCAGCAGTTCCCCGAAATCGGCTTTGCCTGCGTGAATCATTTGCCCGCCGGCA
The DNA here is from genome assembly GCA_031270845.1 of Prevotellaceae bacterium. Classification (GTDB taxonomy): domain Bacteria; phylum Bacteroidota; class Bacteroidia; order Bacteroidales; family UBA932; genus JAIRKX01. Next base: position 41,450 of record JAISXF010000032.1, read on the forward strand.
AATACGGCCGGAACACCCTGCAGGTTGAGCGCCTCGACCTCGGCCTGATAGATGGCGCCATCGACCATTTCGTGATGAATGCCGTCGTTGAGCAGCGCCATGAGGTTGAGCGACTGCACGACGTCGGGGCAATTCGTACACGAGAGCGACACGTAAGTCGTCAGGCGAATATCGCCCTTTAACGCCCTCACGCGGGCGCAGGTGGCGGCGTCGGGAATATTTTTCCCTTTGCCGTCGCTGTTGAGGATGGCCAGCAGCAGCGAGGAAAATTCATGGCCTGTGGGGATGCCGCGAAACGCGATGCGCGTATCAAGCCCGTTTTTCCACAGCGAAAATGCCAGCGACGCACCGTCCTGTATCCGGCAGGTGATTTTGCCGGAGCATCCGGCAACGTCGTTTAGCAGCGCAAGCAATTCGCTGCGGTTTTCGTGTTGGGGCGGCGCGGTTGCCGCAAGCACATAGTCGGCCTCCAAGCCGGCCAAAATGCCTTGTACCTGTTCTTTTAACGTTGAATCTAACATACTCTTTTTTCCTGCAAAAGTACGACGACTTGCCGAGAGCATCAAACTGATTTTTTTTATTGCAGGATAGATGCACTTTATCTATCCCGGTTCTCAATAATCGTCCGCCGCATCGACGGTCATGTCATTATCTATTAAGCGCCGGTTATATTGCTGGTGGAATGCGCGGAAGTATTGCAACAACGGTTGCAGAGGCGCCTGCGGCGCCTCTGCAACCGCCTGCAGGCGGTTGCGCCGCAGCATAATATCATGTTCGTAGTTATACAGCGCTACCGGTTCGTCGTCGCCGGTTTGGAGCACCCAGTCGCCGGCATAGATATTATAAAACCCACCGAAGTTGATGGCGAAATTTCGGGTCGTGTCGGCCGAAAACAGATCGAAGCCAAAGGCAAAATACGGGCGGTCGTAGTGCAGGTACCCCAGCAGCGAAGGCATAATATCAATCTGCTGTGTAACGCGCACCGGCTCCACCTTCGCCGCCAGCCCGCCCGAAGGATCATAATATATAACCGGTATCAGGAACGCGCCGATGGCGGTCTTGCTTTTCGCGTACGACACCTGGTTGGTATGGTCGGCGGTAATCACAAAGACGGTGTTCGCAAACCACGGCATTTGCGATGCGGTTGCGAAAAAGCGGCGCAGCGCCAGGTCGGTATAGCCCACGCAGGGGTGAATTTCTTCCGTCCCTTTCGGAAATACGCCTTCGTAAGCCTTTGGCACCCGAAAGGGATGATGCGACGTAGCCGTAAACACCGTGGCGAAAAACGGCTCCGTTTTCCGGTCGAGCGTTTGCGCCATGAATTGCAGAAAAGGCTCGTCCCAGATAGCCCACAGGCCGTCGAAATCGGCATCGTTATGGTACTCGTTTTTCCCGTAATAATGCTGGAAGCCGGCCATGCGCGCAAAAGCGTCGAAGCCCATCGAACCGTTGGGCGCGCCGTGAAAGAACGAGCAGTCGTATCCCTTTTCGGCCAGCAGCGTCGCGAGGCCTCGAATGGTATTATTCGAATAAACCGATAACACATACGGCTCCGGGAACGACGGGATACTTGCCAGCACCGACGGCATGGCGTCGATCGATTTCAGGCCGTTGCCGAACGAGTGCGCAAAGGTATAGCTGTGCGTTATCAACGAGTCGAGGAAGGGCGTGTAGCCGGTGTACGTGCTGTCGTCAAGCTCGCGGTTGAACGCCCCGATGTACTCCTTGCTCAGGCTTTCGACAATAATAATGACCACATTCTTGGGCGTAAAAGCGGTCGCGGTGTCTGCCGGCCGGTGCACCGGCGAATAGACGGCTTCGAGCGCTTCCGGCGAATCGAACCACGAGAGCCGCTTATAAGCTGTCCGGCTTAACGTTTTATACACCGAAAACGGCGTCGAGAGGACAATCCCTATTTCCGCCGGCCGATTCACGCAGGCTGCGGCATTGCTGATCGTTATCGGTCGGGTACTGTACGCAAACCCGCCGCGCACGCCGCCGACAAACAGGGTCATGCTGACGGCCATCGCGATCGTGCCGACCGGATAATAAATCCATCGGTTCCGGATTAGCGGTACGGCGCACACCGGCACGCGCCGGTACAGCCAAACCATACCCGCGACCAGCGCCGCAAGGAGGATAAACAGGTACCAGTATTCGGCGGCGAACCGGCCCATGAGCGCAACATTCCCCCGGTCGTTTGAAAATTCTTCGAGCGCCGACCAGGTCGTTCGCCGCATTGTGAAGCGGAAATACGCCATATCCACGCAATTCATCGCCAGGGCGATGCTATTGGTGAGGTAGAATATCCATGCCAGCGCCCGCTGGTATATGGCCTGATGCCGGAAGCGGAAAGGAATAATATAGCCGACAATAAAAACAATATTCGTATAGAGCACCGCCACGAGGTCGAAGCGCAGCCCGTGCCGGAGCAGGTGGAGCAAATGCCCGGCGGTCATGTCGGGGTACAGGTCGGCATTGAAGGCATAGAAGAGGATGCGGGCAAGGCTGAACAGCCCCATCGCTATGCCCAGCCGCACCACGAGGGCGGTATAGAGATGCCCCCTGAAGAAAGAGAGTAAGGGATATTTTTTCATGCCTCAAAAGTACGCAATTTTCCGTAAGGAGAAAATTTCTGCGCTTCTTTTTTGGAACTAATTGAAATTTCCTATAATTTTGCGCCCTCAATTAAAAATATAATTATGATAAGAACCCCTCTGATGCCAACGCTATTATTCCTGTGCGCATTCCTTTTCCTGTCGATCACGGCAGGCATTTCGCACCACGCGGATGCCGGCCCTTTACCGCAGGACGACGCCGGTACGCCTTTCCGGCAAACGATTGCCAATCCCCCCCTGCCCGAAGCCCTCGATTTTGCCGGCGAACCGGTGCCGCTGCATCTTTTCGATGTGCGCGAAGCCTTGCAGCGCGAGCTAACCGTGCTCTGCTACTGGCATTCGAGTATGATTTATACCATGCAGCTCGCCGGCCGGTTTTTCCCGATTATCGAGCCGGTGCTGCGCGACGAGGGCGTGCCCGACGATTTCAAATACCTCTGCATCGCCGAAAGCAACCTGCAGCAGGCCGTATCGCCGATGAAAGCCGTCGGGTTCTGGCAGTTTCTGGAACAGACGGCCAAAGAATACGGCTTAGAAATTAACGCCGAAATCGACGAGCGTTACCATATCGAAAAAGCGACGCGCGCCGCCTGCGCATACCTCAAAAAAGCCCGCGAGAAATACGGCTCCTGGGCGATGGCCGCCGCCTCGTATAACGTGGGCCACAAGAACCTCGAGCGCTATATTGCGCGCCAGCAGCAGCACTCCTACTATAACCTGCTGCTGCCCGAAGAGACCGGCCGCTATCTGTACCGTGCCGCCGTTTTCAAATTAATTCACACCGCGCCTGCCCTGTATGGATTCCACATCCACGCCGGCGACCGCTTTAAGCCTCTCCAGTGGACAGAGGTTAAAATCGACGGCGCCATCGACGACTGGGCGGCCTTTGCCGCCGACCATGGCACGAATTATAAAATCTTCAAATATTTTAACCCCTGGCTGCGCGATGCCGGCCTGGTTAATGCCGGCAAAAAAACCTATACCGTAAAAATCCCAAAGCCCGGCTTCCGGGAAGCGGCGCCCTGAAGCAACCCGTTGCGTCCCCTAACAAAAAAGCCCCCGCCGGAAAGCAGGGGCTTTTTTGATGGGGGGAGGGGCCTGTTATCAGCAGGGTTGTATAGGCGTTGTGGGATGATTATAACAAGAATTAGTCCAGCCTTTACCGGTATAGATACTTGGAGTGCAGGTGGAAGATCCAGGGTTGTTCTCGTATTCTATGCAATTACTATTATTGCTGGGCAGCGAATTGAATAAAGCATCCAGCGCCGTAGCGGAAAGGTTATTATCACGACAATACAGATAATATAACAAGACACAGTTCGACACGTCTAATTCCGTCAATGAATTATTGTCACATATCAAACCATGTAGCGCGGTACAGTTCGACACATCTAATGTTATCAATTCACTGTTAACACATTCCAAAAGAACTAGCGCGGTACAGCTCGACACGTCTAATTCCGTCAATGAAGTGTTTTGACACACTAAACTAATTAGCGCGGTACAGCCCGTCACGTCCAATGTCGTCAGGACATAACTATTGGTAAAAAGCAAAGAAACAAGCTTGGTACAGTTCGATACATCTAAAGTTACCAAGCCTGCGCAACACCTGAGAAGCAAATACTCCAGTGCGGGGTGGTTCGACAGATCCAAAGACGTCAAGTAAGGACAATCGTAGATATACAAACGAGTTAGTGTAGGACAGTCATTCAAATTCAGGGCAGTAAAGTTGTTTCCATAAAAAATATTGAATTCAGTCAAAGAGGATGCCGTCGCGGTAGCAGTGTACGTCCCGTTGCCGACAGGATATGTATGCGGATAGTTAATCCTAGAACCGGCAGCGGGCGTAAAGATTTCTACCGGGCTTCCATCGCCCCAGTCTATCGCCATATACCCGCCGTCAATTATAGCGTCGAAGGAAAAAGACGTTCCATTGCTCTCCACCGTAAAGCTAAACGTTTTTGAAACGCTCAGCACGCCCTGCGCTACGTCGAAGGCGCAGCCGGTGGCATCGGTAGCGATAACGGTGTAGGTATAGGCCGAGGCGGCGGCAAGAGCTTCGGTGGTAGCCGTGCCGCTAATTGTAAGGGTCGGGCTGGCCCAGGAGCCGGTTATGCCATTGGGCAGGCCGGTTACGCTAACGCTAACCGCGCCGGGAATACTGTAAACAATGGGAGACAGGAGTGTATCGACAGCTATCGTCTGGGTTTCGCTGCCGGAAATCAGCTCCGCTACCGGCGCTTCAGATGCCACCCCTACCGTCCAGCTCACGCTATCCGCGCAGCCGTGCTCGGTAAGCACCCGCGCCCATACGGTAACGCTTCCCGAGTCGGGTATCGGAAGGGAATAGGTATTCGAGGTACTGTAAACACACGTGTCATTATTCAAATCACAGTAAAACTCCGTCGCTATATTATTCCCCGACGTGTACGGATTATGCCCGCAGGCGGTACAGCTGTGCGTGAAGCAGTACGAGCTGCCGGAATTGTTTTCAACCGTCAGCGTAACCGTGCTGCCCGCGCAGGCCGAGTCGGGCGGATTAACAAACGCCGCCACCGCCGCCGGATAAACCGTTACCGACGCCGGCGTACCCGCCACCACACAGCCCCCGCCATTGCTCACCTGTATGGTACAAACCGTATCCTGCGAAGGGGTTATTTTAGCCGTAACGCCCGAAATGGCGCTCACAATCCCCGTCGCCCCGCCATCAAAACTGTACACCGAAGCATTAACCGCCACGGCGATGAGCGTAACGGTATCGCCGGCGCAGATGGTATCAGGCTGCGCAATAAAAGACGTAATCGCCGGCGTGGGAGGCGCCAACCCCGGACAGCCGGTGGCATCGGTAAGGGCATCGATACAGCCGGAAAACTGCGTCCCGGCAACTGTCGTCGAACCATTAATAATAAAGGGAGGCGTGCCGTGCAAATCATACGTGCCGTTATTCTCCGTAGCATTTGGCGGATAGTCCGACGCATACGTACACCAGTTAAAACGGTCGCCGGCCGATAGCCCGTCGAGCGCGACGGTTACCGTCGAACTGAAGGGCGCCGTCGTCCCGCGCAGGTAGAAGCCGCGCGTGTTGCCGGCCACATGTATCACCGTGCCGGAGGTAGCCACCGCCGGCGATACGAGCGTCGCAGGCGTCCACGCCCCCGTAAGCCCGTTCGGCTGCACGGTCTGGTAATCGACAAAGAGCCACACCGAGTCAAGGTGCGTGATGCCGTCGGGGTCGGTATCCCAGAAGACACGGAAGGAAACCGTCGGCGGCGTGGCGGCATAGTCGGCGCTAATCTGCGCCACCCGCACCACGCTCTGCCCCTGTGCCGTGGCGAAGGACAGACATAAGAAGGACAGACACAAGACGGATAGACGTAAGACGGATAGACGTGAGACGGTGGTTAAAAATAGCGGCTTCATAATAGTTGAAAGTTGTTTTTTAGTTGAAAGTTGCCTGCGGCGGATGCAATATATGCGTTTACTCGCTTGTCGTAATTCGTAATTCGTAATTCGTAATTCGTAATTCGTAATTGTTACGGGATAATGACGCTTCCCATGTCTCCCCAGGGGCCTTTTTTTCCGGAGGTATTGAGCCATCGGGCGGCAAACCACAGCGTTTTTCCGCGTTCCGTTTCTCTAAAGGTGAGCACGAGCGGTGTACTTGTGTCGAGTTCCGAATGGGTGAGGTCTTCGATTTCCTCTGGTTTTGCGGCAGCAATAACCCATACAAACTCCGCTCCGAGCTGCCCTTCCGGCTTGGCTTTTTTCTCCTCGTCGGTAAAAAAATCAAAACGCACGCGGCGCGGGCCGTCGCCTTTCGCCATGATTAACGGCGCCTTGTCGGCCACCGGAGCCGCCGTGTGCGTCGTTTTGTGAATAGGCAGCATCATGTCTTCGCGGTCGGTTGTTTTGGTTTTCGGGTTGTACGTCACATACGACTTTAAGAACACGCGCAGCGACGATTCGTAATCTTCCCGCGCCTCGTCCTTTTCCTTTACGGCAACCGGCGTATGGGTTGACGGATTTTCGGAAGTGTCGAAGGCGGTTTCCCATCGTGTCTGCTTGACTTCGAGGGCGGTGATTACGTCGGCCGGAATACCCAGACGGGTGGCTGCGGCTTTAACTTTAGTTACAAGGTTCCCCTGCCATGCATTGAAGGCCATATCGGAACCGGGAATAAAATCAGGCATAGTATAAAAATTTTAAATGAAACATAATGAATGAATTAATTTATAATTGTAAAAATAATTTCGGACAGGACGGAACTTTCTCTCCAAGGAGCGGAACTTTCTCTCCAAGGAGCGGAACTTTCTCTCCAAGGAGCGGAACTTTCTCTCCAAGGAGCGGAAGTTTCTCTCCAAGGAGCGGAAGTTTCTCTCCAAGGAGCGGAAGCAGGAAATATGATATATTATTTTTTAAAATCATGCGCGCAAAGATACGACTTTTTTTTGAAAAAATTTTTTTTACGCAATTTTTTTTTTATCCGGAACGTTTTTTTAAAAAAATAGTGAGAAAAAAAGTCGTATCTTTGTGGCGAAAAAAATTTAATGGGGATAAATAGTAAAAACAAAAGGATAACGACAACTAAAGCCCTGAAAAACGAACAAAATTGGAATTGATAAGGCAAAGTTAAAAATAGCTATTATGCACAAAAGACCGCTCACAATAAAATCTCTAATCTCACTTGCAAAAACATTTTGCGAACAAGAATCAAAAATGCCAAATACAGAACTATTTGGCGTAACTGATGGCAAAGCCGTAGGCACATATATTGAACATAAATTCAAAGATTTTTTGCTCGCAACGTGCGATTTGCAAGTGGGTAGTTCGGCAAGCGGCATTGATTTGCCTTCCTCAAAAATCAACACAGATATTAAGGTTACTTCTATTAAGCAACCGCAGTCGTCCTGTCCATTCAAAAATGCACAGCAAAAAATTTTCGGCTTGGGTTACAATTTGTTGGTTTTTGTGTACGACAAACGCGATAATGCAAAAGATAAAACGGCGTTATTGGATTTTGTCAGTTGTTCGTTTATAGAAAAAGAGCGGACTGCCGATTATCAAACTACGACAACAATTTTACAAATGCTCGCAAACAAGGCAAATGCAGACGATATTTTTGCTTTTCTGAATGACCGCAACATTCCTGCCGATGAAATTACATTAATGAATATGGCGGAACAAATTTTAAAAAAACCGCCAAAAGCTGGTTATCTTACTATTTCCAACGCTTTGCAATGGAGATTACAATACAGCAGGATTGTAACATTAAAAGATAAAATTTCAGGAATTACCAAAATCGTAGATAAGTATTGATATGGATTTTAGTGGTATAGATATTAGCATCCCGTCGGTTTGTTTTTTTCAGGATAACGATAAATTGTCTTTCAAAGAAATAAACAATATTTTGAAAGGCAAAAGCGGTATTGTTGATTTTTTTGAAAAAGAAGACGATTTTAAACAAATAAGAGAAACACTGATGAATAGCCAATCCATTGTTGCCGAAAGTCAAGTAGAATACGGCGATTATCAAACCAATCAACAACTTACGCAATTGGTTTGCAACTATTTGTCAAACAAAAATATAAATCCTCAAATACTTATTGAGCCAACTTGCGGGAAGGGAAATTTTATTTTGTCGGCAATTCAGACATTCAAAAATTTAGAACAGGTTTGGGGAATTGAAATACAAGAAAAATATTTGTGGCAATTAAAATTTTCATTACTTGAATATTACCTAAAAAATCCACAGGCAAATAAACCTGAAATCCATTTATATCATTACGATGTATTTAATTTTGATTTTCAGAAGATTAAAGAACAAATAAGCGGGAAGGAGCTGTTGGTTATCGGCAATCCTCCGTGGGTAACTAACACAACACTTTCCTCTTTGAACTCAAAAAATTTACCTGAAAAGTCCAATTTCAAACAGGCAAAAGGTATAGACGCAATCACAGGCAAAGGCAATTTTGATATTGGCGAGTTTATTGCGTTGAAAATGTTGGATTTGTTTTCGAAAGAGAATGGTCATTTCGCATTTTTAATCAAAAATTCGGTCATCAAAAACATTGTTTTCGAGCAGAAACGCAACAATTACCCGATTGCCGACTTTGAAAAACATACGATTAACGCACAAAAAGAATTTGGGGCGGCGGTTGACGCAAGTTTATTTGTCTGCAAATTCAATTCTACGCCTGAATTTACCGCAAAAGAATACAATTTTTATACTTCACAAAAACGCACTGTGTTAGGTTGGGTGAATAACAAATTTGCTTCCGATATCGAAAAATACAAGAAATATCAGCACTTAGACGGTGTTTGCCCTTTCGAGTGGCGACAGGGCATTAAGCATGACTGCGCCAAAGTGATGGAGTTGGAACGTATCGACGGCGGTTTTCGCAATCAACTCGGAGAAGAATTTGAATTAGAGGAGGATCTAATATATGGTATTTTAAAAAGTTCCGATTTGAAAGCCGAAAGCATTGACACACCACGAAAATACACCATTGTAACACAGAAAAAAATCGGTGAAAATACGGAAAAAGTTTTATCGAAATTACCAAAAACAAAAGAATATTTGCAAAAACACAAAGAATATTTTTCGCAAAGAAAATCAAGTATTTACAACGGGAAACCTATGTTTTCGATATTTGGGATTGGCGATTATTCATTCAAACCTTACAAAGTTGCTATTTCAGGACTTTATAAACAAACGAAATTCACATTGGTAAAGCCAAGTGATACGGTTTTATTACTTGATGATACTTGCTATTTTATCGGCTTTGACAATCTCGAAGACGCCCAAACAGTACAAAATGAATTAAACAATTCCGAAATGCAGGAATTTATACAATCGTTTATGTTTACTGATGCCAAACGAGCGATTACAAAAGATTTGTTGATGCGAATTTATCTGAAAACGGCAATCGTGCCGGAAAGATATTCATGGAATTTATTTGGCTAAACGGCGAGTAGTTATTGGAGCGCAGGATTGCCCCCGATTGTATATCGGCTTAACAACAATGGACAGATAAAAGACGACTACCGCCTTGACTTCATTAAACAGAAGAACGGCGTTGAAAGCAGGAACGGCGTTTTGCCGGGATTGAATTTGTTTAGCGAAGAAATAAGCATCGCCTGCAACATCTGAACGCTGTTTTCCCCTTTAATCTTCCTTCTCCTGCGCCTCGTATTCTTTGAGCAGCTTATCCTGCACTTCGGCGGGAACCTGCTGATATTCGGCAAAATTCATCGTGAAAGTCGCACGCCCCGACGTGAGCGAGCTTAAGGCCGTCGAGTACTTGTTGAGCTCGGCGAGGGGAACGCGGGCATTCAATATCTCAAAGCCCTTTTCGCTGCTCATGTTGCCGATAATGGCGCGGCGGTTCTGCAAGTCGCTCATTACGTCGCCCATCGCATCGCCAGGAACCATCACCTCAACCGTATAGATGGGTTCCATGATTTTCGGGCCGGCCTTCTTAAAAGCTTCCTTAAAGGCATTGCGGCCGGCGAGCTTAAAGGATATTTCATTGCTGTCCACCGTATGCATTTTGCCATCATACACATATACTTTAATGTCGCGCGCGTAGGAGCCGGTGAGGGGGCCTTCTTCCATTTTTTCCATAATCCCCTTAAGAATGGCCGGCATGAAGCGCGCGTCGATGGCTCCGCCGACGATACAGTTATAATAAATGAGCTTGCCGCCCCATTCGAGCGGGTACTCTTCCCGCCCTTTGAGGTTGAAAACCAGCTCGCGGCCATCGACCTTAAAGCGATTGTTTTCGGGCGCGCCTTCGAGGAAGGGTTCTATCAGCATGTGCACCTCGCCGAACTGCCCGGCGCCGCCGGACTGCTTTTTGTGCCGGTAGTCGGCCGCGGCGATTTTGGTGATGGTCTCCCTGTAGGGAATGCGCGGCGGAACGAGGTCGATGTCTATCTTATGCGCGTTGGTGAGGTACCATTTGAGGATGTTGATGTGGTGCTCGCCCTGTCCGCTGAGGATGATTTGTTTCAATTCCTTTGAATATTCTACGACGATGGTCGGGTCTTCGGCGTGGGCGCGGTTCAGGATTTCGCTCAGTTTCTCATCGTCTTTTTCGGTTTTGGCTTTGATGGCCGTGCGGAATTTCGACGGGGGGAACTGTATCGACAGGAACTGCCAGTCCTTGCCGTTGCCGTTGAGGGTCTGGTTCGTTTTGGTGTTTTTCAGCTTCACGGTGCACCCGATGTCGCCGGCGACCATCTCGGGGAGTTTCTCCCGTTTCTTGCCGGCTACGGCGTAGAGGATGGTCAGGCGCTCTTTGTTGCCGTTGGCGGCGTTGGTCATGTCAAGCCCTTCGGTGATTTTCCCGGACATGACGCGGAAATAGGAAACTTCTCCCAGATGCTGCTCCATCATGGTTTTGAAGACAAAGAGCGATGGCGCTCCGTTGACGTCGCAGGGCACAATTTCGCCTTTCACGGTTTTGAAGTCGCGGGACTTGTCCGGCGACGGGGCGACGTTAATAATAAATTCCATCAGGCGCTTTGTGCCGATGTCCTTTTTTGCCGACAGGCAGAATACCGGTATCACCTGGCGGTTGGCAAGCCCGATACGCAGCCCCTGCCGGATTTCGTCTTCGCTGAGGATGCCTTTGTCGAAGAAGAGCTCCATCAACGCTTCGTCGTGCTCGGCGGCGATTTCTACCAGGTTTTTTTGCAATTCGGCGGCGCGTTCCATTTCCCCTTCGGGGATGGGCAATTCTTCACGGGCGCCGTTATCATCCTTAAAGCGATACATTTTCATCTTCAGGACGTCAATAAAGGCGTTGAACGAGGCTCCCTGCCCGACGGGGTACTGGATAAGCAGCACCTTGTTTCCGTAGGCGTTCCGCAGGCTGTCGATGGTGTCTTCCCAGCTGGCCTTGTCGTGGTCAAGCTGATTGACGGCCATGATTAACGGCTTGTGATGCTGCTCGGCGTAGCGCGCCATGATTTCGGTGCCTACTTCGATACCCTGCTGGGCGTTGATAACCATCACGCCGACGTCGGCGACTTTGAATGCGGAGATCACGCCGCCGATAAAGTCGTCGGCGCCCGGCGTGTCGATAATGTTCAGCTTGTGGTCCATGAACTCGGTGTAGAGGAGCGACGAGTAAATCGACCGCTGGTAGAGCTGTTCGACTTCGGTGGCGTCGCTCACGGTGTTCTTGGCCTCAATGGTTCCGCGGCGTTCAATGACTTTTCCTTCAAAAAGGAGGGCTTCGGCTAATGTTGTTTTCCCTGAATGTGTGCCGCCGAGGAGCACCACATTGCGGATTTGTTCGGTTGTGTACGTTTTCATCTAATCGTATTAAATTTTAAGACAATATTAAAATAATGTTCCCCTTTTGGGACGCCAAAATTACAAAAGGTTTTTGAAAGTGCAAAAAATATTGCACAATTATTTTGCCTGCAACGGAAATTTTCGTATTTTTGCGCCCTAAAATTAAAAAACATGTCAAAACAAATTAAATCTCAAGACCCCGAACAAGCCGTCGGGCGTACGTTAAGCAAGGCCGAACAGTTTTTGGAAAAGCATAAGAACACGTTGCTCTACGCGCTGATTGCGGTGGTCGCCGTGATCTCCGTTTATTTCGGATACCAACGATTGTACAAAGTCCCCCTGCAGGATGAAGCGCGAGGACAAATGTTTATGGCCGAGCAATATTTTCGCGTCGATTCGTTTGCATTGGCGCTCAATGGCGACGGCAATGCGTACGGGTTCCTGCAAATCCGGGACGAGTATGGCAGTCATGCCGGAAAAATCCTGCCGTTTTATATTGGCTGCTGTCAGCTGCATCTCGGGCAATACGAAGAAGCGATTGCCTCCCTGCAAAGCTATAAAGGCACGGATGAAATTGTGGCCGCCCGCGCGCTGGCCTGCATTGGCGATGCTTATGCCGAACTCGGCAACCTCGACGAGGCCTGCTCGTGGTTTCTCAAAGCGGCCAATTTTCGCGATAACCAGTACGCTGCACGCTATCTTAAAAAGGCGGCTACCATTCGCGAAGCCCAGGGTAACACCGCCGCCGCCCTCAAGCTGTATGAGCAGATTAAGCTCAATTACAGTCAAACCGCCGAAGGCCGCGAGGTCGATAAGTTTATTGCACGGCTGACGAATTAAGTATCGAGGCTTACGACAGGCGGGCATTTTAAAATTTTCATTTTTCGACTGACCATGGGAAGAGCATTTGAATATCGCAAGGAACGCAAGATGAAACGCTGGGGCAATATGTCGCGCGTGTTCACCCGTCTGGGCAAGGAACTGACGATTGCGGCCCGGTCGGGCGGCGGCGATCCGGAAAATAATCCGCGGCTGCGCGCGATTATACAGACGGCACGTGCTGAAAACATGCCGAAAGATAATATCGAACGCGCAATCAAACGCGCGGTGGAAAAAGACCAGAACGATTATAAGGAAGTTGTCTATGAAGGCTACGGCCCGCACGGGATAGCCTTTTTGATAGAAACCGCTACCGACAACCCTACGCGGACGGTGGCCAATGTCCGCAGCTACTTCAATAAGCACAACGGCTCGCTGGGGACGTCGGGAAGCGTCGAGTTTATGTTTGAGCGGAAGTGTGTCTTCAAAATCAAAAATGCCGGCGGGCTGGATGTCGAAAACCTCGAACTGGAGCTTATTGACGCCGGTGGCGACGACGTGTTTGCCGACGGCGACGAGGTGATGATCTACGGTGCGTTTGAAGCCTACGGCGCCATCCAGAAGTACATCGAAGAGCACGGGCTGGAGCTTATCAGCGGCGGCTTTGAGCGTATTCCTGTGGGCGAACTTAAGGACGTCTCGTCGGGGCAAAAGGCCGAGCTGGAAAAGCTTATCGACAAGTTTGAAGAGGACGACGATGTGCAGAACGTCTATCACACGATGAAATAATTGCGGATTGTTCCGTCCTGGCAGAACTTTACTGTTTTCACTGGTTGCTTTTTTGTAGAGCTGTTTCAGGACAGGATCGGGCGCCTTATATTCTACTCCCGCCGGAGGCCGGCAAAAAAATTACGCGAAAAAGTGAAAAAGATTTGCACAGTTCCAATATTTAACCTACTTTTGCAGTCCGAAAATCTTCCTCAGTAGCTCAGTTGGTTAGAGCATCTGACTGTTAATCAGAGGGTCCCAGGTTCAAGTCCTGGCTGAGGAGCTGTATCAAAAGAGTGTTGTTCTACTTTGTATGATATATATTTTTTTTGTAATGAAGCTTTTATGCTGAACATGTATTAAAGACCGCTTGACCATAAGCGGTCTTTTTTACTTTCTGTCGGCTGCATACCAATTCCGCCTCCTTGCATACAATATTTTCCCTTCCTGTTTGTCATCATAAGCAGCATGTCGGACGAACCCGGCGACTGTTCACCGCGTTATTCGGACTTTCGTCGGGTAAAATTGTCCGTTTCGTCGATTTGAGCTTGCAAAGAACCTGTGATTACAGCGACCTTTGCAGAAAAATTAAAAAAAGATTAAAACCGGGAAATACTTTTTGATTTATGCCGTTTTCATTTGTACCTTTGTCGTGTTTTTAAAAATGATAAAAATGGATGAAAATGGATGAGGGCAGATGAAAATGGATGAATATAGATAAACCAGTAATACAATTATATTATGAGAAAAAGGACAAAAATGAACGCTTGCCTGCTTTTGATGTGCCTGCCGGTTATCGGCTGGGGTCAAAGCAACGACACGCTGAAAGTAAACCTGCAACAGGCGCTCGATATTGCGCTTAGCGACAACCCTGCGATTGTCGTTGCCGACCTTGAACTGAAGCGCGTCGATTATTCCAGGCAAAATGCCTGGCTCGGGCTACTGCCTTCGGTGAACGGTTCGGCACAGTACTCCAAATTCGTAGTCCCGGCGTCAATGAGTATGATGGGGCAGTTGATGGATTCCCCGACGGACTTCAACGCCTCGTTGGGCGTATCGCTGTCGCTGCCGCTGTTTGCGCCTGCGCTGTGGCGGTCGATCCAAATGACCGGCGTGGACATGCAATTAGCGGCCGAAAAAGCGCGTGCCTCGAAAATCACCCTGCGCAACGACGTAACGAAAGCCTACTATAGTATCCTGCTCGCGCAGGATTCGTACAAGTCCCTGCAGGATGGCTACGCGGTGGCGCGGCAGAACTACGAAGAAGCCCGGCAGCGCTTCGACCTGGGGCTGGCGGCGGAGTACGACTACATCTCCGCCGAAGTGCAAATGACCAATCTGCAGCCAACGCTGCTGCAGGTAGAAACCGGTATCGCACAAGCCAAAATGTATTTGAAAGTGCTGATGGGCGTCGATGGAGCTGTGCCGCTGGCCGTAACCGGCAGCCTTACCGAATTGGAAGCCGCCGTCGCCACCACCGGCGCACGCGACATTGCGCTCTCCGGCAATGCCGACCTGCGACAGTTGGACATACAGCAGCAACTGTTGCGTAAATCGGTGCAGCTGCAGCAAACGCAGTGGATGCCCACGCTCGCCGCATTCGGCAACTATACTTACGCCGGCACGGGCAACCGTCAAACCACCATCAACTTTGGCGGGATGCCGATAGCGGTTCCTGCAAGTACCGAATGGTTCGGGCAGGGGCTGATTGTCGGGCTGCAGTTGAACGTGCCGATATTTAACGGCTCGTCGAACCTTATAAAGGTAAAGCAAATTAACCTGCAACAGCGGGAACTCGCCCTGCAGCGCGACTATTTAGAAAGTTCGCTGAGTGTGCAGGCGCGCACGGCGCTCGACAATATGGACAAGGCAGTGAAGCAAATGGAATCGGCAAAGAAGGGCGTCGCGCTGTCGGAGAAGGGGTACAGTATCTCTGCCAAACGCTACGAAACCGGCGCAGGAACGATGCTCGAACTGCAAAGCGCCGCGCTGGCATTGACGCAGTCGCGCCTCTCCTACCATCAGGCTATTGCCGATTACCTGAACGCAAAGGCCGATTATGAGAAAATAGTGGGCAATGATTAATGGTTAATAATGGTTAGTAATATGTGTTTAAAAAAATAATAAGAAGAAATGAAAACAACAATTAAGAAAATGGTATCTGCATTCCCGCTTTTGGGAATAGGGAGTTTATTACTGCTGGCCGGATGCGGCGGCAGAACGGCGCCCGAACAAACCGCCACCACAAAACAGGCAGTAGAAGTAAGGGTCGAAACAGTGCGCGAACAGTCCGTGGAGCAAATACAGGAGTACACCGGCGACATCATCGCGTACTCAAAAAACATGATTGCCAGCCAAACCGCCATGCGTATTGAAAAAATACACGTGGAAGTGGGCGACTACGTGAAAGCCGGCCAGCTGTTAGTGCAGATGGAAGAAACCGCCTACCTGCAAGCAAAACTGCAACTCGAAAACCTGAAAACCGACTACAGCCGTTCGTCTGCGCTGCACGAAGCCGGAGGCCTGTCGAAGCAGGTCATCGACCAGCTGAAAACGCAGTTGGACGTTACGGAAGAGTCGATAGCGAACCTGCATAAGAACACCTACCTGCTGTCGCCTATCGCGGGCATCGTTACTTCCCGCATGTTCGATAACGGCGACATGACCGGCGGGCAGCCCATCCTGCAAGTGCAGCAGCTGAAGCCGGTGAAAATAAAACTGAACATACAGGAGCAGTATTTCTCCGCCATCAAACCGAACATGCGGGCGACAATTAAGCTGGATGTGCTGCCCGGCGAGGAGTTCGCGGGCAAGGTGCATCTTGTGTACCCGACGGTGGACGCCGTGTCGCACACCGTTACTACGGAAATCGTGTGGGATAACAGCCGGCTGGAACTGCGCCCCGGCATGTTCGCCCGCGTGGTGCTGAACTTCGGCGATAAAACCCGCGTGGTTGTGCCCGACAGGGCAATCGTTAAACAACCCGGCACCGATGACCGTTACGTATATGTGCTGAAGGACAACCACACCGTCGCTTACACGAAGGTTGTGCTGGGGCAGCGTCTGGGCGACCGCTACGAAGTTCTGTCGGGATTGAACGACGGCGACCGCGTGGCAGTAGCCGGCATCAGTAAACTGATCAACGGCACGGAAGTTTCCGTAGTGAAATAATAACGTTCAACTTTCAATTTTCAACTTTCAATTATGAAGATATACGAAACATCCGTACGGAAACCGATCTCCACGATCCTCATCTTTATCGGGGCGATTGTGCTGGGGCTGTTTTCGCTGAACCGGCTGTCTATCGACCTGTATCCCGAAATAGAAGTGCCGATGCTTACCGTCGTCACGACCTATCCGGGCACCAGCGCCGCCGACATCGAACAAAACATCACCCGCATCCTGGAAGATAATCTCAATACCGTGTCGGACTTGAAGAAAATCACCTCACGGTCGCAGGAGAACATCTCCATCGTAACCCTCGAATTTGAGTGGGGCGCCAACCTCGACGAGGCCGCCAACGACGTGCGCGACGCCCTCGGGCGCATGGAAACCTACCTCCCCGATGACGCCGAAAAGCCATTCATCGTGAAGTTCAGCACCGACATGATGCCTATCATGTTTCTATCGGCTACTGCCGACGAAAGCTATGAGGGGCTCTATAAGCTGCTCGACGAAAAGGTCGCTAACCCGCTCAACCGCATCAACGGCGTGGGCGCGGTGAACATCAGCGGCGCGCCTACCCGCGAAGTGCAGGTGCATGTCGATCCGCAAAAGATAGAAGCCTATCATTTGACCATTGAGCAAATCGGGCAAATTATCGCCGCCGAGAATGCCAATATTCCCGCCGGCGCGATGGACATCGGCTCGGAGCGCTTCTCGGTGCGCATCGAGGGCGAGTTTGCCGAAAGCGCACTGCTCAAGGAAGTGGTAGTTGCCAACGTCGGCGGACGCGAAATCCGTATCAAAGACATCGCCACGGTGACGGACACGATTAAGAAAATGACCGTTGAGGAAACCATCAACGGGCAGCGGGGCGTGAACATGTTTATTCAAAAACAGTCGGGTGCGAACTCGGTGCAGATTGCCAAAGCCATCCGCAACGCTCTGCCCAAATTAGCCGCAGACCTCCCCGCCGACGTGAAAATCGACATCTTCTTCGACTCGTCGGAATACATCACCAACAGTATCAACAGCCTTACGGAGACGGTGCTCTTCGCTTTTATCTTTGTGGTGCTGGTGGTGCTGTTCTTCCTCGGACGCTGGCGCGCCACGATCATCATTGCGCTCACCATCCCCGTGTCGCTCATCGCCAGCTTCATCTACCTGATGTTTACCGGCGGCACCATTAATGTCATCTCGCTCAGCTCGCTCTCCATTGCTATCGGGATGGTGGTCGATGACGCCATTGTGGTGCTCGAAAACATCGTGAAGCACCTCGAACGCAAAGCCCGACCGCGCGACGCCGCCATCTACGGCACCAACGAAGTGTGGCTCGCCGTGATTGCCACCACCCTTACCGTCGTCGCGGTGTTCCTGCCGCTCACGATGGTCGGCGGACTGGCCGGCATTATGTTTACGCAGCTGGGGTGGATTGTTTCCATCGTCATCGTGGTTTCGACGATAGCAGCTATCACGCTTACGCCGATGCTCTCGTCGCGGATGCTCATGTTCCGTCCGGCGCATACCTACCGCGGGCTGGGAATTATCTTCAAACCGGTGGACCGCTTCCTCGACCGGCTCGACAGCGGCTACGCACGCCTGCTGACGTGGGCAGTACACCATCGTGCATTCACCATCCTCGGTGCATTCGTCATATTCCTCGCAAGTTTGCTGCTGCTGACACAGGTACCTACCGACTTTATGCCGGAGAACGACCAGGGACGCATCGAAGTTACCGTCGAACTGCCCGTGAATGCCAATCTCGAACAGACCACCGACGTGGCGCACCGTATCGAACAGGCGCTGCTGGCACGCTGTCCCGAGGCGCGGCTTATTTCGGTAAGCTCCGGCGCCGACGACCAGGGCGGATTTGCGGCGCTGTTCGGTAACTCCGGCGTTAATATCATCACATACGGCGTGATACTGGTAAAGAAACACGAACGCACACGCTCGCAGGCCGAAATCAGCGACGTGATACGGGAAGAAATAGCTAAATTCCCGGAGGTGGTGAAATACACCGTCGGGGGCGGTGGCGGCATGGGCATGGGAGGCGGAAGTACCGTAGATGTTAAAGTGTTTGGCTATGATTTTGACGAAACAACGCCCATCGCCGAGGAGCTTGCCGAACGTATGCGCGGCATCGAGGGCGCCCGCGACGTGAAAATAAGCCGCGAGGCGATGAAAGTCGAACTGCAGGTCGATTTCGACCGCGTGAAACTGGCGAAGTTCGGCATCAACACCGTTACCGCCGCCAACTACGTACGCAACCGTATCAACGGCCTCACCGCCTCGCTCTACCGCGAAGACGGCGAGGAGTATGACATCGTAGTGCGCTACGGCGAGCCATTCCGCACGGCCATCAGAGACATCGAAAACATCATCCTCTATAACGCCTCCGGCGGAAGCATCCGCTTAAGCGAGGTCGCCACGGTCGTCGAGCGCTTCACCCCGCCCATCATCGAGCGCGAAGACCGGCAGCGTGTTGTAACCGTGTCGGCGGCGCTCGGTGCGGGCGCTGCGCTCGGCGACGTGGCCGCCGCCACCAAAGCCGAAATAGCGCAGATGGAGCTCCCCGCTACGGTGAGCATCGCGATCGCCGGTTCGGTCGAAGACCAGGAAGAGATGATGATGGATATGATGACCCTGCTGGCGCTCATCATCGTCCTCGTCTATATTGTGATGGCGACGCAGTTCGAGTCGTTCTCCAAGCCCTTTATCATTATGCTGTCCATCCCGTTCGCTTTCACCGGCGTTTTCCTCGCCTTATGGATAACGGGCACCTCGCTCGGCATGGTCGCTCTTATTGGAGCTATCCTGCTGGTCGGGATTGTGGTCAAGAACGGCATCGTGATTGTCGATTTCACCAACCTTCAGCGCGAACGCGGCCTCTCGCTCAACGAGGCGGTCATCACCGCCGGCAAATCGCGCCTGCGCCCCGTGTTGATGACATCCCTGACCACCATCCTCGGCATGATACCGTTAGCGGTAGGCTCCGGCGAAGGCGCCGAGATTTGGAAACCGATGGGCATAGCCGTCGTCGGCGGCCTCACGTTTTCGACCATACTTACCCTGCTCGTTATACCTGCCATCTACTCCGCCTTTAACATAGGCAAGATAAAGAAAGAGCGCGCGGCAAACACGGTTGGCAGTGGCAGTTGGCAGTAATATTAATAATTAATAAGCAACAATAAAGATGAAGGCAATTTTAATTACTTACGGACAATCGCTGGGACGCCCCATCGAGGATTTATTAGACAAATTAGGCATTCGCGGCTTTACCCGCTGGGCGGAAACGTTCGGCCGCGGCAGCGAAAGCGGCGAACCGCACTACGGCACACACGCCTGGCCGTCGAAAAACGGCACCCTGCTCGCCGTCGTGCCCGACGACACCGTGCCGGAGCTCCTCGACGCCCTCCGCGAGCTAAACGACCTGGCGCAGCAACAGGGGCTTTCGGCCTTTGTGTGGACAATCGAGGAACGGCTGTAGAAAGGGAACAGTGAAGCAGGAACGGGTTGTTTTGTACACAACCCGTTCTTTGTTTTTAAGGAATTTACAGCGGTGCATCGTTCATTATTCAAAATAGCTTGCATGAAGCGGTTTATACTGGGACTTATCGGGTTCTTTGCGGTGGGGGCAACCGCGGCAGCGCAGGTGGCCGACACGGCAAAACCCGCGCCCGCATCCCACGCCCTGCGGACGATAGCGCCTTTCGAGCTGCCGACATCGGTGCGGCGTCCGTGGCGGGCAGCGGCGCAGGCAACAAGTATTAATATCGGCATTAACCTGTTCGACCGCTGGGCGCTGGACGCGTACTATGCGCGGGTTACGGGTGCAAGCATCCGAAAAAATCTGAAACATCAATTCCTGTGGGATAACGATAATTTCTCCACCAATTTGTTCTGGCACCCCTATACCGGCGGACTGTACTTCAACGCGGCGCGTGCCAACGGCCATAGCTTTTGGCAGGCCGTGCCCTTTGCCGTCGGCGGGAGCTATATGTGGGAGGTATTCTGCGAGACGCAGCCGCCGTCGATAAACGATATTATTGCTACCCCCGTGGGCGGCATTGCCTTCGGCGAGATAACGCACCGCGTGTCGCATCTTTTTCTTGATGACAGCCATCGGGGGTGGAGCCGCTTCGGGCGCGAGATGCTCGCCGGCATTATCTCACCGATGGACTTCTTCAACCGCTTACTCAACGGCGACGTCGGGCGCTACCGCCCGCGCCCCGGCGACGCCACGCCCACTATCCCTTTTTCCCAAATCAACCTTTCGGTCGCGACCCGCTTTATCGTTGATGTGGACAAAAACCGCAGCGGCCTCAACATGGCCTTCAGCGCCGGCATCGTGTACGGCGAGGTGTTTGCAGACAAGGACACGCATATCCCCTACGATTTTTTCACGGCCAAAGTCGATGCCACCATCATCGGCAACCAGCCCTTCCTGTCGAACGCGAGCATTGTCGGGATGCTCTGGGGACGCGAGTGGGAAACGCCCAGCGAGCAGACGTGGCTCGCCGGCATCTTCCAACATTATGATTATTACCATGCACGGCCTGTGGTAAGCGGCGGCGCCATACCCTACGAGTTTGCCGAAACCGCATCGTTCGGCGGCGGGATGCTCTTCAGGATACCGATAAAAAACCGGCGCGCCACCCTTTTCGGCCATGTATTTATGAACGGCATCCTGCTTGGCGCAAGCGAGTCGGACTACTATTTTGTGGACCGCCGCAATTATAACATGGGCAACGGCTACAGCATGAAATTCGCCGTGGCTGTTGCCAAAAAGCGCTGGAGCGTCGAATGGAACGCTAAACTGTATCAGATTTTCACCAGTCGGGGCTATGGCTCTGCCGACATCGAGATAAACGGCCTGCCCGACAACGCCGATGCCGACTACGTAAACGCGCAGGGGAATAAGGGGCACACGCTGCTCGGAATAGTCGGCATAGAGA
>JAISXF010000064.1 GCA_031270845.1 Prevotellaceae bacterium
TGTTATTTCTTACAATTATGCTGCAAAGATTCGGTTTTTTTAGAAAAACAACTAACGATTTATTTGAATAAAAATTTATCTCAATTTTAAACGCAACAGTACAAATTACGAATTACGAATTACGCATTACGAATTACGAATGAAAGATTTTTAATTACGAATTACGAATTACGGATGAAAGATTTTTAATTACGCATTACGAAAAAGCAGCATAAAAAAAATAACCACAAAAGAATTGTGGTTATTACGGTACTTTTTTAAAAAATACGGGCTCGCTAACACATCCCGCCCTCAATCCTCTGACTGATACAAAAAGGTATTGTTTGTACCTAATTTGTAGGAGCCGTTAATATTGACTATCTGTGCCGTGTTGTCGGCGACGGCGCCGGAAGCAGTGGTCGAAGGCGGGGGGCTGACGGAAGCGTTGCGCCGCCGGAAGGCCGATTCGGTTTCAAGCCGGCTAATATCGTCCCCGCGATCGACTATCAATACCGGCTTTGAGGCCGGTGGCGGAGGCTGGGGCACAGGCACAGGCACGGGCGCCGACTGGCCGGAACCGTCGGAATCGACTTTATATATCCGCTGATTGGGCGCGAGGGTGATGCCCTCGGTGTTGAAGGGTAGGGTAGGGGAAAGCGGCTCGTCGTCCTCTTCGTCGCGGTTGTCGTTATCGTTATCTTCGTCGATGTGGCTGCCGGGCATTTTGGAGGAGTAGTCGAAGCGGTCGTCGTCGTCGTCATCGCCGAGGGGACGGAATACAACGACCACTTCGTTCTCCTCCGTGCCGTTGTTGCTGCTACTGCCGCCGGCCGGGGGGATAACGAAATCGAGGTCTTTTATTCGGAAGCCTGTGGCGACGATGGTTACGGAGATATGGTCATCGAAACTGTCGTCGCGTACGACGCCGCGTTTGCAGTTTTCGATGGCACCGGTTTTTCCCTGTACGGATTTCATTATTTTTTCGAGTTCCGACATAGTGAGGGCTTTTTCGCCGCCCGACGAGGTGATATTGACTAACACGTTTTTCGCGCCCGACACGTCGCTATCGTTCAGCAGCGGCGAGGAGAGGGCTTTTTCAACGGCTTCGAGCGCCCGCTGCTCGCCGTTGGCCTTGCCGGTTCCCATGATGGCCACGCCGCTGTCTTTCATTGCCATTTCGACATCGGCATAGTCGATATTGATAAATCCGGGGCGGGTAATGATTTCGGCAATCCCTTTCACAGCGATGGTCAGCACCTCGTCGGCCTTGGGAAAGGCGTCGAAGATGGTGAGGTCGCCGTAGAGGTCGTAGAGGCGCTGGTTGTCGATCACCAGCAGGCTATCGACATACTGCTTTATGTCGCGGATGCCGGCAAAGGCGCGTTCGATAAATTTAATTCCTTCGTGCCGAAAAGGAATGGTAACAACCCCGACGGTGAGCTTGCCCATGTCCCGCGAGATGCGGGCAATCACGGGGGCGGCGCCCGTACCGGTGCCGCCTCCCATACCGGCCGTGATAAAGACCATGCGCGTGTTGCCCGAAAGCAGTTTCCGAACCTTATCTTCACTCTCTTCTGCCGCCCTGCGCCCCTGTTCGGGATTACAGCCAGCACCCAAACCGGTAGAGCCTAACTGTATTTTATAGGGAACCGGACTCATCGCCAGCGCCTGCGCGTCGGTATTGCACACGGCAAAATCGACGTTCCTGATACCCGTCGCATACATATAGTTTACCGCATTGCTCCCGCCGCCACCAACGCCGATGACTTTGATAAGCGAGTCCGTTACTTCTTCCCAGTTGCTGGGGATAACACTGTCTTCTTCCATTTCCATTATTCCAATGCTTTAATTGCTGATTACTTTAAATTCCGTCCGGCGGTTCAACTGCCGGTTTTCGTCCGTATCGTTCGGCGCAATCGGCTGGTCCATACCGTAACCCTTATAGCTTAAACGGGTCTCGACAATGCCTTCCTTTTTCAGATAATCGACAACCGACTTCGCCCGACGCTCCGAAAGAGCTTTGTTCGACTGCGCACTGCCGATATTGTCAGTATGCCCCGATATTTCGATAATTAGCGACGGCGTATCGTTCATCAGTTGTACCAGCCGGTTCAATTCGCTCTTCGATTCGGGACGCAGCGTGGCTTTGCCGAAATCAAAGAAAATATTCCGAAGGACGATTTTGCTCCCCACTTCCAATTTTTCCAATCTGATTTCCTGCTCTATTTCCTGATATCCGGCCGTCTTGGGCACATTGAAGTTTTCGGAATAGAACAGGTATTTCTCGGCCATCACCGTGATGCCGTAGTTTTTGCCCGAAGGCAGCGATACCATATAGCTCCCCGTCACACTGTTCGACTTAAACAGCGCCAGCTCTTCGTTCTTCTCAATATCGGTGAGCACAATCACCGCCTCGAGCGGTTCCGACGTCGCCTTATCAATCACACGCCCTTTCAGCAGCGTCATCGACGAAGTATTGAGCGCAATGGCCTTTTCGATGACCTGTTCGGCAATCGGGTTGATGCGCCACGCCAGCAGGTTGTCTTCCGAGTTATTGATCATCGGTTTTTCTTCGCCCAGGAAGGTGATGATATAAATATCATGCTTGCCCAGACCGCCTTTGCGTTCCGACGAATAGTACCCGTGCCGCCCGCTGGCCGAGATGGAGAAAAACACATCGTCGCTGGCTGTATTGATGGGGTAGCCTAAATTTTCGGGCGCACTCCAGACGCCGTTTTCAAAGGTCGTTTTGAAAATATCATACCCGCCCATGCCACGATGCCCTTTGGAACTAAAATATAATGTCTTCCCGTCGGGATGGGAAAAGATAGCTTCCTCGTCGTCGGGCGTATTGACGACGGCCGGCAACAGGTACGCTTCGCCCCACCGGCCTTTGGCATCCTGTTCGCTGACGTAAATATCCTGCTTGCCGATGCCGCCCGGCCTGTCCGAGATAAAATACAGCTTCCGCCCGTCGGGCGAAAGCGATACTTTCGATTCATGGTACCGCGTATTGACATGCTTGTTGAATGCCGTAGGTTTTGACCATGTCTCACCGTCTAATTTGCACTCGAAAATATCCCCGCCGTTGGTACTTTGGAAAACGAATAGCGTTTGTGCGTCGGGCGAGAGGCCGGCCGACGCGTTGTTGTCCTCGCCGTTGACAATAACGCCGGGGTTCACCGGATAGCCCCACCGGTCGCCCGTACGGACGGCATAGTAAATATTCTCAAAATTTTCGCCGTCTTTCGATTTTTTCGTCTTCGTCGCATCGGGGCGCGTCGAGGTAAAGAATATAATCGACCCGTCGGCATTAATCACCGGACTGTATTCGTGGTATTCGGTATTAATCGTGTTGCCGATGTTTGTAATAAATACCCGCGCCGGGTGCGCCATCATTTCCATGCCTTTTTCGCACTGTTGAATCCGCCGACCTATTTCCGACCACCGGGAAATAGCCACTTTGGACTGTGTGCCCCGGTAGGCGTTGTACATTTGAATGGCTTTTCCCATCTCTTCGTTGGCATGATACAGCTGCGCCATCCACCAGAGGATGTCTTCTTCGACATTGGGGTTTAGTTCCAGTGCTTTTTGAAAATGCGTCAATGCCTTTTCCTTTTGATTGACGACAAACAGGCAGCGCCCGATTTTATAGTTCAACGACGCGTTGTTCGGGTTAAACGCATTGGCCAGTTCGTAGTATTGCAATGCTTCGGCTGCGTTCCATTCGCCCTGCTCAAACAACTTGTCGCCGCTTTTGATATTCGACAGCGCATCACTCAATCCCTTTTTCTGGTCGGGGAAATACGCTTTGCTGAATTCAATATTTTGATTCTGCGCTGCCGCATGGCTCGCCAAAGCGATGAGCGCGCAGGTAACAGTTGTGAATAATATTCTTTTCATACGATGGGTAGGTTAAAAATTACGGACTTGTTTGATATAGGCTTCGGCCGACGTGCAGCCGTAGCGGAGCGCTTTCGTCCAGTCGTCGACGGCTTCTTTTTCTTTTTGCAGCATTTCGTAGGTGTTTCCCCTGTTGAGGTAGGCGTAGCCGTATTCGGGGTTCAGCCTGATGGCGCTGTCATAATCCTTGATGGCCGTTTCGTACTGTTTGGTTTTGAAGTAAGCGTTGCCGCGGTTGTTATAGGCGTAAGCATATTGCGGGTTCAGTTCAATGGTTTTCGAATAATCGGCAATGGCGCCAGCATAGTCGCCCAGTTCATATTTGGCCAACCCCCGGTTGTTATAGGCGAGGTAATAGTCCTTGTCAATTTCGATGGCTTTGGTGTACTGTTTGATAGCCGCTTCGTATTTGGCCTGGTTGCGATACATGGTGCCAAGGTTATTGCAGGCTAATGCAAAGTTCGGGTTTTTCTGCACGGCGGTTTGGTAATCGCGGGTTGCCGCCTCGTCGCGTCCCAGCAGTTTGTTGGAGCTGCCGCGGTCGTTGTATGCGTTGGCGAGGTTGGGGTTTATCTTAATCGCCTCGTTATACTCGGCAATGGCCTGTTCGTACTCCTTTTGCTCAAAATAAATACTCCCCCGGTAATAATAGGCCTGGTCTAACGTGGCGTCTTCGGTGATGGCTGTCGAAAAGTCGGCCAGCGCGGCGTCAATATTATCCAGTTCATAGTTGGCGCGTCCGCGGCTGTAGTATGCAATAGCCGTCGGGGCATTGGCCAGCACGATATCAAAATCGGCAATCGCTTCTTTATACCTTTTCAGGTCGCTTTTTACGACGCCCCGATTGTAGTAGGCGACATAAAAATCGTCCTTCGCGCGAATCGCGTCATTGAATTGCTGCAAGGCCTCCTGCAGGTTGCCTTCCTCGAGCGCCTTTACCCCGGCGTTGTACATCTGCTCCGACGCCAGTTGCTCTTCATTAATCGTAATAACCTGCGCGTACGTTATAAACGGAACGGACAAACACAAAATGCCTGCCCAAAAAATGTAGATGATTCGTTTCATAGCTGTTTATTGCTTTAAAGTAAAAATATATTTGTTTATTCTTTATTCCGAAGAAGACGTTCCAATTCTGCAAGTTTTTCTCGCAATGCTGTATTTTCTTTCTCTTTTTTCTCGATTGTCTTCCCGTTCTTTTTCCTTCCTGTCCGAACTTCTCGCTATATCGAGCTTATAATAAGTGAACTCTCGCGGCAGAACGGACAAATCCGCTATCGGCAGCTCTAATATCATGCCGAGAAAAAAACTCGCTATCCGCCGGTTTTCCATCAACCGTTTAAACGCTGTATCGTATATCGGATTGGCGATAATAAACGGCCTGCTCAATCTTTTATTTCCTTCTTCTGTTTCCATCTGTATCGTTTTTAAATATTATCACAGACTGCAAAATTAGTAAATGTTTTTGATAGCGTATAACAATGCCCCGTGAAAGTTTAAACTCCGGGGGGTTCGTCGGGATCTTTCTTAAACAACCCATCCACACCCTGTATCACATCCTGTATTGCATCCTGTATCACATCAAATAGATTTCCACCGGAACCTGCGTTCTCCTTCTGCCCCCGGGCACGTTTTTTCCATCCACCCTTTGCGCCTGCACCCTTTTTCCCGCCGGAGATTTCGACCGGTTGTTTCCCTGCTTCTTCCTCCATCGGTGCCGCCTGTAGAGACTGTGCCGCCGCCTCTGCCGGCATCTGGGTAGTGATAACCGCCGCCTTCTCAACGGCAATACCCGCAACCAGCAGCCCGACCGCCGTCGCATAATGGCACTGCCGAACCTCCTTCGGCGAATCGGACGTAAGGCTCTGCGGACGTGCGATGCGAACAGGCATCCCCGTCTTTGCCGACACAAATTCTTTCAAATGTTGCATCATCGCTCCCCCGCCGGTGAACACCAGCCCGCCCGGAAGCCGGTCGGCATAGCCCGAACGGTCGATTTCGTACATCACCGCCTCAATAATCTCCTCTATCCGCGCCTCGATAATCCCGGCCAGGAAGGCGAAGCTGACGCGTGTCGTATCGTTTCCGCCGTTTGTATCGACCACCAGCGTGGTATTTGCGTTCACCATATCGCGATAGCACGACCCGTGCTGAATTTTGATAGCATTCGCATGACGCCGCAGCACCCCGCAGCCGTCACAGATGTCGTCCGTAATTGTATTGCCCCCGAAAGGAATCAGGGCTGCATAGCGGACAGTATTATCATACCACACCACGGCGCTGGTGGTGCCGCCGCCTAAATCGACCACCGCCACGCCCATCTCCTTCTCATCCTCCGAGAGCACAGCCTGAGCCGCCGCCAGCGGCTTAAACAGCCCCCGTTTCAGATGCAGCCCCGCGTTTTCGATACACCAGCGCAAATTATCTACCGGCTCGGCATGGCCGATAAACAAGCGATAGGTTGTCGATAGTCGCTTGCCCGGAATGCCCACCGGATTGGCAATGCCCGCCCGGTTATCGACGCCGTACTCCTGGGGCGCAACATACAAAATCTGTTCGGCGCGACCTGCCGCCTGACCGTACAGCTGCGCTTCTATCTCCTTCACCTCGCTCTCCGTAATAACCGCCGACCCGTTTGTGCGAAGATGAATATCGGTATTTTCGGCGTACCGGAAACCGCTTCCGGCCATGCCGGTATAGACACTGCGGATATCAATATTACAGCGTTCGCGGATATCGGCGACCGTTGCCGCAATCGCATCGCGGACAGCGCCCTCGTTCCGTACTTCGCCCCGCAGCATACTGCCGCGGGGAAGCGGCGCCTCGCTATGCGCCAGCACATGTACTTTCCCGCCGCCGGCCTCCTCACCGACCAGCGTAATGACCTTCGTCGTGCCGACATCGACGGCGGCGACAAGTTTCCCATCGCGCGGCGTGGTTCCGGCGGCGGTCTGTTCCCAAAGGGGGAGTTGCGTTAATGCTTCCATATCTTATTTTTTATTACTGCATTTTTATTTTTAATTTTTCGTGGCCACTATTTGATTGCCGTAGCGTAAATCGAACCGGGAGAAGCGCTCCCAGCCCTCGCGGGGAAGGGCTTCACGGTAAAAGGTGTAGAGTTTTTTCAACTTGTATTCGTAGTCATCGAACGGGCCTAAGGCGATGAGGTGGTTGCCGACACGCGGGATAAGCTCGATGTTATGGGCGTTGCGCACATGCACTTGCAGCACCTGCGAACGCCAGAAAGTATGCCTGTCGAGGAAGCGGGCAAAGGCGTAGAGCTGCTGCAATAGCGTGTCCCTTTCGGGGATGGGGCCGGTGTAACCGGACGTAACCGCCGCGCCGA
Organism: Prevotellaceae bacterium; assembly: GCA_031270845.1. Classification (GTDB taxonomy): domain Bacteria; phylum Bacteroidota; class Bacteroidia; order Bacteroidales; family UBA932; genus JAIRKX01. Next base: position 7,226 of record JAISXF010000064.1, read on the forward strand.
CTGCACCCGTAACCACCGGCACGTAAGCCGTGTAAGCGTGCGAAAAAGGGAAGACATACCCCGTGTCATCGATATAAAAACTTCCGCCCCCAGCCAGCACCCGCACCACCGGCCGGCGCTGGTAAACGCGGACATGCAACACCCCGTCGAGAGTCGTGTAGGCCTGGGTGCTTTTGACCGCACTTTTCGCGTTCAGGTGTGCCTCAATGAGCTGCGTGTTAATGCGGTCGAGGGGGGTGCCCAGGAGCGGCGGGTTTTCGTTTTCCACCATCCGGCGCACCCCCGTGGCATCGACAAAGCGGTTTTTATCGCTGTCACAAATCACGACGTCGATAGCGCGACAGTAAATCCGTTGCCGCTGCCGGTTCACGAACCCCGTCGCCACCGCCAGATAGGCCGCCACCAGCACACACACAATGCACAACGTTATATTTTGTTTAGCCATCACGAGTTCCTTTCTGCATAGTTTATTTGACACTGCGATAAGGCCTTCCTGCGTTCGTCCCGTTTCATCCACCGCGTAAGAGGCTCGACAAGGCGGTCGATGTCGCCGGCACCGAAGGTTACCAGGACATCGATGTCTTTTGTTTGAAGCACCTCGAGCAGGTTGCTTTTAGTGCATAGCTGTTTTTGAGGCAAGGTTACTTTGTCGAAAATCAGGCGGGCAGAGACGCCGGGGATCGGCGCTTCGCGGGCGGGGTAAATCTCAAGGAGGATGAGGGCATCCAAGAGGCTGAGGCTTTCGGCAAAGCCGTCGGCAAAGTCGCGGGTACGGGAATAGAGGTGCGGCTGGAAGATGCCGGTGATTTTCCTTCCGGGAAACGTTTCGCGCAGCGAGGTTATCGCCGCCCGCAACTCGGCGGGATGATGCGCGTAGTCGTCGATATAGGTACCCCGACGGGTATTGACCTGCACATCGAAGCGCCGCTGCACACCGGTGAAGGAGGCGAGTCCCCTCCGAAGGCCATCCGCGAAAGCGAAGAAGTCGTTCGTATCCCGCTGATTGCATTGCGCGTACGCCCATACTGCCGCCACCGCCGCCACCGCATTTTCGACATTCACCCGCGCGGGGACGCCGAGCACACAATCGTCGATGACGCCGCCGGGGAGGTGGAGGTCGAAGCGCAACAAACCGCTATCAAGACGCCGTATATCAGAGGCATAAAAGTCCGCCGCATCCGTGAGTGCGTAGTGGTAAACCGCCGCCGCCGCAGCCGGCCGCCGCAGCGCCGCGCTGCCGAACAGCCGCTCCACACCCTGCTTGAGGATGACCGCGCCACCGGGCTGTACCTGATGAATAAAATCGACATACGCCTGCTTCATCGCGCCGGCCGTGCCATAAATATCCAGATGGTCGGCATCGACGGAGGTTACGACGGCTATCTGCGGGAAGAGCTGCAGGAACGAGCGGTCGAACTCGTCGGCCTCTGCTACCAGCGCCGGCGAGGCAGACAGGAGCAGGTTGCTGTCATAATTCTTCGACACGCCTCCCAGGAACGCCGTGCAGCCGTCGCCTGCCTCAGTGAGCAGGTGTGCCGTTAAGGTGCTGATGGTGGTTTTACCGTGCGTGCCGGCAATGGCGATGGTGGTTTTGCCGGCGGCAATATGCCCGAGCGCCTTCGAGCGTTTGATAATAGGGTATCCGTGTTGCCTGAACCAGTTCAGTTCGCGGTGGTCGGCAGGCACGGCGGGGGTGTAGATAACCGACACGCCGCCGGGCGCTTCAGGAGCACGGAATGCCGGTGGGATTTTCTCGACATCATCCTCATAATGAATGTCGATTCCCTCGGCCTCGAGGGCAGCCGTGAGCGGCGACGGCGTACGGTCGTAGCCGGCTACGACCGCGCCGGCATAGTTATAGTACCGCGCCAGCGCGCTCATGCCGATGCCGCCGATGCCAATGAAATAGACAGCCGTCGGCAGGAAACCGTCGGCAGGGGGCGGGATATGTGGTTTACTGTTCATAATTTATACATCATACTTCATACATCATACTTCATACATCATACATCCTACTTCATACATCATCCTTCATACATCCTGCTTCCTACTTCATACTTCATACTTCATACCTCATACTTCGCCGCTATCGTCTGTATTTCTTTTACAATTTCGCAGGCGGCGTTGGGTCTGGCAAGGGCTGCGGCGTTTTGGCGCAGGGCGTTGAGGCGTGCATCGTTCTGCAGGAGTTTGAGGAGGGCCGGCAGAAGGGCTGTTTCAGCATTGGCGTCGGGAATCATGAGGGCGGCGTCCTGTGCGACTAATGCCTGTGCGTTTCCGGTCTGGTGGTCTTCGGCGACGTTGGGCGACGGCACAAAGATGCAGGCCTTGCCGGCCATGCATAATTCGGCGATGGCGCCGGCGCCGGCGCGCGACACGACGGCGTCGGCAATGGCATAGGCATAGTCCATGCGGTAGATGAAATCGAACGCTTTTATTACCGGCGGGCGGCCGGCGGTTTTCAGCGCCCGAAGCGCTTCAAGCGCATGTACGATATACGGCTTGCCGGTTTGCCAGACAAACTGCACTTCGCCACAGGCCAGCACGGGCAGGGCGAATGTCATTGTCCGGTTCAGGGTGCGGGCGCCCAAGCTGCCGCCGACGACGAGGACGGTCTTTTTATCGGGCGAGAGCCCGAAAAATGCCGCCGCCGCCGCCCGTTCGTCGGATGCAGTCCGGCGGCTGGTGAAGCGTATGGGGTTGCCGGTGAGGCGGATTTTGTCTTTTGGGAAAAAGCGTTCCATGCCGTCGTATGCGACGCAAATCCGGCGGGCGCGCCGCGCGAGGTACCGGTTGGCCATGCCGGCGTATGCGTTCTGTTCCTGCAGCAGGGTGGGTATTTTCCGCCATTGTGCAGCCCGGAGTATCGGGACGCTGGCGTAGCCGCCGACGCCGACGACGGCGTCGGGCTTAAAGTCCTTAATCACGCGCAAGGCTTTGCGGATGCTTCTGAGCAGCTTAAAGGGCAGCGCGAAGTTTTGCCGGCTCCATCTCCGCTGCAGGCCTGCTACGGGCAAGCCGACAACAGGATAGCCCGCCGCCGGCACTTTCTCCATCTCCATCCGGCCTTCCGCCCCGACAAAGAGGATGACCGTGTCCGGAAACTGCCGACGCAGTTCATCGGCAATCGCTATCGCCGGGTAAATATGTCCGCCTGTGCCGCCGCCACTGATGATAATCCTTAACATGGTGTTTTACGTTTTATGGTGATTAGTTACTGTAAAAAATTTTGTATTAACCCTTCCCCCTTCGGGGGTTTCTTCCACGCAACCTGCGGCGACATTCCCCCCATTGGGGAAAGTCGTCCCGCAACCTGCGGCAGCATTTCCCCCATTGGGGGAGGTCGTCATGCAAGATGCAGGAATATTCCCCCCATCGGGGGAAGTCATCCTGCAACCTGCGGCAGCATTCCCCCCATCGGGGGTTTTCGTCCTGCAAGATGCAGGGATGTTTCCCCCATTGGAAGAAAACGTCCTGCAAGATGCAGGAATATTCCCCCCGTCGGGGGAAAACGCAGTGTATATTGTGTTACTGTTATTCATCTGCGGTAAGCGTATCTTTATTTATGGTTGAATCCGTCGCGACGCGTCGTTTTTTCTCCTGCTCATTGGCGGTACGGCTCACGGAGAGAATTATTCCCAGCGCAAAACCCGTAGTGATAAGCGAGCTGCCCCCGTGGCTTACCAGCGGCAGCGTCTGCCCCGTTACCGGAAAGAGGCCAACCGCGACATTCATGTGCAGCAGCGCCTGGAACACGATTTGCAGCATTATTCCAAGTATAACGGTGGCGTAGAACAGGTTTTTGCAGGAACGCGCAATCACCGCCACGCGGTAGAAGAGCCACAGGTAGAGGAATAATACGCCGACGCATCCCGCTACGCCATATTCCTCGACAATGATTGCGAAAATAAAGTCATCGTAGGCATTGGGCAGGATGTGTCTTTGGGTACTGTTCCCCGGCCCCTTGCCGATGATGCCGCCCGAAGCGACCGCTATCTTCGCGTTGTTGTATTGAAAAAGCAGGTCTTTTTTATCCTTCTTTACGGCGTCGGAGGAGAAGTGGACGATGACGCGGTTCGCGACCATCTTCTTCACGCGCGGAAACAGCGGCGTGGTATAGGAAAGCAGCACCACGGCGCCCAAACCGGCCACGCCCAGAGCCAGCGTCTTCCAGAGGTACGACGCCCGGACGCGCGCGACGGTAAGAATGATAAACACCGTGAAGGCCATCAACAGCGCCGCCGACGTGCTCCCCATCTGTATTAACAAAAGAAACAGCACGGCAACCGGCGCCACGATGTGGCGCGCGTACCGCCAAAAGCGCGGAAGCGTATGCCGGCGGCTGTTCTCTTCCAGCACTTTGGCGACATACAGGATAATAGCGAACTTCGCCGCCTCCGCCGGGTGGAACGAGAAAAGACCAAGGTCGATGTGGCGCGACGCCTCGTTAAATTCCGACCCGAAAAAGAAGGTACAACCCAGCAAAATGAGCGACATATACAGCGCCGGCTTGGCGAAATTACGGTAAATGTAGTAGGGGATGAGCTGACCGACATACACTAACAACAGGCTCAAGCCGATGAACTTTGACTGTCGGATAAGGTAATCGAAGGCCGAGCCGCCCCGCAGGTCGGCCAGGGAGCTGGTGGCTGAATATACCGCCAGCAGCGACACCGCCGAGAGGATGATAACCACACTCCACAGCACGCGGTCGCCCTTCGCGGTGTGGCGTAAATCGCTGAACGCCGCGCGCGCCGCCATACGCATGTCGGCAAATGTCATATATTTGGGCTTGTCATCCATAGTCGGTTCCTATCACAGACGCCGCACGGCCTCTTTGAACTGCCGGCCGCGGTCTTCATAATTTTTAAACAGGTCAAAACTCGCGCAGGCGGGCGATAACAACACCGTATCGCCGGGTTCCGCAAGCCGGTACGCCGCCCCGACCGCCTCGTCAATCGACGCCGCATCGAGCAGCACCGGCACACGCTGTGCAAAAGCACGGTGCAGCTTCTCATTGTCGATACCCAAACAGATGAGAGCCTTCACCTTCTGCGCGGCAAGTTCAAACAAATCGGCGTAATCGTTGCCCTTATCGGTACCGCCGGCAATCCATATTACTTTGGTTCTCATGCTCTCGAGGGCGTACCAGGCGGCATTGACGTTCGTGGCCTTGCTGTCGTTAATATATAATACGTCGCGTACTTTCAGCACCGGTTCGAGGCGGTGTTCGACGCCGCGGAAGGTGGCGAGGCTCTCGCGGATGACCTCGTTGCGCACCTGCAGTACCTGACCCGCCACCGCTGCCGCCATCGAGTTATAGACATTGTGTTTACCCGCAAGCGCGAGCTCCTCTACGTGCATCGAAAATTCGTCGCTGTGATAGCGCGCGTGGAGGCGCTCTCCGAGGGTGTAAGCGCCCTGCGGGACAGCGGCGGTCTGCGAAAAGGGAAGTAATTGAGCCTTCAGCACGATGTCGTTGAGGTGCGACATCGTGATTTCGTCGTCCGAACAGAAGATGAAGCAATCCCCAGGCTGCATGTTCCGTACGATGCGGAACTTGGCCCGCGCGTAAGCCGCGAGACTGTTATCATAGCGGTCTAAATGGTCGGGCGTGATGTTGAGAAGCACGGCTATGTCGGCCTTAAAATCAAACATGCCGTCGAGTTGAAAACTGCTCAGCTCTAACACATAATAGTCATAATTTTCGGTCGCCACCTGGTAGGCGTAGCTGCTGCCGATATTGCCCGCAAGGCCTACATTGAGGCCGGCGTTCTTAAGTAAAAAGTAGATAATGGAAGTCGTCGTGGTTTTACCGTTACTCCCTGTGATACATATCTTCTTAGCCCGGCAGTAGCGCCCCGCAAATTCGATTTCGGAGATCACCGGTATGCCTTTCCCGTGCAGCATTTTGACTACAGGCGCCCTGTCGGGTATTCCGGGGCTCTTGACGACCTCGGCAGCCGACAGCAGCAGGGCTTCGCTGTGGCCGCCTTCTTCGTAGGGTATATCATAGCTGTCAAGCATCTTACGCGCGTTGTCTTTAAGCTCGCCCGCGTCGGAGAGGAACACGTCGAAACCTTTTTTACGCGCGAGCACTGCGGCGCCCACGCCGCTCTCGCCGCCGCCAAGCACCGCGATGCGCGTGGCGGGCGTTCCACGCAATGCGGGAGTCGTTTGCAGGGAGTCGTTTATCATATCCATCTTTTCATTAATTATCTTATCTTTAGGGTTACGATTGAAATAACCGCCAGCAGCACGGTGATGATCCAGAATCGCGTAACGATTTTTGATTCAGGCAAAGGCTGGAGCGGTTTTTGTATCAGCGCCACGACGCCGGCATTTCCCGGCTTCTGGAAATGGTGATGCAGCGGCGCCATTTTGAAGACCCGCCGGCCGACGCCGTACCTGCGTTTGGTGTAGCGAAAATACCCCGTCTGTATTATCACAGAGAGACTTTCAACAAAGAAAATACCGCACAGCACGGGCATCAATAATTCTTTGCGAATAACAATCGCGAACACCGCAATGATGCCGCCGATGGCGAGAGAACCCGTATCGCCCATGAACACCTGCGCGGGATGTGCGTTGTACCAGAGGAAGCCCCCCAGCGCCCCGACGAACGCCGCCATAAACACCACCAGCTCGCCGGTGTGCGGAATGTACATTATATTAAGGTAATCAGCATAGATACTGTTCCCCGACAAATAGGCGAGAACCCCCAGCGTAGTGCCGGTTATGATGGAGATTCCGGAAACCATCCCATCCATGCCGTCGGTGAGGTTGGCGCTGTTTGAGACAGCTATAATGATAACAATCACCATCAACGCGTAAAGTACCCAGCCGATGGCCTTCCCCGCCGCGCCGCCCCACGGAGAGAGCCATGCGTAATCAAACTCGTTCTCCTTAACAAACGGAATGGTGGTTTGCGTCGTCTTCACGTCGCAGAGGTACCGCATTTCTTTTTCCGCGCCCCCTTCAACGACTTCGGGGCGTGCGCCGGGCGCCGTCTTCGCTACCGGTTCACAGACCTTTATGTCATCGCACAACAGCATCGTTCCCGCCACAATCACCCCCACGCCAATCTGCCCGAACACCTTAAAGCGCCCGCGAAGGCCTCTTTTATCCTGCCGGAAAACTTTTATGTAGTCGTCTGCAAATCCGATGGCGCCCAGCGCGATCGCGGTGATAATCATAAGCCATACATACACGTTCGTGAGGTCGCCCACTAACAGCACCGGCACCAGAATAGCCAGCAGGATAATGATACCGCCCATCGTAGGCGTTCCCCGCTTCTGCTTTTGGCCTTCGAGGTCAAGGTCGCGGACAACCTCGCCAATCTGCCGCCGCTGTAGCGCGCGGATAATGCGTCTGCCAAAAATGAGCGCGATAACCAGCGCGATAATCACCGCCACCGCAGAGCGGAATGTCAGATAGTGCAGCAACCCGCCGCCCGGCACATCCCACAGCGTGTTTAGATAATCAATTAGATGATATAACATAAGGTATGATATTATAAATGATGATGAATTACATAGTCAATCCAAGCGCCGCGTCGCGGTCATCAAAGGGGATGCGGCTGCCGGCCATTTCCTGATACCGTTCATGTCCCTTACCGGCAATCAATACGATAGCGCCATCCGTCTGAGCCAGCGCGATAGCGGTACGGATAGCTTCGCCACGGTCGGTGATAAAGAGCGACCGCGTGCGCGCGTCGGCGTCGAGGCCGGCTTTCATGTCGTTGAGGATGGCTTCGGGGTCTTCAAAGCGCGGGTTGTCGGAGGTGAATACGGCGCGGTCGCTGTTCGTGGCCGCTATCTGCGCCATTGTCGGGCGCTTGGCTGTGTCGCGGTTGCCCCCGCAGCCGACGACGGTAATGAGCGGTGTTTCACGCCCGATGCTGCGGACGGTCTGTATCACGTTTTGCAGGGCGTCGGGCGTGTGGGCGTAGTCGATGATAACGATAATGCCGTCAGCGCGACGCACCACCTCGAAGCGTCCGGCGACCGGTGTGAGGGCGCTCAGCAGGCGCAGCGCCTCGCTTCGGTCGATGCCCAGAAGCCGCGCGGCGGCATATACGGCCAGCAGGTTATAGGCATTGAACGCGCCCACGAGCGGCGTCCAGATGTCCACCCCGTCGATATGCAGCTGCATCCCGTCGAGTGTCTGCTCGACAATGCGGGCTTTGAAGTCGGCCCACGAGCGGAGCGCGTATGTTTTTACGGCGGCGCGGGTGTGCTGCCCCATTATCCGGCCGTTGCGGTCGTCGATGTTAAGCAGGGCAAATGCTCCGGCCGGCAGGCGGTCGAAGAGGCTCCTCTTGGCGCGGATGTAGTCGGCGAACGTTTTGTGATAATCCAGATGGTCGTGTGTGATATTGCTGAACAGCGCGCCGGCAAACGCCAGTCCGGCGATGCGTTCCTGCACAATGGCGTGCGAGCTGACCTCCATAAAACAGTACCCGCAGCCCGCCGCCACCATCTCCCCCAGCAACCGATTGATTGTAATAGCGTCGGGCGTGGTATGGGTGGCCGGGATTTCGCGTGCATCCACATAATTGGCTACCGTTGACAGCAACCCCGCCCGATACCCCGCTGCCCGGAAGAGGCGGTAGAGCAGGGTTGCGGTGGTCGTTTTTCCATTGGTTCCGGTGATGCCCACCAATTTGAGCCGCCTCGACGGATGGCCGTAAAATGCCGATGCCATCTGCCCTGCGGCGGCGCGGCTGTCGCCGACCACGACGTAGCACACCGCGGGGTCAATTGCCTCAGCGCAAGGCAGCTCTTCGCAGACCACCGCCACTGTGCCGCGCGCAATAGCCGCACCGATAAACCGATGCCCGTCGGTTGCCGACCCGCGCAGGGCAAAGAACAGCCCGCCCGGCACAGCGTCCTGTGCCTTCAGCCACAGCGACCCGATGTCCACCGCGGGGTTTCCGTGTATCGCCTTCGGGCGTATGTCGTGTATCAAATTATTTAATAACATTGACCTGTAGTATTTTTTCCGTATAAAATTAGTTTAAATAAAAAACCGCTTACCCCAGCTCCAAATAAACGTACAGCCCTTTGGTAGCCTTTGTTCCCGCCGGTGGCGACTGCTTGAGCACCCGCCCGACGCCGGTGAAACGCACCGTCAAATCCATATTCTCGAGCAGGAAGAGCGCGTCTTTCAAGCCCATATTCAGCACCGACGGCAACTCGTCGGCGTTAATGTTCTTTGATATTTCCCACACGTATTCCTTTTCGGTGTACACGCCGACCCATGGTGTGTTTTTTGTCAGGAATTTGGAAGGAATGGCCAGACGGCTCAGGGCGGTTTCCACTTCGGCCTTCCTGCCGCCCTTGACTATTGGCATCTCCGGTGCCACCGGAGGTTCGCTGCCCGCGAGCTCCGGCCAATCCCGCCCGGCGATGTAGAGTTTGTCGGCGATATTTTTGAATACCGGCGCCGCCCATGTCGATCCGTAGAGGGCTTCGGTGGTTTTCTCCCCATAGAGTACCACGATAGCGCTGTATTTCGGCGCTTCCGACGGGAAATAGCCGACAAACGACGCCTGCGGCTTGCGGTAGCGCCCCTGCTTGTACACCCCGTCGAAGAGCAGTTGCGCGGTGCCGGTCTTGCCCGAAATGTGATACCGTTTATCGTTGATGCCCCTTGCCGTGCCGTTTTCCACCGCCCCGCGCAAGGCGCGATGTATCTCCCGCAGTACCGCCGGCGAACAGATGGCGCTGTTGATAACTTCCGTCGGGAATTTTTTATGGATACCGCCGTCTTTTTTTTGTATCGCAGTAACGAACTTCGGCTTCACCATTTTTCCGCCGTTGGCCACGGCGTTATAGAGCGTAAGTGTATGCAGGGGCGTGAGCAGCACTTCGTAGCCGATGGCCTGCATCGGTATCGACACGCCCGACCACACCCTGTCGCCCGGATACCCGATGGTCGGGTTGGCCTCGCCCTTAATCTGCAGCCCCAGCGGCTTATGGAGGTACATCCCGTAGAGGCGGTCGGTAAACTGCCGTTCGTTGCCGTTGCCGTAGGCCTTGACGGCTGTTTTGGCAAAACCGACGTTCGAGGAATGTTCCAGCGCCTCGAGCATCGAGATGGTGCCTAATCCCCGGTGGTCATCGACAAACGGCACGCCGTGGTAGTTCCACGTGCCGGTGCCCACCTCTACCGGCGTATCGAGCGACACGTGGCTGTCTTCGAGCAGCGCAATGAGCATCGGCAGCTTGAATGTCGAGCCAGGGTTGGTGGCCATGCCGATGGCGTAGTTGAACGCCTCGTCGTAGCCGCCGTCGGCGCGGCGCTTCATGTTGGCGATGGCGCGTATTTCGCCCGTAGCGACTTCCATCACAATGGCGGTTCCGGCTTCAAAGAGGGGGTTCTCCATCATCTTTTCGCGCAATGCTGTTTCGGCGGCGTCCTGAATATCGACATCGAGCGTGGTAACGATATTCATCCCGTCGCGCGGTTCCTCATCGGACGAGCTGTTAATCGGCATCCACTCGCCGCCCGGAAGACGTTGCACTACCCGTTTGCCGGGCGTACCGCGCAGGTAAACATCGAAGGCATCCTCAATGCCCACGCCCACGCCGTCGGCGTTCTTCCATCCGATTGTACGGTACGCCAGCCGGTCGTAGGGGTTAGTTCGTTTGCTTTTTGGTTCGACAATCAGGCCGCCCCGGTACTGCCCCAGACTGAATATCGGAAACTGCTTCACCGCCTGCAGTTCCGTATAGGTTATCCACCGTGGATGCACGAGCAGGTAGCATTTGCCGGCCTTCCGCGCCTGGAGCAGTGCTGTTTTATACTCTCCGGCCGGTTTATCTTTAAAAAAACGCGCCAGCGCCGCCGCCAGCCCGTCGATATTCGACGCCCATACCGAATCCAGCGCCACCGTACAGTCGAACCGCAGTTCATAGTAGGGGAGCGACATGGCCAGCACGCGCCCGTCGTTAGCCATGATATTCCCGCGCACCGCCGACAGGTTTTCCTGTTTCAGGCTGCGCTTCTGTCCTTCCTCTTTCAGTTCGCTGTTCAATTGCAGGGAGACGACCTGCACAATAATCCCAATCCCCGACAATACTACCAGCAAATATACAAAGCCTATCCGCCGGATGATAGGTTGTGTCTCCCGTCCTTCCTGCGGCGCTTGCGAATGCTTCGTATGACTGTTTGTTGCCATTGGATATTGAATATTGTCTATTGTCTGCCGGCTTTTATCCGTTTCGGTGGTGTTTGCGGGGCGGCGATGCTTGTGATGTTCCGTTCCTTCAGCATTCGGGTGATGGTCGATTGCTTGTTCATTTGCATTAATTTTGATTCAAGGGTTTTATATTCCGCCCGCAGGTTCTTCACCTCCCGTTCAACCTGCCGCCCGCGGCGCACCGTCTGCGCCATATTGTAATGAAAGCCGATATAAAGCAAGGCCAGCACAAACAAAAAGAACAGAAATCGGCCATGTTTCCGCAGCAGTACATTGACCGGCCATCCCGAAAAAATCCGGCTGATTATATTCCCCGCTTTATTAATTTTCTGCTTACTCATACTCTTTTCTTCCATTAACCATTAATCATGAACCATTGCCACTCTCAGCTTCGCGCTGCGTGCCCGCGTATTTTTCCGGATTTCTTCCTCCTTCGGCACAATAGCCTTTTTGGTAATCACGGTAAACGGCGTCTGTTCCTGCCCGAAGAAATCTTTAGTTACTATTCCTTCTACATTGCCCGTCCGCATAAAGTTTTTCACTATCCGGTCTTCCAGCGAATGATAGGTAATGACTGCCAGTCGCCCACCCGGCTTGAGCAGCTTCAACGACTGGATCAGCAACTGCTCCAGCGCCGGCAGTTCCTCGTTGACTTCCATCCGCAGCGCCTGAAAGACCTTTGCCAAGTACTTATGTTCCGCCTGCCGCAGCACACATGGCCTGAGTGCATCGACCAGCGCGCCGACGGTTTCAATCGGCTGCTTCTGCCGCCTCTCTGCCACGCACCGCGCCACTTTCGGCGCATTGACCACCTCGCCGTACCTTTTGAAAATCGTTTGCAACCGTGCTTCGCTATACGTATTCACGATATGCGCGGCCGTCAAATCCGACTGTCGGTTCATGCGCATATCGAGCGCCGCCTCGAACCGGAACGAAAAACCGCGTTCCGGCGTATCAAACTGGTGCGACGACACGCCTAAATCGGCCAGTATTCCATCGACCTGCTCCACGCCTTCGTAGCGCAGCAGGCTACGGATGTACCGGAAATTATTTTCGATAAACGTCAGCCGCCAATCGTCGATGCGGTTGACCGTGGCGTCGGCATCGCGGTCGAAGGCCAGCAGGCGGCCTTTCGGCAGGCGGTTCAGGATTTCACGGGTATGGCTGCCGCCGCCGTACGTCGCATCGACATACGTGCCGCCCGCCTTCACGCAAAGCGCATCAACGCTTTCGTGCAGTAATACCGGTATGTGATAGGCAGCCATTTTATTTTCTTTATAACATAAATATCTTTCGTTTTATAGTCCATTGGTCGGTTGGCCTAACAGTTTTTCAAACAACACGGCAAATTCCTTTTCGGGCATCGCTGCCGCCATCCAGTTTTCCTTTGCCCACACTTGTATTTTAAAATCCTGCCCAACAAATATGACCTCTTTCTGCACCCCGATTTTTTCGAGCAAATGCTTCGGTATCGTGATCCGCGACATTTTCTCGTCGGGCGTTACAATCGCACGGTTGCGGTTGAACCCTTCCCACACTTCGTTGCCTGCCTGTGTGAGGAGATTGATGCGCGATTTTACCTGCGCCGACAGCTTGTCCCATTCCTCCATCGTGTAGAGCTCGAGCGAGGCGTTGAATACATTTTTGCGCACGACATACGAGCCGCCTTTGTCGGCGGCCTGCGCGCGTAACTCCGACGGGAATATTAGCCGTCCCCGGTCGTCTAATTTGCTTGTGTATTCTCCTATAAATGCAGCCATTTTATTGTATAATCTAAAACAGGCTGCAAATATACACCTTTTTTTCCATATATTTACATTTGATTACACTTTTTTACATTTAAAGATGCTAACATGGCGGCAAAAGTTATTCACAATATCCCGTTAATTTGTTTTTTCTTAATTAAATATATTGTGAATAATAAATTGGAAACAGATGGATGAAAGGGTAAAAAATAAAAGGTACAGGGTACAGGGTAGCCTGCGACAGCCACCCTGTACCCTGCACCTTTTACTTCTTATCCTTTACCTTGTATCCGCCGAAGGCTTACTTTAATACCACCGCCGACGTTACCGCCCGTTGCGAGCCGTCGGAGGGTTTGATGGTTTCCTGGCCATTGACCAGCATGCACGACGAGCCGCCGCCGTCGAGGTTCAACGCCTCTACACAACCCAAATCTTTCAGGATTTGCGCTGTTTCGGCGAGGGTAAACCCGGGCGTGTTGGGGGTTTTGTTGCGGCCTTCGCATACAAAGAGGATCACTTTGTTGTCGTCGGTATAGCCGATGGCGGTGCGGGGGGTGGCGGGATAAAGGTCGGAGGCCGTCATCTCATCCTCCCACATGGCGGTGGTGGCTATTGAGCCGCTTTTGATTAATACCGGGCAGCCACCGATAGCCGTCAGTGCGGCATACTCACGCCCGCCGGCGGGGTAGGTCGCCGAAGGCACCAGCCCGCCATTGGTAACCGGGTTGGGCGCCGGGGCGGGATAGGCGTAGGTCTTGCCCTGCCAGTCTGTCCATGCCCAGGCGGTTTGGTACGTTGTGCCGGCAATATGACCGAAGATGCCGCGGGTCGGATAGTAGGGTGGGGTAGGGCCGCTCCATACATCGAGGCTGGTGGTAAATACCAGCGCTCCCGCCCGCCATATCAGACTCAGGTTATAGACATTCGACCCCGACCATGTTAAGAAGCCGCCATTGATAACCACCGGATAGCTGCCGTCGCTGTAAAACTGCGCGGGTGTTTTGGCGCCGGAGATTTGCGTACTGCGGACATCGCTGCCTACTTTGGTGCCCGACGGGACGGCGTCGAACGTCCGGCCTTTGCTGGTTTTGGCCACGGCGATATACGCTACGGCATTCTTCCCCTGCAGTTGCGCCGGCGACTTATAGACGCGGATGCCCGACGGCAGGTCGCCAAACTCGAGGCATTGCTCCCAGCCTTTGTAGGGGCCGACAGGCTCTTCGATTTCAGAGGCCCGCATGGTATAGGTTAGCTGTTTCCCGTCGGCTGCGATGGTAAACGTGGCCGGGCTGCCCAAATTATAGACGGCTTCCGCCTCGGCGGGAGCGACCATCGTCGCGCCTTCGGCCAGCTCGAGCCGGATACGGACATCCGACTTGCTTTGGTCTTCGACCAGCTCCATATCGACTTGATAAATGAAGTTGTCGATTTTAATTGCACCGGCCGCCTTGTTAAGAATTGTGGCCGATACGACGTAATCCTTGATCACAATAGTGCCCCGGTCGTCGCTACACGCGCTCATGCCCGTTACCAACAGGCTTAGCGTAAGTAAATAGAAAATCTTTTTCATGTGTTGAATTGTTTAGTTGTTGAATTGTTTAATTGTTCATTGTTTTCATTCCTGCTTCCACTTCGCCCCAAAGGTCTTTGGCGATGATATGACAGATGTCGAATACCATCACGCCGTCGGAGAGGCGGAGGTTCATTTCGATAGAGCGGGTAAGGTCGCCGGGGTTGTTGTAGAACTGGTCAACCAGCAGGCCGCCGACGAATGGCCGCCCGCCGAGGATACCCCGAAGCCGCTCACAGGAACCTTCGACGCAATACCATTCGCTCGACTGCGCGTGGCTGTCGGTTTCGTTTTGCACGGCGCGGTGGTGGGCGCGGTAGTCGTCGTTGGTGATGTCGGTGTAATAGTTGCCGGTGGTGTAGAGGTCGAGCAGTTCGGCGTAGCCGGAGTTACGGTATTCGGGCGTAGCCCAGTCATACTCCTGCGACGGGTCGTACGTGCGGCTGGCGAAGTTCACGCCCACTTCGTAGTACGACGGGTACCATGCGCCGGTGTAGTCGCCGAAGGAAATATCGGGATTGATGCTTTTCACCGCATCGCGCGCCTGCACCATAAAATCGTAAATAACTTTGGCGCGCCACTCCACCCACTTCGGAAAGTGTTTGCCGTCGGCGCGGTGGTAGCCATTGTCGCCCTTTACCCATTTAAAAATATCGTCGGGGAAGGCGGCTACCGGCTCGCCGATGTACTGCTCAAAGGCCGCTTTCGAGGCTTCCGAAAAATCGGCGGAGATACCGTCGTAGCGCACGCGGTCGAGGATAAGGCCGTCGAGGGCGGGGTATTTGCGCGTAATTTCCTGCAGGATATTTAAGATATACGTGCGATACGATGCGTCTATCGGGTTGACCATCGCCGAATACTTGTGCTTTTCGGCGGTAACGGGTATGATGCCCCGGTCGGGCGTATAGACCATCGTCGCCCATTCGGGGTGGTCGCTATATACGATGCCGCGGTCGAAGTAATTATGGCCGGCGACAAAGACATTGAGCGAAGCGTGGACTTCCATGCCCAGAGCGTGGGCTTTTTGGATGAAATGCCCTAAGAAATCGAACTTCTCGCGCCGGAAGCCTTTCCATTCTTCGAGCGGCGGGGCATAGTCGCTTTCGTAAAGCACCTCGCCCGAAATGGGGCGCATGTCAACTACCGCATGGGTGAAGCCCAGCGATTTTATTTTCTCCAAATAAAAATCAATGGAGTCGGGCGTGCTTAACCGCTCAAAATTGGCGGTGGCGTCGAACCACATCAGGGCGACCTTTGGGGTAGCCTCCGGCGTGCTTTGACAGGAGGCAAACAGGCAGCATATCCCGATGAGCAGGAAAAAACCCGGCAGCCGGTACATATTTTTCATATCCATTCGGGCAAAAAGTTTTTTGCCCTTACATTGTGCATTGTTCATTGTATATTATTTAAATAATTGTCGATGCCGGCTTTCACTGCCGGCCATTTCTGCGGTTTCATCTTGAGGTGAATCATATCGAAGAGAAAATAACCGTCGCAGGCGTTGATGGCGGCATTGACCGACTGGGTAAGCGACTGGAGGATGGCCGGCGTGTCGCCATCCCAGCCGTAGTTACCGACGTCGGGGCCGCCGACGACGAGCGTTTCGCCCATAATTAGCGCCATCGACCGCGAACAGAAGCCCTGCACCGTCCACTCGCTGGTGCCGTAAATGCTTGTGGGGCCGGCGTAGGCGCCGATGAGTATCACGTCGGCGTGGTCGGCAAAACCGTAGTTCCGGTAGTTGGCGGAAGCCCACTGCGGGTAGTTGGCGGCGGTGTTATACTTCGGGCTTGCCCAATTGACGCCCACGCCGTAGTACTGCGAATACCATCCGCCGACATAGACGCCAAACTTAATATCGGGGTTCCGTGCCTTGATGCGTGCCCGGGCGGCCTCGATAAAGTCGTGTATCACTTTGACGCGGAACTCCAGCCACTGCTTAAAGTACGGGGGCAGGGTGGCGGGGAGGTAGGCGGTTTTGATGTCGTGCTGCATGACGCCGTCGGGGAATGCCGGAAGGCTTTGGCCGATGTAGGCTTCAAACTTCGCGCGGGTTTCGGGGGAGAAGTCGCTGTCCAGTTCATCGAACCGGGCGCGGTCGAGAATAATGCCGTCGAGGTCGTCGTAGGCGGCCAGGTCGTCGAGCAGGCTTAAGATGTAGCTTTGCACATGGTCGTTCGCGGGGTTGAAGAAGTGGGTGCCGGTGGTGCTGATGTCAAGGGTATTTTGAATACCGGTGGCGGTGAGGAGCTGCGTCGCCCAGGCTTTTTTCGCGGGGTCGCGGGAGAGGATGCCGTTCGTGCCAAGCGCGGTATTATGGGCGCCCGACATGGTATTGAAGCCGGCATAGACTTTCAGTCCGAGGTCATGGCCGGCGTCGATAAAGGCCTGCAGGTAGTCCCACTCGGCGGTGCGGGTAATTTTGGTATATACGCCTCCGATCCATGCTCCGAGCCACTGCACGCGGTCGCCGGTGGCGGTATTGAACAGGACATCGCCCGTTGGCGGGCGCACATCGACGATGACGTGGGTGAATCCGGCGTTCTTGGCCAGCGTGAGGTCGCGGCGGATATTGTCGCGGCTGTTGGCAAAGTCGGCGAAGTTGGCCATGGCGTCGATCCACATAAAACGGGGTTTTGAGCCGTCGTCGGTACCGGGGTCGGGCACTTCGGGGTCTGGCCATTCCCAGGGGGGTGTGTCATGGTTTTCTTTCTTGCACGACCACATCGCCGGCAGCAGGAAGAACAGGCAGAGGATAAGATAGATTTTGTTCATTCGTTGAGTTCTTGCGTGGTTGAATTTCGCGTTCAACCGCAGTTTGTAATTTATAATCCGTAATCCGTAATTTATAATTTATAATTCGTAATTCGTAATTCGTAATTCGTAATTCGTAATTCGTAATTAATCCACGGGTGTGGTGGGGGTTCGTTCGGCCATTTCCTGCGCCAGGATTCGTTTGTAGCGTTCGAGTACGGCGTTCAAATCGCGGATCAGGGCATCGGCGGCATGGTTTCCGACTAACAGCTGGCTTTCTAACTGGCCGGTGATGGCGTGGTAGAACCGGTCGGTTTCGCTGCGGGTGGTTGTCATCCGGTAGGGGGTTCGTCCGGCGGCTTCCTGATAGCGGTCGGTCATCAGGTCGGTAAATGCGACGTTGGCGGCCGCCAGTTTCGTAACCCAGGTCCCGACGCCGACGGTTGTAATGGCCGCTGCGGGGGCGGTGAAGGCCAGTTCGCGCAGCAGGTCATTGATGGCGGCGGTTTCGTCGTCAAGGGTTTTCTTGGCGATGTTTCCGTAGTGGTTGAAAATCGTCATCAATGAGATGGCGGCGGCGACGACGGTGGGGTCGTAGTGGTGCGTGGCGCCCTGGACGGTGTTTACCAATCCCCGAAAAAGCCTGTCGCGCACGGTGTCCTGCAGGTGGATATGCGCCGTAAATTCGCTTCCGCGAAAAAAATCCAGCGCCAGCACTTCGTGGCCATAGGCGGTTTTGTATCCTAAAAACAGCGGATTAAAACCGATGACTGTGGGGTCGTGCCGTTCAAAAATAGCGGATACGTTTTCGTGGCACTGTACATGTGTTTCGTTTTTCAACAGATGAAAATCGAGAACAATAATGTTTCTGTTCATAATCTTTATTTTTTTAAATAAATATAATCTAAATTTAAATAAATGATAAAAAAGGGCTGCCCGGCCTGTTCCGGTTTCCGGAAGGAACCAATTCGGTCGAAAAAACCGGTTCCGGTTTCCGGAAGGAGCAAAATCGGTCGAAAATGGTTGTTCCGGTTTCCGGAAGGAGCAAAATTCGGTCGGATTTGTTTATTCCGGTTTCCGGAAGGAGCAAAATCGGGCGAAAATGTTTGTTCCGGTTTCCGGAAGGAGCAAAATCGGTCGATGTGCGCTGTTCCGGCATTTTCGTGCGGGCAGTTCCCTGTTTTCATCATTCATTGTTTATTATCCCTGTGCTTCTCTGTGAAGCCCCGGTGTTGTTCCGTGTAATTTTACACGGCGTTACGCCGCGGCTTCACAGCGTTGCACGGAGATTTTTTTAAATATCAAAGCAGTCGAACTGGTACCCTACGACGTATCCGTTGGCAAACATAAAATAGACATAGAGGAAATTCCCGTCGGCGGACTGCACAAAAGCGACGTCGCCACTGCTGTTGCCGTTAGTGGTTCCCGCAGCCTGCGCGCCATACGTGTTGAGCGGACACGCCCACTCGATGGCGCCGTCAACGCCGGGGCCGCCATAGGCATTGAAGGCGGCGGTAAAGGCGCCGGTACTGGCAGCATTCACTAAATAAGCGCGGTCGGCCTGCCCCCAATTGTAAGCGTTCACGTAATTGACCAGCACGTAGGGCGTATTGTTGAACACCGTATAATCGACGGCATTGGCAACGAAGTTCTGGTTCACATCGACGAGGGTGGCGCGTACGGCGTTGGTGCTTCCGTTCATCCAGTCGAGCAGCGAATAGATGTCGCTCTGCCCCGCTACCGGGTTCGGTTTGGCCTGCGTTCCCTGTCCATACCGCGCGATGAAGTAATCGGCATTGAGATCAACATCGGAGGTAGCAACCAGGTCAACATTATAAACATTGGCCGTGCTTCCATTATGCCAGTGCATTCCGGTAACGGTAACGATGTCGGGCGTTTGCGATACCAGCGTGCCGTTTATTACCTGCCAGCGGGCGAATTTGTCGGCGACGTCGGCATTTTTAAAGGGAACGGTAATGATGGCGTTCGTAGCAATATTGCCCTGGACGGACATTTTGCGACCCCCGTCGCCGGGCAGCGTGCAGGAGATGTACACTTCCGGCGTAGCCGTGGCCGACGTCTGCTTATAAATCTTAAATGCGCCGCTTGTGCGGTTGTTCACCAGGTTGCAGATAAAGATATTGCCGCCGTCATCAGCCGTGGTGTAGAAGTTATTCAATCCGCCTCCCGTGATTGATACATCGACGGTGCCTGTACCGATGAGGTCGCCCGTTTTGGCGTCAATCACGATACTGCTGTTTCCGCGCGTGCTAAGGACGATATGGTTCAGGGTTGCCGCAAGGCCATTGACATTATTGGCTACGCCGACACCCGTGGCCGTTCCCAAGGCGCTTATCAGTTTTGCGAAGAGCAGTTTTTCGCTGCCCGGCCGTATGCCCGCAGGCAGTTTTGCCGGCACTGATTTGCTCGTGGTGTAGGTGGCCGATGTACCGTCGTGGGCGGTAACGACAAAGGTTTGGGTGTTGTTATAGTCGAGTGTCGTTGTCCGCGGGTCGGGGCTGATGGTCGCGTGCGGCGATAGTTTAATCGTCGCCGTGCAGGGCGCGATTGGCTCGGAGGCAATCAGGGAAATGGTTTTGGTGCTTTCCGTGATAATCCCGGTGAGGATGGCATCGCCGGCTAAGGGCAGGGTAAACTCCTCGATCACGCAGGCCGAACTTTTGAGGATAAGGCTCGAGATGGTGTACTGTACCTTCTCCTTCCGCTGCGTGGTGACGGTGATAACCGAGGGCTGGGTCAAGTCCATATAGAGCAGCGGCGGGGCGACCGTAACGTTGTCGTCGAGATTGGCGCGCATACGCATCCGCGAAAGCATGGCCGCAGTAACCGGATTGTCGCTTTCTTCGGGGAAATAATAGGGAACAGGAATCACAATGTTCGTATTTCCTTCGGTAACGGTAACGGTAAACCGGCCTTTGTCCTGGTCTAAATAATTGCCGGCGGCATCGGTAAAGTAAGCCGTTACGCTGTTGAGTCCCGAATGTGCTACCGGGGGCAGCAGTTCATCGGGCGTCTGGCACCCGTTGATTGCAAACAGGGCGCCCATCAATATCAGTAAGTAAATTTTACTTTTCATAGCTGTATAATTTTAAAATATGAATTATTTCCATTCGTCGTATTGCTCGATAAGCGAGTTGTTGTTGAGTTCCCCGTTGGGAATGGGCAACACGTAGAGTTTCGTCAGGAACGAGCGGTCTTCTTTGTCGCAGTCCACATACTCGTATTCGTAGCTACTGTTCTTGTAGGTAATTTTCAAGCCGTGTACGCGGTAGCTGTTGTACCCGACGGGGTAGTTCTGGTGCGCGAGCCGCCAGCGGCGCATGTCCCAGTAGAGGTGTCCTTCGTAGGCGAGTTCGATTTTGCGTTCCTGACGGATGGCGTCGAAGAGAGCATTACCGGAGAGGCCTGTTTTCGGCGGCAGGTTCACGCCCGTGCGGGTACGGACGGCGTTCATGTCGGAGAGCGCCTGCGCCGGACTGTTGAGCCGGTAGTTGGCTTCGGCACGGTTGAGATAGACTTCGGCAAGCCGGATTTCGACCAGCGACTGCGCGCTGAGCAGGGTAAGGTCGGTATGGGCTTCGTCTCGCAGTTTGCGCAGGTAGTAGCCGGTGGTGGTTTTTCCTTTCGGATAGGCCTCCGCCCGATACTCCATGTAGCGGCCGTTGGTTCCGTCCACCGAATTTTGCATGATTTTGCCCTGCCATGTGCTGCCGTTGTAAATCACGGTAGCGTGGAAACGCGGCTCCAGCTGGCTGTAAGGGGGCGACGTGGTCGTTGTCCCGTGCCATGTGCTCCAGTCCACAGCCGTACCGTCGGCTTTTTCATAGGCTTCGACCATTTCCTGCGTCGGGCCTCCGGCGCCTCCGGCCTCGTCGTGTTCTCCGAAGGTGGCATAGGCCATATCGAAGTTATGACTGGGGCCGGTAACGCGGTACTGATATTCCAGGATGGATTCGGAATTATTGCCTTTCCATGCGTCGGCGTAGTTGTCCGTCAGGCTGTATTTGTTTAAGGCAAATACCGAGTCGGCGGCCACTTTTGCCGACAGCCAGCGTTCGGCATAGAGCATCGCCCGCGATTTAAAGGCAAACACGGCGCCTTTGGTCAGGCGACCGGCATTGGCGGCGTCCCATTCGCGCGGCAGCACCGATGCGGCAAAATCCAAATCCGATTCAATCAAATTCCACGTATCGTCGGCCGACGAGCGGGCTTTGTTCTGTTCAAAATTCAGGTCGGTGTACAGGATAACGCCGCCGTGCCGTTTGGCTAATTGAAAATAAAGGTAAGCGCGGAAGAAACGCGCCTGCGCTTCAAATGTCCGGTTGGTTGTTTCGTCGAAGTTCGCAAAGTCGCGCATGTTCACCAGAAATTCATTGACCCGCCGGATGCGTTCGTAAGTCGTCGCCCATACGTTGAGCAGGTTTTGGTCGGGGCCTATGCGGGAAGGATTGAATACAATCATATTCGCATCGCCCGCACGGCTGCCGGAGACGTTCGAGCCGTATTTAAACGTTTCGGTGAGTCCTTCGGTCAGGTTGCCGCTGAATTGCGACGGGCTGGCATACATCCCGTACCGGTCGATATAGGCATAAAAGGTATTGCAGTACATGGTCACGGTTTCGAGTTCCTGCCATACTACTTTGTCCGATATTCGGTCGGTGGGCGTGGTATCAAGGAAGCTGTCGCAGCCTCCCGCTACTGTAAGTAACAGTATAATGACTGATAGAGATAGTATCTTTTTCATGATATTCATTTTTTAAAAAGTTAATTTAATACCGCCGGCAAATACCCGTTGTTGCGGGTAGTATCCGTTGGATACGCCGGGCTGTTCGGGGTCAATATTGTATTTTGTCAGCTCACTGAAGGTAAGCAGATTTTGTCCCTCCACATATACCCGCAGCGCATTGATGCCGACATAAGCCAGCCATTTTTTCGGAAGGTTGTAGCCGACTTGCAGGCTTTTGAGCCGGAGGTAGTCGCCGTTGCGGTACCAGAAATCCGACGAATACGCATTGTTGTTACCCGGAGGCGTAATGCTCAGGCGGGGGAAGAGGGCGTTCGGATTGTCGGGCGTCCACGAGTTTTCTACCAGATACAGCGGCGTATTCGACGTGTGGTAAAACGATTTTGTGAAAAGACTGTTGTCCATCCCCACGCCGGGATATACGCCGGTGAGGGCTACATGGCGGCCGAGCGCGCCCTGCAGCAGGAAGGAAATGTCGATGCCTTTCCATTCGCCGTAGAACGACAGCCCGCCGGTAAATTCGGGATAGGCCGATTTGCCCACATAGCCGCGGTCCTGCTCGTAGGTAATGACCCCGTCGCCGTTGCGGTCTAAATAGCGAATATCGCCTATACGCGGCCTGCCGCTTTCCAGTTTGGCAGAGTTGTCCACTTCTTCCTGCGACTGATACAGCCCCATGGCAATGAAGCCTTCGAGTACGCCTTCGTCCTTGCCGGTCAGTTTCAAATAATCGGGCATATTGACCGACTCTTCATGATGCAGCCAGCGGCGTTTGGTGTAGGTTGTGTTCAAATCAATACGGTAGGAAAATTCCCCAATTTTGTTCGCATGGCTCAGGTGGATTTCAAATCCCGTATGGTCTTTTTTGTCCAAATTCTGCCAGGCATACACATACCCGCCCCATGAATTCGGCGCCGTATTGGAAACCGCTACCGGAATATCATAAAGGTATTTGTAGAATACATCAAATTCAACGCCCAGCAAGCCTTTCCACAGCGAAGCATCAAAGCCGATATTGTATTGCAGGGCTTTCGACCAGGTCAATTTGACGTTGGCCGGTGCGGAGGTGTTGAGTCCGTTTACCACTTGCCCTCCGATAATAGCTACATTGGCCACAGGCAACAGGGTGTTGAGGTAAAAATAGGCCGGAAGTCCGCTGGTTGAACCGGTCAATCCGATACCGCCGCGCAGTTTGAGATTATCTACAAACGGAGCGGCTTTCTTAAACCATTCTTCCTCCGACATGCGCCAGCCTATCGAGGCGGCAGGGGTCGTCATCCAGCGGGCGCCGCTGATATTTTTACCGGCGAACTGGTACGTGCCGTCATAGCGCAAGGTAACTTCGGCAAGGTATTTATCGGCATAGCTGTAATTGATACGCCCCAAAAAGCCTGCCAGCCGCGACTGGCTGCTCGAACCGCTGATGCCTCTCTTTTCGGCAATAGACGCCCTGCTCAGTTCATCCAGGGCAAGAATATCAAAGCCGGCGCCCGATGCGCTAAAGACATTGCCGTTAGTTTGCCGCGTTTCCATCAGCGCCAGCGCCGACACAGTGTGCAATCCGAATTTGTTTTCGTACTTCAGGCTGGTGTTGGTAGTAACAGTCGTACTGCGCGTAGCTCCTTCGGCCAGGGAAGCATCGCCGGGCGACTGGAATTTCGTCTTTGTATAGGAAATATCGCCGGCCGGGGACGAAGGCAACACCGCCCTGTACACGTCGTACGGGTTGGTCAGCTGCTTCGACATGGCGTCGGTATAGTCATAGGCCACGGCAAACTTTGCACTCAGTCCTTTCACCCACGGGACGTCATAGTTCAACGCCAGGTTGGTTTGTAAAATATTACTCTTGTCCGTCCGGTAGCCTGCCTCATAGAGCGAACTGGCCAGCGGGCTGACAATCGAACTGGCCGTGGGCGTGGCTACCGGCAGGCCGTTCCATTCCATCGGCACAAAGGGCAAGGCGCGTACGGCCTGCTGCGCAATGTTGCTGCCTGCCGAGGGGTCGCTGCTCCATGTTGCCCGTTCGCGGTTTTCAATACGCCCGCTCACGTCAAAGGTCAAGGTTAAATTTTTGGCAATTTTAGCGTCAATGTTCGAGCGCAGGTTAATGCGGTCGTAATTGAAGTTTTGTACGTTCCCCGTCTGGTTGAAATAGCCCAGCGAGGCAAAGTACTTGATGTTCTCCGTACCGCCCGATGCATTCACGTTGTACTGCCCGTTGGTACCGACGCCAAAAGTTTCTTCATACCAGTTGGTGTTGCCCCAGCCGCCTTCGCCGGCGAGCATTTTACGGACATGCTCTTCGGAGAAAATCGGCGTGTCGCCGTCCATCACCCGCGCCTTGTTGAACCAGTAGGCATACTGCGGCCCGTCTAAAAGCTGCAGCATTTCGGTGTTTGTGCTCACGCCGTAGGATGCGGTGAAGTTAATCCGCGACGGGGCTACCTGCCCGCGTTTGGTGGTAACAATAATCACCGCGCTCGCATTTAGCCCGTACACTGCCGCCGACGAGGCGTCTTTCAACACCGATATGGAGGCAATATCATTCGGGTCGATTTCCTCAAAGCTGCGCTCGATACCATCGACCACCGCCTTGACACCGCTGCCGCGGACTAATAAAGACGACCCGTCGGAACCCGGTTGCCCCGATTGCTGCAGGCTGATAACGCCGGCAATCCGGCCACCCAGAAGGTTCGTAACGTTTGTCGTGGGCGCTTTCAGCAGTTCTTCTCCCTTGATTTGGGAGACGGCGCCGGTAACGCTGATTTTTTTCTGCGTACCGTACCCTACTACTACCACCTCTTCCAATCGCTTTACGTCTTCTTCAAGGACAACGTTTAACTCTGCTCGGTTACTCACAGGGGTTTCCTGTGTAATGTATCCTAACAGCGAAATAACCACCGTAGCGTCGGGCGCAGCCTGAATGGCAAAGCGGCCGTCGGCATCCGTCAGGGTGGTAACTGCCGTTCCTTTCACCACAATACTGGCTCCGACGACCGTCTCGCCTTTGGCGTCGGTTACCGTGCCGGTTATTGCTCTCGTTTGTGCGTTTGCAGGCAGTACGCACAACAGACTCCACAGGAAAATACCGGCCCAAAGCCCTGCGCACTTCCACAGCCCGGTTCCCGTTCTTTTTGGTTTTTTGAATATTCTCATAATAGAATAAATTGAATGAATAATTATTTTTAACATGGTAACATAAAATGTTCACAATACAGTTTATACAAGTTCCCCGCCTGCGTGTAGGCCGAATAGGGACTCATAAAGTGGGAAAATTCAAACGTGATGGCTTTCGACATCGCGGCCTCCTGCGAATGAATGAGTTTTTTTATCAGCTTGTCCCACCGGATGGGCAGGAAGCGTATCGGCATGTCGCGGTCGAACGATTCGACGTTCGTCCAGCATTCGATGCCGAACTGTTCGGCCAACTCGCGGTTGGCTACTAAGTAATCCTTCAGTTCGTGGTAATCGACCTGCCCGTCCTGGAAGGCCATAATATCAACCGCCCCGCGAATGCCCGACAGGATTTCCGTCCAGTCCTTCACGTGCTGCTCGACGGTTGTGGCCTGGTCGCCGGCCATTACCTGGTCGGTTTTCAGGCCGTGAATGTAGGGCGAAATCAGGCAGGGCTTGTTGCCCGATATGCTTTTGGCATGTTTCCCGATTTCGGCGAACGATTCGATAATGCCTCCCTTGCGACGGCTCACTTCCTGCGACAGGTACCAGCCGTAGAACGACGGGTGATGCCCGTACTTTTCCCACACTTCGTCGAGGAAAAGTTTGTTGAGCGACACTTCTTTTTGGGCATCGCCGGCTATCCAGTAACGCCCCGAATCGAAGATACCGCAGTAGAATTTCATGCCGTGCTTGTCGGCCAGGTCGAGGAACATGCCCAGCAGGTCGAATGCCGGCTCGTACATGTACGTCCCTTCGTGTTTCATCAATACTTCGGAACGGAAGGTCATGTAGCGCGCGAATGCGCCGCGGATAAGTATCACGGTGTCGATGCCCATCTGTTTCATAGCGCCGAAGTCGGCGTCCCACTTGTCGTATCCCCAATTTTGGGAGGGGATGTCCCACGTAATTTCATCGAGGAAGGTGCCGGTAATCGGCAGTCCCGTTCCTTTCGTTATCAGGCGGTACTTGTCGTCCGATGCCGACAGCCGTATTCCGCCGGCTATTGTGCCGTGCTCGTTTCCGCCGCACGCCGTGAGCGCCATTCCCGCCACCGGAACACTTCCGGCAGCCAATGCCATTGTCTTTAAAAAATCTCTTCTATTGTTCATTGTTGATTTGCTTATTTATTGATTTGGTTTATCCATTTTCATCAATTCGTAATTCGTAATTTTTAATTCTTAATAATGGCCAGCCCGTTGCATACGGCGCGTTGGGAGCCGTCGGAGAGCACATTTTTGGTGGTTTTACCGATCATCAGGCAGGACGAGCCGCCGCCGTCGAGGTTGATTGCATCGGTGGCGCCGAGGTACTGCATCACCTGCGCCAGTTCTTTCGTGCTCACCCCCACCGAACCGGCATAGCGTCCTTCGACGATGACAAAATAGACAAAGTCCTTTTGCGCAGAGTATCCGACGGCCGTACGCGGATGGTTGGCGGTGTACAGGCTTTCCGCAGGCGGCTCAAGCACTTCATTACTTCTTAAAATAATATTGCTTCCGCTTACCACATTACGAATCATTGTGGAGTTCATCTCGGGAGCGCCGGAGATGGCATAATCGACCGTAACCTCTACCTCTTCGCCGGCGTACAGGTTGTTGGTGAGGTAGGTGTTTGCCGTGCCGTTGCCCGAGAGCACAATTTTGCCTTTCGGGATGACCATATTGCCCTTGCCGCTCATCGGTTCTTTCCGTTCTATGTTGCACCGCACGCCGATGTGGCTGCTCAAGGTTTCCCACTGTCCCGATTTCGGCGCACACAGCACCTCTGTACCCCATTCGTTGGTACCGGTGCGCGTGCCTTTGGCGGAATTGTAAAGCACCAGCCAGTTCTCCCATCGGGAGCTGTTCACGTTGGTAATGGCAAATTCGACGCTGTTTTTGTTTTTGACCTTCGCGTTAAACGTCAGATTGCCGACATAGGGATGGTTATTCTCGTCAAATCCGACGACCGGATTTTCATTATTCCCCAGCGTGTTCATCATTCCCCTGACCACTTCCGCATCGGTAGGCACGCCGTCGGCAGTCATGCCGTAGAAGCCGCCGTTGATGGCCACTTTCACCTGCCGGCCTGCCGTTTCATAGCGATTTACCATCGTCAGAGGGGTTTCTTTGCCCGAAAGGCTATCTCTGCCCGACCATGCTTCGATACGATAGCCGGAGGTGTGGGTATTGTAGCGAACGGCATGAATAACTAAGGGCTTGTTCGCGTCGGTTAATTGCGCCTTGAGGTACCAGAAGCCGTTTTCAAATTCATCCATAGACGTTGTGGTTACCGTATAGGCCGTTGTCCCGAGGGTCATGGTGGTTGCCAAAACAGGGTCGGGGTCATAGTTGGGGCATCCGGGCTGCGGGTTCGCCTCACAGGGATCCACATAGTTTGGGCATCCCGGCTGCGGGTTTGCCTCACAGGGATCTGTATAATTGGGGCATCCCGGCTGCGGGTTTGTCTCACAGGGGTCGGGTTCGGGATTGCTATTCCCGCCGGAGCAGCCGGCATATAGCAGGAACCCGAATATGAGATAAGATAATAAGAGAAGCTTTTTCATAGTTGATTTGTTTAGTTGTCAATTACTGTATCCCGTATTTTGTTCCAGCGCGGGATTGAGAAATATTTCCTGCTGAGGAATCGGCCACAATTCAAACTTCGGATCCCAGAAGCGTCCCGGCACAGCGACTCTCAATTTCTGTTTGTAGGCTTCATAAACGGCTATGTCGTTGAGGTCGTGCCGTGGGGTTTTTCTAAAATCCGGTTTTTCGGTCATTCCTTCATATCCGCCAAATTCTTTCAGCGGCACGCCATAGCTGTCGTATTCGTTTTCAATATCGCCGATTCCCCAGCGACGCATATCCACAAAATGGAGACCTTCGAGCGCCAGTTCGACCTTTCGTTCGCGGCGCACCAGCTGTCTCATTTTATCAATATTACCGATACGGTCGCTCGATACGTCGGGCATTCCGGCTCTTCGCCTTACTTCGTTGATGGCGTCGTACACAGACTGGTCCAGTTCATTCAGTTCTATTTTGGCTTCGGCGTAAGTGAGCAGCAGCTCAGCATAGCGCATAACGGGATAATGGATCGTCGACGCCTGGATGCTTTCTACGCTGTCGGCGGTCATTTTTCCCCAGATATATCCGGCGCCCATGATGGTAAAGCTCGTCCAGGCCGCGCTGCTGTTGATGTCCATATTGATTACCGACTTCCATGTGTTCGTGCCGTAGTCATATTGCCGGGCGTTGTCATCGTAGGCATTGAGAATGACTTTAATCTTCCCGTCTTCCGCGCCGGTGTTGTTGCCCGTGCAGGTATCGCCGTGCATGAGGAGGGTGGCATGAAAACGGGGATCACGGTTTCTCTGCGGGTGTTTGGGGTCGTAGAGAGGAGATTCGTCGATACGCTTCCCGTCGGTGCATTCGTAAGTATCGGCAAGCAGGGAGGAGGGATGCCGCAGAGTCTGCCCGTAGAAACGGGAAGCGCTGCCGAAGCCTATCAGGTGGGTTCTTTTAGTGCCGTCGAGCGAATACATTACTTCGATAATTAATTCGCTGCGTACATCAGCTTTGGCTTGCCCTGTGGTAGTGAAGAGGTCTTCGTAGCGAGTAGCCAGCGTGCGGTGTCCTTTAACCGTATCGGCCGATGCGGCGGCTATCCTGAAATACCCGGCGCCTTGCCCTCCGTAATTTAAACTGCCCCCCAGCAGGGCTGCACGTGCGCGCACGCCGTATGCGGCGGCCTTGTCCATCCGGCCTCTTGAGGGGGCTGTCCATTCTAAATATTTGGCGGCTTCGGCTGTCTCGCTCAGGATAAAGTCGAGGATAATAGCTTTTGATGTCCGGGGTTCCCGGTATTGTTCGACGGTCACCGGCTTATCGAAAAAGGGCACGTCGCCGTAGGTAGCAATCAGGTTGTAGTAACAGTATGCCCGCAGCACGCGCGCTTCGGCGATATATTGCTTGGCCTTGTCGCTCAGCCCGTCGATATAGTCTTTGGAACCGTATATTAACGAATTGGTACGGGTAATGAAGGTGTACCAGGTGCGCCACCATTGGAGCACCCGTGTATTATTTTGATCGAGGCCTCCACCTGCGCCGATGGTCGGTGGCGCGTCATTACGCTCGAAGGCCATGCCGGTGAACTGGTCTAAAAAGATGTAGTTCGGCACCGCATAGCCGAAATTGTACATGTCGAGGTACATGTTATAATACACGCCGGTAAGCCCAAGTTCGATGGCTTCTTCCGTTTTATAGAATCCTGCGGAGGTATAGTCGTAGGGTTCTTTGTCCAAGTAGTCTTCACAGGCTGCGGAAGCTACTGCTATAAGGGTTATCAGTAAAAACTTTTTCATATGCATTTCTTTTATACTCTATTAAAACTGTATATCAATACCCGCCGTGCAGGTGCGCATCACGGGGTAAAACGAACCGGAGCCGCTTGTTATCCATGTCTCAGGGTCGTAGCCTTCATAGGCATTGCTGATGGTAAAGAGGTTCTGGGCGCTCACATAAAAGCGCACTTTGCCGAGGCGGAGCGACTGCGTGATTTTTTTCGGAAGGGTATAGCCCACCACGATGTTCTTCACCCGCAGATAAGCGCCGCTTTTTATCCAGAAATCCGACAGAAAGTAATTAGGGTTTACCACGCTGCTCGCAACCGTCAGCAAGCGCGGGAATGCGGCATTGCGGTTATCTTCGGTCCAGTAGTCGGTTTGGTAGGTGTACATCGACCGGCCATTGAAAAACGGCCGCACGCCCTGACCCGTATAGTAAATATCCTTTTTTCCGACGCCCTGCAGGAAAACGGTCAGGTCGATCCCTTTCCATTCCGCGCCAAGGTCGATACTGAATTCGTAGCGGGGGTATGGATTGCCTGTTTCGACGCGGTCGTACTCGGGGGTGATCATACCGTCGGGCACGCCGTTCGGGCCGCTGATGTCTTTGTATTTAATATCGCCCGGATGGAAGTTTTTCAGTTTCGCCGCCACGTCATCAGGCGTGATATTGTAGGCAGGTGAGTTACGCACATCCTCATCCGACTGGTAATAGCCGTCCGAGAGGTATCCTCTGAAAGCATGCAGAGGGTACTCTTCCTTAACAAAGGAGTCGCCTTCGGCATACACCCGTCCTTTCAGGTCGGTTACCACACTAAGGGCGTCAGCGAGGTTCGCCGTAATATGATAGCTCGCTTCGCCGATCTTATCCCGCCATGTAAAGGTAAAATCCCAGCCGTTGACCCGCATGTCCCCCGCATTTTGCATGGCCGGGTTCAAGCCCACCATGTAAGGGATGGTAAACGACTGGAGCATGTTTGAAATCTGTCGCACATAGTAATCGAACGACAGCGTCAGTCTGTTGTTCCATAGTCCGGCATCAAAGCCGAAGTCGAACTGTGTCGACTTTTCCCAGCCGATAAGCTCGTTGGACACCGATGTTTGTGCCCCACCCAGCAGCTGTTTGTTGTCGAACCAGTAGGCATTACCCCCCAGAGCAATAGTCGAGGCGTAGGGGTAGTACGACGACAGGCTTTCGTTGCCAAGCGCCCCCCACGATGCCCGAACTTTCAGGTGATCGACCGTTGTCTTCAGCCGCTCGAAAAAAGATTCTTCCGAAAGGCGCCAGCCGGCCGACACGGAGGGGAAAAGCCCCCAGCGATAGCCGGGAGTAAAGCGGGAAGAGCCGTCATAGCGCCCGACAAGTTCAAGAAGATACCGCGACGCATACGAATAGTTCAGCCTGCCGAAGACAGAAGCCTGCGCATATTCAACACGCGAGCCGCTGTTCGCCTGACCCGTACTGCTGCCGTTATTAAGCTCTTCATAGCCCTCAAAATTATAGCCGACGCGCGAAGCCGCCATGTTCCGCCGCAGGTAATCCTGCGCGCTCCCGCCGCCCATCGCTTTAATATAATGACCGCCAAAGGTCTTTTCGTAGGAAATTTGGGCGGAGAAATGGTTATACACCGTCTTCGACACCGATTCATACTTCTGCCCTGTCGAAGCAATAGGGTAGGAGTTTTTCAAATACCCCTGATCGTACGTTTTATACGGCTTGACAAACGAATCCGAACGGTCTTCAATCATTCGCCGGTTGTAAAACCCGTGTAGCTCGAGGCCTTCCGCCGGATTGGCCGTAACGAAAAAGCGAACGGCCGTCTCCGGCGTCGAATAGTTATACACCCCGCCGTCACGGGCAATGGCGATGGGATTATAGCCGTTCTGTCCGTCGCCATAAGTGCCGTCGCGGTTAATACCCGGCAGAATCGGACTTAGAGTCAGCGCCGCATTGATAAGAGATTCGGGCGAGTCGATACTCGGCGTCCGCGTGTCGTGTTGACGGAAGCTTATATCAAGCCCGGCTTTGAGCCGTTCCGAGAGCCGAATGTCGCTGTTTACCCGAAGCGTTACCCGCTGAAAATGATTATTCTCAATCAGCCCGTCCTGATACTGATAAGTCGCCGTAGCAAAATAGCTGATAAAATCCGAACCGCTGCTCACACTCACAGCATGTTTATGCAGCAGCGCCTGTTGCTTAAACATCTCCTTACGCCACTGCGTATCATATACACGCCAGTTGTCGGGGCCGTAAGTCGCAAGGTCTTGAATAATATCTTCCCGATAAATCCCCGTACCCCCGGCATTGATATTCGCAATATTCATGTTTTTCATAAAATCAACAGCCGACACCGGCGTCGCTAACGAGGTCGGCTCATTGAAGCCCGCGTAGCCGCTGTAATTCACCCGCACGCCCTTCTCACTGCCCCTTTTCGTCGTTACAAGAAGCACGCCGTTCGCCGCCTTCGAACCGTAAATCGCCGCCGACGCCGCGTCCTTCAAAATAGAAATCGACTCAACGATGCTCATGTCAATCGCATTGATATCGCTTTCCACATTATCGATCAGTATCAGCGGGTAGGTCGATGTATTGATCGACCCCTTGCCGCGAATCATGATGTCGCCGCCGTCCGAGCCGGGCTTGCCGCTCGACTGTACCACCGTCATCCCCGCCGCAAGCCCCTGCAGCGCCGCAGAAGTATTCGGCGCATTGCGTTTCGAAAGCTCGCTGCCCGCAACAACCTGAACCGAGCCGGTAAGATTCACTTTCTTCTGGCTGCCGTACCCGACAACCACCACTTCCTCGAACACGTTCACCGCTTCCTCAAGGATAACATTAATCGCATCCTTCCCCCGCACATCAACCGTCTGCGTTACATACCCGGTGTACGATATCGTTACCGCTTCAACCGCCGCGGGCAGCGGAAGCCGGAAGCGCCCCTCCGCGTTGGAAATCGTCGCCGCCGCAGCGTCTTTGGCCTTCACCGTAGCGCCCGGAAGGCTCTCGCCACGGGCATCGCTAACCTTCCCTGTCAGCTCCCGCGTCTGCGCATAAAGAGAGGCGTTGCCGAAAATAAGCGCCGACATTATAATAAGGAAGGAAAGCTTCATCACTGTTAACTGCTTCATCATGAGTTGTATTTTTTTATAAGAAAAATAGCCTGGGTGCGGACGGCAAACCATAGCCCGCAGGCCCGCACCCGCGCTATTTCACCGCATCAGTTACTGCTTGTTACTTAATTCATGGCAATAAACGCCCAAATCGGTAAACAGCGAATACAGACGTATCGTCTTTTCACCGGTCGGTAGCGTCTCTTCAGGCCCATGAGTTACCGACACCGAACCATTGAGATTCGTCGCCGTGCCTCTTGGAATCTTAACCACTTTCGCAACCGTGTTATTCCGCGTATCCAGAATCGACAGATAGTAAATACACGACGTCTCATCGAGAGGTACTTGCGCCGCACTCACCGATAGCACGGCAATGTAAGCAACACCATTAAAGTCGAAGCGTTTGGCATGATACACATACGCACCCCACTTCGAACTGTAAATAACATCTTCGCCCTCCACCTGGAAGCCTTCGATAATCACCCGTTCCTGCGACGCATTCGCCTTATAGCTCACTTCCGACGGCGGAATGCCCGACGTCGAACCCGAAGCAAACAGATAATACGGATAAATACTCCCCGTAGTCATCGGTATCAGCGTCTGATAATAACTCCTGTCAGCCTCCGGACGGCCTTCAATGGCCGTATAATTCGCAGCATTGACCGCACCGGCCGTAACAGTCCAGATATAATGCTGTCTGTCGCCCGCGCCCGTCCCAGGCTGATCCTGATTGTAATGGATGATAAACCCATTCGCATTAATATTACCGACAGCGCCGATTTTTCGACCGAACTGCCCGAATTCATTCCCGACAATTTCATAAAGAAGCGCCGGAGCGCTCTCCAGACTCGTCCACTTATACACAGGCATGTTCGGTTTTGTCCAGGCTCCAAGCGACGTCCCGATAACATTCCCCGCATCGTCATTAGCTAACGAAAACGGATAATTCCGAAGCGGGTCGGTCGTATGGAATTTCCCGTCCGTACCCGTAACATTCAGCTTCGCGCCCGTAGGAACGCCCGTATTCGCATTCAGAATAATCCCCGTCCGCGACACAACCAGCTTCCCGTCCTTGTACGCAATCGTGTTTTCGATACCGCCAGACTGAAATCCAAGTGTTCCCAGCCAGTCGGTTTGAGCCCACACTTCGGTCGTTTTGGCGAAGCCCTCGGCCACGAATTCGCTTTCCACCAGCGTTACCGTGTAGTTCCGGAACGTCCCGTCTTCCGCCGTAACTTTGTAGGTTACCGTCTCCGTGAAGTTTTGCGGAGACGTCGCCGCCGGTTCAATCTTCACCCCGTTGTATTCGATGTGCGGCACTACGTTTACGAGCACCGACTGGTCGTAACCGAGCGGGATCGTTAGTGCAATCGTGTTCGCTGTGGCGTTAATCACGCCCGTCAGCTCTAAAGTAGGAATACCGAATGCGGTAATTTCCTTGTCCGCCCTTTTAGGCGTTTCTTCCGGATCCTCAGAACAGGAGGATGCAAACGGAAGCAGCAATACCAGTATCCAAAGATACTTCACAAGAACCATGTTGTTTTTTTTCATTTTGTTTAATTTTTTTTAGTTTAACAATAATTGAATGATTTTTTTGTTGATTATATATATGAGCCCAATATTTTTACACATCGTGCCCCTATTTTCCTTAATTTCCCATGTATTTTTTTAAATAAAACACGTATCTCTTAAAATAAATAACTCATCTCCCATCCGCACTCCACCATCTCCCATCCGCACACCTGTACATCGCATCCGGAGAAGTGTACATCGCATCCGGAGAAGTGTACATCGCATCCGGAGAAGTGTACATCGCGTCCGGAGAAGTGTACATCGCATCCGGAGAAGTGTACATCGCGTCCGGAGAAGTGTACATCGCATCCGGAGAAGTGTACATCGCATCCGGAGAAGTGTACATCGCATCCGGAGAAGTGTACATCGCATCCG
>JAISXF010000007.1 GCA_031270845.1 Prevotellaceae bacterium
AAACTAACAAAAATAAAACCGTCATCGGCAAGTAATTTGTGTAAAAGCCGCAAACGTGGATACATCATACAGAGCCATTTGTCGTGTCGGGTGAGGTCTTCGGCTTCTTTGCCTACCACCTGTCCGAGCCAGCGTTTTATGCGCGGGTCATTTACATTGTCGTTATACACCCAGCCCTCGTTGCCTGTGTTGTAGGGCGGGTCGATGTAGATACATTTTATTCGTCCCTCGTATTCAGGCAGCAGGGCTTTGAGGGCTTCGAGGTTGTCGCCGTGAATGATTTTGTTGCCGCACCTCACCCCCTGCCCCTCTCCATTGTGAGGAGGGGAGTTGGAAAACGAATATTTGTGTTCCAACACTCTGTAAGGAACATCTATGTGGTGGTTTACGACCTTGCCTTTTCCGAGCCAGTGTAATGTGGGCATAATGGGTGTTTATTTTTTAAGATATTAGCATTACATTTTATTATTTGTTTGTAAATAAAATTATTGCATTTATTATGACTTTTAATATTTAGAATTATCAGAAAAACGGCACAAAGTTACTATTTTATTTTGAATTAACATAGGTAATCGAAGCGTTTCCTGCTTCTTTGGGGCTTCTACATCAAGCAACAAATCGGCGGGGACAATCTTTTCGACCCGGCCGAATTAAAAGGGGTATCCTATCCCGAAATGCAAGGCCATGTTACTTAAGGAGAAAATATTATGTGGCGCGACCCAGCCGCTGTACTGGCGAGGTTCGTAAAGTCGCGCACCGGCGTCGATGCGGATGACGAAGAAGTCGAAGTTAAGGCGGAGGCCGAAGCCGGTGTTGAGGGCAATCTGGCGAAAAAAGGTCGCGGCGTCGAGCACGGCTAACTCGTCGGAGTCGCGGTACCGTAACGACCAGACATTGCCGGCATCGAAAAACAGCGCCCCGTCGAGCTGGCCGATAAGATTGAACCGGTATTCGATGTTGGCTTCCAGCTTAAAATCACCAACCTGATTGGGTATTGAGAAGGTGCTGTCCATCGCTGCCGCTCCCGGTCCGGTGGAGCGCGATTGCCATCCGCGCAAGCTGTATGCGCCGCCGGCATAATAAACCTCCTCGTAAGGCAGGGAAATGGAATTCCCGTAAGCGCGCCCGATGCCCGCAAAGAAACGGCAGGCGAGCGTTTGGCCTTCTTCGAGGGCGTGATAGTACGAGACGTTGATGTCGGTTTTGGCATACTGCGAATAGGGCGTTCCCCAGACTAAATGGCTGTTGTTCTTAACGGACAGCATGGCGTCGAAAGCGCTAAGCAGGTGGCCGGCAGTGGCGACATTCCATCGAACTTGTATCGAGCTTGCGGGGTTCCCCGGCTGCCGCGTGCTGTATATCAATGAGGCATTGGCGCCCATCACAAAGTGGTCTTCGTAACGGTTGCGCAGGTAGGGGTCGCGGAGCGTCGAATGGTAAAACTGTTCGCTCATGTTGTACAGTTTGACGATATTTAGGTTCAACAGATTGACCGTATAGGACCAGCGCGGGCTCGTGCGCCAGTTGTACCCGACAAGAAACGAAAGGGCATTGCGGGTGTATTCGGGGCGCAGCTGGAAGCCGTAGGAAGCCGTAAACTCCGTGCGCGGCGAGTAATGCCGGAAATAACGATTGACGTAAGGTAAAAAGAACTTCGGCATACTCACGGAAAGCGACGCCGTGAGTTCGTTTGAATGCTTGTCGGAATTATCAATCCGCAGCAGGTCGAACTGGTAATTGTCGGAAAACGATATGTTCAGCCATTCGGCGCCTCGGAAGAGGTTCCGGTGGTAGTAGGACACCGCCGGCGAAACGCCGAAAAGTCCGAAGCTGCTCGAAAGGAAGGTCTCAAAATTGAATTTAAACCCCTGCGTGGCTGTCGGGCTGAGGCGGATGGTGCAGTCGAGCATCGTGCCGTGCAGCGCCGACGGCACGGTATCGTACTGGATACCGATGGCGCGGAAGAGCCGCAGGTTCGAGAAATTGGTATAGGTCTGCGTGATGTCGGTTTCATTATAATAGCTTCCCGGCTCGATGGTGTTAGCGTTGAGCAGCACAGCCGGGCGGACAGACTGCGTGCGGCGGTAGAAGACACTGACCCTGCCGAAGGCATTGCTCCGACCGACGCCGTGCGCCGTATAATCGGCCATGTAATCGGCCTGCAAGTAGGCCGACGCAGCATCGTAGCCGGTATAAATCCGCACATCGCGGATGCGGTACTGCCGGTTGTAGCGGATGGAATCGACGGCCTCCGTCGCTTCGTTTTTATGAAGTAATACGGTGAGGTTGGCCTTGCGGCTGGCTTGCAGGCCGGTCTCGATGTTAGGCGCGAGCGTGTCGGCTTCGTACGAAATCATCGATCGGTTGAACATGTAAAAACCCCTGTTACGCAGCGCTGTTTCGATACGCGCCCGCTCCTCTTCGAGGGTTTGTGCCGACAGCACCACGCCCGGCCGGAGCAGGCTGCCGGCGGTGTCGCTCAGGATATGACGCGCGAGCAGGCTGTCGGAAATCCGGTATTCAATTGTTTGCAGCGTAAACGTTTCGCCGGGCTCTACAATATATATAACATCGACTTTCCGTTTCCGGTAGCGGACAGAATCTCTCACCACCGCATGATAATATCCCTGCGAAAGCAGGTATTGCTGGATATTGCTTACGCTCATATCCTTCAATTCGGGGTCGAAGAGCGCCGGCGGCTCGCCGAGCCGGCGCATCAGCAGGCCTGCCCAGCAGCTGTCGCAGCGCGGACTGGCATTATACATAGCCAAATGCAGCTTGATACCGAACAGCGACCGCTTGTTTTCCCCTTGCCGCACATACGGAGCGAGCGCGCGGCGGGTTACATTCGCTTTCTTTTCGGTAATGAGGATTTCACTGTTCGTGAGAAGATAATTCCCTTCGGGAACAAAACGCGTCGCACTGCACGACAGCAACAGCCCGACGCAGCCGGCGGTCAATAGTCTGTATAAAATTTTCTCCGACACGCTTCACTTTATTTTGATGATAGCACAAAGATACCCTTTTTTGCCGACTGTTCAGCGACGCACTCCGTAAAAGAGCCGCAGCAACGCCTGATGCCCCCGCGAGGGCACAACGGCTTTGGCTTTCGTGAAGATAATTTGCAACGGAACGCCCACGCGGTACCGGAATTTCGGGTGGCGCGCGCGGATAATGCGGTACAGCTTCCGCGCCAATTTGACCGGCCGGCTGCCGCCGCGTTCTTCTTTCTCGATGATGCGCAGGCATTTTTTGAAGCGCGCCCCGTAATCGGGGTCATTGAGCGTAGCTTCCGACACGATGCGGTGGCCTGTAAAACCGGTGCTGAAATCGCCCGGCTCCACCACCGAGACCTTAACCCCGAACGGGTGCAGCTCCATACTCAGGGCTTCGCTATACCCTTCGACGGCAAATTTGGAAGCCGAATAAAAGCCCTGATACGGAATACCCATGCTGCCGGCCAGCGAGCTGATATTGATAATCCTCCCGCACCGTGCGGCGCGCATGTGCGGCACTACGGCGGCGCACATATTTACCGTCCCCATGAAGTTGGTATCCATCTGTCGGATGATTTCGTCCGGCGTCGCGAGCTCAATAGCGCCGCCGATACCCATGCCGGCATTGTTGATAAGCACATCGATACGCCCCTGCTCGGCCATCACGGCAGCAACCGCTCCGGCAACCGAAGCCGCCTGCGTAACATCGGCCTGCAACCGACGAACGCCCGCTTCGCCCACAGGCTTCCGGCTGGCGCCATATACGATAAAGCCCTTGGCCGCCAGATATTCGGCGCACGCCTTGCCGATACCCGACGAGGCGCCGGTAATCAAAACTACGGGTGCTTTGCTGTTGTCTGTATTCCCCAAACGACGGGCGGCCGGTTTTTGCATCACGATGGTTCCTTTATATTAAAAGGCATACGCAATGCCGACGCCTAAAAGTTCCTTAAACTGCACACGCGGCTTACCGAGCGAGGTGCCGTCGCGCCGCACGGCATCTATCTTTTCGTCGTATTGCAGCGAGGTGTTGAGGGTGGTCGAAAGGTACTTATTTACTTTCATCGCCACGACGGCATCCCAGGCGACGACGAAGTTCAGGAATTTATCTTCATACGGCGTGAAGAGGTTCAGCGTCGTCGAAATTTGCACATTCTCGGCCGGTCTGGTTTTAAACGAAACTTTGGCCGCCATCCCCATCTGTTCCTTTACGCGGTTGCCGGATTCCACGCCGAAGGCGCCGGCCTGCGACAGGGCATCGTTAAGCACAAAGGTAAAACGCGCCGTGAAAGGCGACATGAACGCCGTAAAATCTTTCATCGGCAAGATGCCGAAGAGCAGCCATTCCTCCGTCCGTTTATAGTCGGCGCCCAAACCCATGTTCAGATAGCCCGGCGCCATGAAGACCGACGAATAGTTGCCCCGAAACTTATCGGGACTGTACTGCGTTTTAAATTCGCCAAGGAACGAATAATAAAGCCGGCTGTTCTGCGTATAACCGAAGGTGGTGGAGATTTGTATCTTATCGGCATTTTTTTTCCAGTTTTTCCACCAGCTGAAATCTTCCGGCGCCACCGCCGGCTCGATATAAACCAGCCCGTACTCCGTGTCGAACTTGGTATCCCAGGCCCAGTTCGCGTTTTTATAATTGGCCGTAAAGGTATAAAAGGTGTTGGTCGCCCACGAGTTATCGCCCCCGGCCGACCAGTAAAAGTAGGCCGTTTGCGACAGGTTAAGGCGCACCAAATGGGTAATTTTCCATTCGGATTTTTTCGGTTCGGGCGCCGCTTCAGGCGCAACGGCTTCAGGCGTCGTCGTTTCCAGCGTATCTTCCTGTACGGCGACAGGCATGCGCGTGCTGTCGGGCGCTGCCGCGCTTACCGCGGCTGTGTCGGCGGGCGTGGCGGCGTGCGCCTGCGTCGTGTCCGGTTCCTGAGAAAAGGCGCGGATAGACGCACAAAGGATAATTAAAAAAACGAAGAATGCTCTCATCTCTCTTTACAAAAAATAACCGACTTATTCTTTTAAGTTCGCCAACAGAAACTCGCGGTTCATGCGGGCAATGTGCGTAATGGAAATACTTTTCGGGCATTCCATTTCACAGGCTTGCGTGTTGGTACACGTCCCGAAGCCAAGTTCATCCATCTTCGCAACCATGGCTTTAGCGCGGCGCGTCGCTTCGACCTTCCCCTGCGGCAGTAGCGCGAGCGAACTCACGCGCGACGCCACAAAGAGCATCGCCGAGCCGTTTTTACAGGTCGCCACGCAGGCGCCGCAGCCTACGCACGCCGCCGCATCCATACTTTCGTCCGATTTTTCTTTGGCTATCGCGATCGCATTCGCATCGGGGACGCCGCCGGTATTGACCGATATAAACCCGCCGGCCTGTAATATCTTATCGAACGCGCTGCGATCGACCACCAAATCCTTAATCACAGGGAAGCCGCGGCTCCGCCAGGGTTCGACGGTAATGGTCTCACCGTCTTTGAATTTGCGCATGTGGAGCTGGCAGGTGGTTACGTCGTCGTCGGGACCGTGCGCGCGACCGTTGATGTAAAGCGAGCACATGCCGCAGATACCTTCGCGGCAGTCATGGTCGAAGGCCACGGGTGCGCTGCCGCGGCAGCCTTTTTCCACAGCCACAGGGTCTTTCCCCTCGCGGATAAGCCGGTCGTTGAGGATGTCCATCATTTCGAGGAACGATGTGTCGGCCGAGATGTTTTCAATCCGGTACGTTTCAAATTTGCCTTTTGCTTTGGCGTTGGCTTGACGCCAGACTTTCAATGTGAAGTTCATATTTTTATTTTTTTAGACATTAGACTGATAGAACATGGACTAATAGACATTGGACTAATAGAACATAGACTAATAGATGTTAGATGATTAATCATTTTGTTGTAATTGTTGTTTAAAGGAAAGTATCATTTTATCGAGGTCGTTGATATTTTTTGTACAGGTGGTTGTTTCTTCTTCCGAGATAAAACCAAGGTCGCCGGCGAGAATAATTAAGGTTTCCAATTCCAGGGCAGAGCCTATGGCAATATCCAAAAACCGACCAAATTCTTTGTTCCCGCTTCGTCCTGAGCCTTCTGCGATGTTTGCGGGAATAGAAATTGCGGCGCGTTGTATTTGCGAGATTAATCCGTAGCGTTCGGATGCCGGTATTTTCTGTGTCAGGGTGTAGATGCTTGACACTAATTTGCGTGCGTCTTCCCAAATCTTCATTCTTCTAAAGTTATGCGTCATTTTTTTCTCTGTTCTCTGAGTCTCTGTTCCGTCCATGTTCTCTATAGTCTCTGTTCTCTAAGTCTTTGTTCCGTCCATGTTCTCTATAGTCTCTGTTCTCTGAGTCTCTGTTCCGTCCATGTTCTCTATAGTCTCTGTTCTCTGAGTCTCTGTTCCGTCCATGTTCTCTATAGTCTCTGTTCTCTGAGTCTTTGTTCCGTCCATGTTCTAACAGTCTCTATCCGTCTCTGTTCTAACAGTCTCTGTTCTGTCTCTGTGCTGTCCATGTTCTAAAGTCTAATCTTTATAATTTCGGGTGGACGGCTTCACAAACTCGTAATTCAATGCCTCTTTATGTAATTGGGGAGCGGCATCGGGGCCTTGGTACTCCCACGCGGCAACGTACATATAATTAGCGTCATCGCGTTTGGTTTCGCCGTCGTCGGTTTGCATTTCTTCGCGAAAATGCCCCCCGCACGACTCGCGGCGGTTGAGCGCATCAAGCGCCATTAACTCGCCGAGCTCGAAGAAGTCGGCCACGCGAAGGGCTTTTTCCAGTTCCTGATTAAAATCGCCGGCTTCGCCGGGAACAAATACATCTTCCCAAAATGCACGCCGCAGGGCGCGAATGTCCTCAATCGCTTTCTTCAGGCCGGCCTCGTTGCGCGCCATGCCGACCTTGTCCCACATAATTTTCCCCAACGCTTTATGATAGTAATCAACCGGTTGCGTGCCTTTCACGGCCAACAGCTTATAGGCTTTTTCGCGCACGGCTTTTTCGGCCTCCTCAAACGCCGGATGGTTGGTATCCACTTTTTTGGCTTGAATTTTCCCGGATAAGTAGTCGCCGATTGTATAAGGCAGAATAAAATATCCGTCGGCGAGGCCCTGCATCAGCGCCGAAGCGCCGAGGCGGTTACCGCCGTGGTCGCTGAAGTTCGCTTCGCCGACGGCAAACAGCCCCGGAATGGTCGTCATCAAATTGTAATCGACCCACAACCCGCCCATTGTGTAGTGAATAGCGGGATAAATCATCATCGGTTCCTCGTAGGGATTGACGTCGGTTATCTTTTCATACATCTGAAAAAGATTGCCGTAGCGCTGGGTTATCATATTTTTCCCCAACCGCCGGATGGCGGTCGAGAAATCGAGGAACACGGCCAAGCCGGTCTCATTGACGCCAAAACCCGCGTCGCAGCGCTCTTTGGCCGCCCGCGAGGCCACGTCGCGCGGCACTAAGTTGCCAAACGCCGGATAGCGGCGCTCCAGATAATAATCGCGGTCGTCTTCCGCTATCTGCGAGGCTTTCAACGTTTTGTTCCGCAGTTTTTCCACATCTTCGAGGCGTTTGGGCACCCAAATCCGACCGTCATTGCGGAGCGATTCCGACATCAGCGTCAGCTTCGACTGCTGCTCGCCATGCACGGGGATGCACGTCGGATGAATTTGCGCGAAGCAGGGATTGGCAAGGAAGGCGCCTTTCCGGTAACTCTGGAACGCCGCCGAGCCGTTGCTGTTCATGGCATTGGTCGAAAGGAAAAACACGTTCCCGTAGCCGCCGCTGGCCAGCACTACGGCGTGAGCGCTATGTCGCTCAATTTCACCGGTAACTAAGTTGCGGGCAATAATGCCTTTGGCTTCGCCGTCGATAAGCACGAGGTCGAGCATTTCATGGCGCGGGAAGGCCGTAACCTGCTTTTTGGCGATGGCGCGATTGAGCGCCGCATAAGCGCCAAGCAGCAGTTGCTGACCGGTTTGCCCGCGTGCATAAAAAGTCCTGCTCACCTGGGCGCCGCCAAACGACCGGTTGTCGAGCAGCCCGCCATAGTCGCGCGCAAACGGAACACC
>JAISXF010000065.1 GCA_031270845.1 Prevotellaceae bacterium
TGATGAGTTTTGGTTCCGATAATATATATTATCGGAAGTAGGCCTTTAAACACAAACAAAAAGAAGTACTTAACACAATGAAAAGAGAAGCGGGAGCAATGAAAAAAGCAGACATCCAAAGATACGGGCATAAAAAAAGCGCCCGAAAAGCGCTTACCATGACTGCCTTAAAAAATTATTTTGGGGGGTCTTTAAATCTACTTCCGATAATATATATTATCGGAACCGGATGCAAAGATAGTTAATATTTGGAAAATGCAAAAAAGTTGTCTGAAGAGTAATTTTTTTTGATGTATGAAGTATGCAGGATGAAGTATGAAGTATGAGGTATGAAGTATGAGGTATGAAGGATGAAGTATTAATCTTTGCGTTCTTTGCGTTAAACTAAAGTTTTTCAAAAAAACCGTATCTTGCGCAAAATTACACACAGATTTATTTTATGAAAACGATTATCTTTCTTTCGCTGGCTGCGGCGCTGATGGCCTGCAGCGCCCCCGACACAGGCTTTTACAGCTTCACGGTTAAAACTATCGACGGCGACGACTTTGCCCTCTCGCAATTAAAAGGCAAAAAGGTGCTGGTGGTCAACGTGGCCTCGCGCTGCGGACTGACGCCGCAATACGAAGCCCTGCAAGCCCTGTATGAACGCTACAGAGACCGTAATTTTGTAATCCTTGGCTTCCCGGCCAACAATTTCGGCGCACAGGAGCCGGGTAGCGATGCGGAAATCAAAGCCTTTTGCACGGCCACGTACGGCGTTACATTCCCGATGATGGCTAAAATCTCCGTACAGGGCGACGACATGGCGCCGCTCTATAAATGGCTGACATCGGCTGCCGGAAACGGCAGGGAAGACGCCGCAGTCCGCTGGAATTTCCAAAAGTTTCTCATTGACGCCACCGGCCAGCGGGTGCGCTCCATCGACCCCCGTACCCCGCCGGACGACGAGGCTATCATCGCATGGATAGAGGAATAATTTATACTATATATATATCATCACTAAAAACAACGACTATGAAACGAAATTTCTTTTTAATTTTTGCGCTGTGGCTGGCGGCCTTGCCGGCTATGGCGCAGGCGACACAGGGAAATGTATTGCCCGACAGCGTGGCGACGTTCCCGCGAAACGAACTTAAAGTAAACCTGCTTCTGCTTTTCCTTCCGGCGCTCAACGTCGAGTATGAATACCTGCTCAACGACGAAAGCGCCATAGGCGTGTCGGCGCAGGCGCGGCTAAGCGAGAAGTACTATTTAATACCGTACGAGGCGCTTGGCTTTTACCGCTTTTATTTCGGGAAAAAACCGGCAGCAGGCTTTTTTATGGAAATAAGCGGCGGCGTATATGCCTTTGAAAAGGAGACATATTACGACCCCCTTGTCTATCCCGGGTACGATCCTTTATATAACCGGCTCGGAGAACTTCGAAGAGAGAGCCACGTTACCGGCTGTTTGGGCGCTACTGTGGGCGGAAAATTCCTGACGAAACGGAATGTTGTGGTCGAGCTGTACCTGGGCTTCTCGCGGTCGCTTGCCTATGAGCATTATATTCCGCGCATGGGGATTACGCTTGGGAAGCGGTTTTAATTAACAACCACCGTCAGCTCTCCATATACGGGGGAGATGTGGCAGCAGTCAATGTCGAACGTAACGGCGCGCTGGAAGAGGGTTTGCTGCCCTCGGATGCCCGTAAATTCGATAACCACGCGCGTGTTCTCATGCCCTGCGACGAAGGCGTCGGTGAGAAACACATAATCGCCGGTGGCGCGCATGGTCGCCCACATCTCGGCGTTGATGTGCGGGATGACAACCGGCGTGCGGTCGAGCATGTTCACCAGTTTAAAGGTATCCAATGCTACGGGTTGTTGCAGCGTATCGCGCACGTGGAGGAAAACGGTGTTTGCCTGTTCGGAACAGACGGCCATTGCACAGTCCTTCTGGTCTATATCGCCGCAGGCATACCAGACCAGGGCGCAGAGGGGAATGAGTAAATATTTTTGCATTGTATTCTGTCTTTTGTCTTTCCGTCTTCCGTCTTCTGTCTTTGCCGTCTTCTGTCTTCCGTCTTTTTTCATACCGGCAGTTTCAGTTGTTTATTTTCTTCTTCAAAATAATTGATGAATGCG
The DNA here is from genome assembly GCA_031270845.1 of Prevotellaceae bacterium. Taxonomy (GTDB): domain Bacteria; phylum Bacteroidota; class Bacteroidia; order Bacteroidales; family UBA932; genus JAIRKX01. The sequence goes on from JAISXF010000065.1 coordinate 2,124, forward strand.
TTATTGACCATCCGCATACCGCCCGGGGTGGGATAGTTGCCGCTAAAATACCAGTCGCCGCGGTTGTTGGGGCAGGCTACGTGCAGGCCTTCGATGGATTGATAAACCAGCTCGACGTCCGCCCTCATGCCTTTGGGGCGCAGCAGGGCGACAATTTTCCGGGAAATCTCTTCGGGAGTAAAGGGGCGGTAAATCTCTTTCACATGATTAACCAACTGTTCATTCGGGGCATCCTGTTGCTGTTTGCAGCGGTTATATACGTCCTCAATAAGCCCTGCCCGGTTGCCTTCCTTGAGCAGTTCAATAGCGGCGAGAAAGGCGCAGAACTCCTTCATCCGCGACATTTCGATACCGTAGCAGTCGGGGTAGCGAATTTGCGGGGCGGAGCTGACAACGACAATCTTCTTCGGCTCCAGCCTGTCGACAATCTTCAGGATGCTTTGCTTGAGCGTGGTACCGCGCACGATGCTGTCATCGACAATCACCACCGTGTCCTTCCCCGGCCGGACGACGCCGTAGGTTACATCATAGACATGCTCGACCATGTCGTTGCGCGACGTATCTTCGGTGATAAACGTCCGCATTTTGGCGTCCTTCACGGCAATTTTTTCAATCCGCGGCCGCTCGGTGATGATTTGCCACAGCTCGTCGGGCGAGAGTAGCTTGCCGGCATGGATAATCCGCTGCTGCTTGTCGCGCAGCATATAATCTTCGATGCCTTTCATCAGCCCGTAGAAGGCTATCTCGGCCGTGTTCGGGATGTAGGAGAAAATGGTATGGGCGGTATCGTATTCAATAGCCTGAAGTACTTTATCGGTGAGCTGTTCGCCCAGTGTTTTGCGTTCGCGGTAAATGTCGCTGTCTGTGCCGCGCGAAAAATAGATGCGTTCAAACGAGCAGGCGCGGGATTCCTTCGGTTCCATAACCGGCTCAAGCGTATAATGGCCTTCTTTACGGAGGATGATAGCCTGCCCGGGAAGCAGTTCATGGACATCCTGCATCGGCGCCCGAAAGGCCGTTTGAATCACCGGCCGCTCCGAGGCGACGACCATTATTTCATCGTCGGCATAATAAAACGCGGGGCGGATGCCGTGCGGGTCGCGCACCACAAAGGCGTCGCCCTGCCCGATGATACCGCAGATGACATAGCCGCCGTCTAACTTTTTCGTCGTCTCGCGCAGCAGGTGGGGGATGTCGAGCTTGTTTTCGATAGTCCGGGCGATTTGCAGCCGCGTCATATCGGTCTCGCGGTAGTGCATATACAGCTGCTCGTTTTGCCGGTCGAGCAGATGCCCCATGCGTTCGAGCAGCGACACCGTGTCCGACGTATTATGCGGGTACTGCCCGATATCGACTAACTGGTTAAATACTTCGGCGGCATTGGTGAGGTTGAAATTGCCGGCTACCACTAAACTGCGCGAACGCCAGTTGTTGCTGCGCATCACGGGATGGACGAAATCAATCGTCCGGCGCCCCTGTGTCTGGTAGCGCAGATGCCCGAGCAGCACCTCGCCGGCATACGGGATATGCTGCCCTATCCATTTTTCATCATCCACAGGACGATGACGGAGCGACTCGAAACCGGCTGTTATTTCATCGAACACATCGCGCAGCGGCGTGTGGGAGTTCGACCGCGTACGGTCCATATACACATCGCCGGGCGCGGGGTGCAGTTTGACCGACGCAACGCCTGCGCCGTCCTGCCCCCGGTTGTGCTGTTTTTCCATGAGCAGGTACAGTTTTTCGATTCCATAGCTCCACGAACCGTATTTTTCCCTGTAATACGACAGGGGTTTTCGCAAACGTATCAGGGCAATCCCGCATTCGTGCTTCAAACTTTCGGACATAGCTGTTTTTTTGTAAAAGACATTAGACAAAAGACATTAGACTTTTAGACTTTTAGACTTTTAGACATTAGACAAAAGACGTTAGACAAAAAGTCTAAAGGTCTAACGGTCTAAAAGTCTAATGTCTAAAAGTCTAATATAAAAGCTCTACCTGCACTTTCAGTCCAATCGCCAGCGTGCGTATCGACGAGGCGAAGCCGGTATTTAGCACGCTGCCCGTGTAGGTATATTTGGGCGGGGAGGTATTCAGGTCGTTTTCCAGCGTACTGTAGGTTACTAATGGCTTCTTTTTCGTCGCCTGCATGTCGTTGAGTCCGTAACCGAAGTAAGCGCCGACCGAAATGGCGCTGCGGGACGAAAGCGGCAACCGGTACGCTATTTCCGCCGTGATTTGAAAGGGCGCATTCAGCCGTACCTTCCCCGATTCGCTTATCGGCACCGGCGCATTGGGCGGAAAGATAACATCGAACTCGTATTCCACATTCTCATACTCCAGCAGCGCCGACTGCGTCTTGTGCTTCGCCACCGTACAGTCGTAGCGGGCGCTCACCGGCAACCCGAAGCGGACGCCGCCCGCAAAACGGAGCGCCTGACCCTTATCGCCTATCGCAATACTGAAGCGGAGCAGCAGCGGTATCTCGAGCAGCAGCGTCGATAGCTCTTCCCTGTAACCGCCGATATAATAAGTAAACCGCGCGCCCGACTGCCGGAAAATCTGGCTCGAAAGCACATTGTATTCCGCCGAGCCGCCATAGTGCGCAATGCCGACGCCCGTGCCTACACTCAGCAGCCGGCTGATATGAAAGGCGTAGCCGATGCCGCCGCCGCCGCTAAAACCCGCAGCGCTTACCCCGCGGTTGGCGAGCTGGAAAGTCAGCGACTGGATGCCGCCGCCAATGTTCGCCGAAAGTTCATGCCGCCGAAGTTTGCCGGCATCCACCGGCTGCTCCAAGTCCGTTTCCTGTGCCTGAAGAGCGCCGCTCCATCCAATAAACGCCGCCATCAGGATTATAATATAGTTGTATTTCATCGTAGAAAATCTTTTTTAAATAAATTATTTTTAATGGACAATAATGGTCGATACTTCGCTTGCCGCGCCTGCCGACGAAACCGTTTGCAGAAAATAAAGCCCCGTTTCAGCCGGCGCCTGAATGTGCTTGCCGGCCACCTCCTCACCGACGACGCGCCCGTGAATATCAACAATACGCACCCGCAGAGCCGACGATCCTTCGGGTAATTCAACAAACAGCAACTGCCCCGGCTCTACAGGGTTCGGATATACCGTTACCGGCTTCGCCGCCGCCGAGCTTTGCCGGAGGTCGTTCCGGCATAGCCGGTGCCATGTATTGTTGAGAAATCCTTCGGCGTAGTAATGCTGGCAGTCATTGCCGCACACTATGTAGCTGTTCGTCCCCACCGGCGTCTCCGTATCCGCTTCGTCGAACCAGCGGAAGCCGTCGAAAGTATAGCCGCCGTTATACGCCGGATTGTTAATCACCGCCAGCGTCTTGCCCCAGCGGTGGATATACAGCTCATCCCTGTCGATAGCGGCGGCAATCGTTATCGGAAACGGGTAATTGCCGCTTTCCGTAGAGATAACAATGGTAACATCCATCCTGTCGCCACTGAGCGGGATTGTCGCGCCATTCATATAGGTCGAAGCGCCGGAGCGGATAGTGAGCGTGCCGTTCGACTCGATATTGAACCGAAACCCGCGCTCGCCGCAGTCGGCCATATAGTTCATCGTTTCATTCGTCCCCGGCAGCGGGATTACCTTGCCATTAACCTTTACTTCCCGCAGGTCGGGCATCTCAGGCATAAATTCAAACGAAATCTTATCGCCCGTTTCCGTAATACTGGCTATCGGCTTGTTGATCCCCTGATGCGTCGCCCACGAAAAGGCCATCGGCGTCGAATAATCGGTAAACACATGGTTATTGCTTGTCCCCGGAAACGGGCAGCCGCCGGTATTGATAGAACCGTACGACGCAACCGACGCGCCGGGAATCGGCACCGTCGATGACGCGCATACCGGGTACATCTGCTGCGTCAGCCCGTCATTGCTGGCATTATTATTATAAGCGCTCCGGTGCACATGGTAAATGAGCAGCCCGTGCCCGGGGATGTACGAGTCAAACTTCGTTTTCTGACGGTTCTCCAGCACATACATCTCTCCGTCGGTATGCGCCTGCACGGTGTAGGCTACCGGGTTTTCCGCCGAATTGGGCATTTCGGAAATATTCTGCGGGGAGCTTAAGGCTATGGGCGTAACCCAGCCGTAGAGGATTTTCTGGAACATGTTAATATGCGGCGGTGTCCGACCGTTATCGTTCCAGCTTCCGCCGGCCATCAAATCCCAGTCGCCGGTGCCGAGAAAGTCCCCTCCGCTGCTTTCCTCGTCGGTATCATAATAGTCGGGCGCGCCGAACACATGGCACAGCTCATGACAAATGACCCCGATATAGGTCAGGTTGTTTCCCGAAGCGCCACGCAGTTCGGGAGAACAGGAATACACCGAAATGCGCACGCCGTCTAACGTAATCGGCGACGCGAGCTGCCATTTGTGCGACCAGATTTGAGTGGTATTGCCGGAGGCTTCCTGTCCATGACCGGCAAAGATAATATGAAACGTGGTTAACTGCCCGCCCTCGGCGAAGTCCTGAAAATTGATGTCATCATCACTGGCGGCCAGTGCCGCTTCCCGGGCAAAAGCGCGCGTGTCGTTTACATAATTCGCCGCATTGTTATTCGTCTGGTAGGGGCCTGCCACCGTAACCATTAATTCCAGCTGGCCGTAGGAGTTTTCCTTATAAAAATCCCGCACGCTGCCCCGCGACCCGCCGACATTATAACCTTCCTGATTCATCAGGTTTTCAAATTCGGCCTTCGTTTTGACAAACGGCCTGTCGGGGAAGCCCATCAACACGCAGAGGGCTTTTTTCTGCCCTGTAACGGGCGCCGCCTGCACCTGCGGCGAGGAGTGGGACGCGCCCATTTCCCATATTTGCCGCAGCGCAGCCACCTGCGACACGCTGTACCGGATGCCCTTTGGCAGCGCCGAAACCAGCTGCTGCGCCGCCGGACTGCGTTGCGCCTGCGACTCGCCCATATACGGCACCGCCGAAGGAATCATATTGCCTTCGGCGTCGGTAGTGGCATAGACTATATATCGCTGCGCATCGTACATTAGCGTATAGCCGTCGAGGGTTTCCATCCAGTGTACTTTTTCATCGCCCCGGAGCCGGACGGTTATTTCGGTACCGTCGGGCTGGATTTTGATTATCGGCGCGGGGTTCGCCGTTACCGCCGACACCTGCGTAACGGTCAGCAACGATAAACATAATAGCATTGTAATCTTCTTCATATTCATAAAAGTAAAAAGTAAAGCGCAAAGATAGGAATTAATTACGAATTACGAATTACGAATTACGGCTTCGCAATAGAAAAAAATGGGGGCGCGGCGTGTGAAAATACCGCCGTAGCAAAAAAAGTGACCGCCGTAGCACATGAGATGAAAGCCATAGCATGTGAGATGAACTCCGTAACACTTGTGATGAACTTCATCACACTTGAGATGAACTTCATCACACTTGAGATGAACTTCATCACACTTGAGATGAACTTCATCACACATGAGATGAACTTCATCACACATGAGATGAACTTCATCACACATGAGATGAACTTCATCACACATGAGATGAACTCCGCCACACATGAGATGAACTCCATCACACATGAGATGAAGTTCATCTCATGTGCTACGGCGTTCACTTTTTTTGCTACGGCGGAGTTTTTACAAGCCGCTGCGGAAATCTCATTTGCGACTGCGGAAATCTCATTTGCTACGGCGGTCATCTTTTTTGCTACGGCGGTATTTTCACACGCCGCGCCCCCATTTTTTTCTATTGCGAAGCCGTAATTCGTAATTCGTAATTCGTAATTAATTCCTACCTTTGCGCCCGAAATTTAAAAAGAATAATATTATTAAATAACACAAGTATGGCATCTATTGATTTAACAAAGTATGGCATTACGGGGGTACAGGAAATTATCTACAACCCCTCGTACGAAACGCTTTTCGAAGCGGAAACAGACCCCCAAAACGAAGGGTTTGAAAAAGGACAGCCCACCGAACTCGGTGCGGTGAATGTGATGACCGGCGTATATACCGGACGATCGCCGAAAGATAAGTTCTTTGTCCTCGACGACACCACCCGAGACACCGTCTGGTGGACGTCCGACGAGTATAAGAACGACAACAAACCCGTAACGCAGGAAGCGTGGAAGGCCTTAAAAAGCCTCGCCGTCGGCCAGCTCTCGGGCAAACGCCTCTACGTGGTCGATACCTTTTGCGGCGCCAACGAAAACACCCGCCTCAAAATCCGGTTTATTATGGAGGTGGCCTGGCAGGCGCATTTTGTAAAGAATATGTTTATCCGCCCCACAGAAGAAGAACTGGCCACCTACGGCGAACCGGATTTTGTGGTAATAAACGCCTCGAAGGCCAAGATTGAAAACTTTAAGGAGCTGGGCTTAAATTCCGAAACAGGCGTGGTGTTTAACCTGACGGAGAAAATCCAGATTATCCTCAACACCTGGTACGGCGGCGAGATGAAGAAGGGCATGTTCTCGTACATGAACTACCTGCTGCCGCTGCAGGGCATCGCCTCGATGCACTGCTCGGCCAATACCGACATGGAAGGCAAGAACACCGCTATCTTCTTCGGCCTTTCGGGTACGGGCAAAACCACCCTCTCGACCGACCCCAAACGCCTGCTCATCGGCGACGACGAGCACGGCTGGGACGACGACGGCGTGTTTAACTTTGAAGGCGGCTGCTACGCCAAAGTGATTAACCTGAGCCGCGAGGCAGAGCCGGATATCTTCAGCGCCATCCGTCGCGACGCGCTGCTCGAAAACGTAACCGTCGATGCCGGCGGGAAGATTGATTTTAATGACAAATCGGTTACCGAGAACACCCGCGTGTCGTATCCGATTTATCATATCCAAAATATCGTCAAACCGGTGTCGAAAGCCGGCCCCGCCGAAAAGGTCATCTTCCTCTCGGCCGATGCCTTCGGCGTCCTGCCGCCCGTGTCGATACTGACGCCGGAGCAGACACAGTATTATTTCCTGTCGGGCTTTACGGCGAAATTAGCCGGCACCGAACGCGGTATCACCGAACCCACGCCGACGTTCTCGGCCTGCTTCGGCGCCGCCTTCCTCTCGCTGCATCCCACGAAGTACGGCGAAGAATTAGTCAAACGCATGAAACAATCGGGCGCCAAAGCCTATCTGGTTAATACCGGATGGAACGGCAGCGGCAAGCGCATCTCCATCAAGGATACGCGCGGCATTATCGACGCCATCCTCAATGGCGCTATCGACAAAGCCCCGACAAAGACCATCCCCTTCTTCGGGCTGGAAGTGCCGACGGCTCTGCCGGGCGTTGATGCGGCCATATTAGACCCGCGTGACACGTACTCCGACGCGGCGCAATGGACGGAAAAAGCCCTCGACCTCGCCGGCCGCTTCCGTAAGAATTTTGCAAAATTCACCGGCAACGACACCGGAAAAGCCCTCGTAGCCGCCGGACCACACACTCCTTAATTTTAATTACGAATTACGAATTACGAATTACGTTTTTTTAATTACGAATTACGAATTACGAATTACGACTGCAGGGGCGAACCGGTGTGTTCGCCCTTGCTGTTTTTTTTGTCTATTGTCTGTCTTCTGTCTATTGTCTGTCTTCTGTCTTCTGTCTATTGTCTTTTTCGTATAATTCGTAATTAAATTCGTAATTAAATTCGTAATTCGTAATTCATAATTCGTAATTCGTAATTAATTCCTACCTTTGGCGAAAAATTTTAAATTTTATTAAAAAACCATTTGTATTATGAATCGATTTAGATTATGTAAAACGAGGATGCTGTTGCTGCTGTTCGGCGTGGCGTCCATTGGGGCAGTAGCCCAAACACAGTCGCCGATAGAAGTGTATCAGCTTCCAAACGGCTTTACCGTTATTCTTCAGGAAGACCATCGCCGCCCCGAAGTGATGGGCTTCATATCAACCCGCGCCGGTAGCGTCAACGAAGACCCGACGGCCACCGGACTCGCGCACTACCTCGAACACATGCTTTTCAAAGGCACGACGCAGCTCGGAACCGTCGATTGGGAAAAAGAGAAGCCGCACTATGAAAAAATTATCGAACTGTACGACCAGCTTGGTAAAACGAAGGACAAAAAGCAGCGCGAAGCTATCCAGAAACAAATTAACGACGCCTCGCTGGAAGCAGCGAAGTATGTGGTGCCGAACGAACTCTCGCGGATAGTTAGCCAGATGGGCGGTGTCGGGCTGAACGCCTTTACAAGTTATGACATCACGGCGTATTTCAGTATGATTCCTTCCAGCCAGCTCGAACGGTGGCTCACCCTGTACAGCCATATTTTCCGGGAGCCGGTGTTCCGCAGTTTCCAGGCCGAACTGGAAACGGTGTATGAAGAATACAATATGAATTACGACCGCCCCGACCGGTGGATTACGGAAGAAATCATGCGTAACCTGTTTAAGAAAACGCCTTACAGCCGGTCGGTTCTTGGGCTGCCGGAACATCTGAAGAACCCGTCGCTCACGCAGCTGCAGAAATTCTTTAAGACCTATTACGTGCCGGGCAATATGGCGCTGACGCTGGTCGGCGATTTCGACACGGCGAAGGCGAAAGCGCAAATCGAACAGACATTCGGGCAGTGGACAGCCGCTCCGGCGCCCGTCGCGAACTTTGAAGAGGAAGCGCCGTTTAAGGGACGCGAACTCCTTGAACTGAAAATGGGGCCGAACGATGCCATCTTCCTTGGCTTCCGTACGGCGCCGGTACGCAGCGACGACGATGTGATACTTGATGTCTGCGGGGCGCTGTTGAGCAATGGGCAGTCGGGGCTTATCGACCAGCTCGTGTTTGATAATAAAATACTCTATGCCGGCGGCGGCAATGAGGCCATGAAACACGGCGGTGTCTTTATGTTTCAGGCTGTCCCCAATCCGCAGGAATTTTATGAAGGCCCTTCTGTCGAAAATATCTCGACGATGGAAGAGTACCGCAGTGTGATGCGTGAAATGGAGCGGGCGCGGATTAAATCGTTCCCGCAAACGGAAGAGATGATCCTTGACGAAATCGAAGCCCTGAAAGAAGGCGACTTTGGCGACTGGCAGCTTGAGTCGGCCAAGCAGGCGCTCATCACCGGCTACCAGCGGCTGCAGGAATCGACGTCAGGTCGGGCGCAAACGCTGGGTATCTATTTTGCCTACGGGCAGGATCTCTCGCAATACATCAACTACGAGGCGATTATTAAAAAGATTACGAAAGAAGATGTCCTTCGGGTCGCTAAAAAATATTTCGGTAAAGACTACCTGACGGTCTTTATCAAACCGGGGAGCATCAAGAGCAGCGAAATTGACAAGCCGGAATACAAGCCGCTGGTATTCCCGAATGCCGACACCAAATCGGCCTTTGCGAAAGCCATCGACGCCATTCAAACACCGGCACAGCAATACAACTACATCAATCTGGAAACCGATGTACAAAAAGTGGCCATGACCAATGGCAACACGCTGTATTATTCCAAAAACCCGGTGAATGATATTTTCTCCCTCACCATCCGCTACGAAGTGGGGCAAAATACGATAAAGGAATTGGAATACGCTTACCTGCTCAACTATGCCGGAGCCGCTGCCCGCGACGCCAAAGGGCTTAAAGGCCAGTTTGCCCGCCTGAACTGCTCGTACAGTGTCGGCGCAAGCAAGAACTACGTTACGGTGTCTCTGAGCGGCCCGGAACAGAACCTGCGGCAGGCATTGACGTATCTGAATCTGTTTATCAACGAAACCAACCTGCAGAAGACCCAGATGTCGCGTCTGGCGCAAAGCGAACGCTACAGCCGGCAGCAGGAACGCGACGAGCCGGAAATTGTTGCCGATGCGTTGGAAAGCTATGTGCTTTACGGAGCTAAATCGGACTACCTCGACCGCCTCTCCATTAAAGACCTCATGGGCGTTAAAGCCAACGAGCTGGTAACGGCCTTTAAGCTGGCGACGGAATACAAGGCGACGATTTTCTACTCCGGCGCCCGTCCGGCGAATGAAATTAAGACGACGCTTGAAGGAACCATCAAATTCGCCGCCACTCCGAAGGCCGGCAAAGGCTATCAGGAACGCGAAAAGCAAACGGTGGCGGCCAATACGGTGTATTTCATCAACCAGTCGTCGTTGCAGGCGCAAATCGGTCTGTTTGCCAACGGGCAGACTTTCTCGCTGGCCGAATTACCGAAAATCACGGCCTTCAACAATTACTTTGGCGGCGGCATGAATGCGCTCATGTTCCAGGAAATTCGCGAATTTCGCTCGCTCGCCTACGGTTCGGGCGCAGCCTATCAGACTCCCGGCATGCCCGGCAAACCGGCCTGGTTCTCCGGCTTTATCCAAACGCAGGCCGACAAGGCCAATACTGCGCTCGATGTGTTTATGGGATTAATCAACAACATGCCGCAAAAACCCGAACGGATGGACGGCCTGAAAGCCTATCTGGAGCTGTCGGCTTCGTTCCGGCCCGACTTCCGCAGCCTCCCGCAAACCGTCGAAAACTGGCAGCGGATCGGCTATTCCGACGACCCCCTGAAAACCCTCCTGCCGGCTTACCAGGCCCTGCAATTTGACGACATCGTAAAATTCGGCAACGACTTTGTCAGAACCCAACCGAAAGCGCTCATGATCGTAGGCCCCAAAAGGCGTATCGACATCAAATCCCTGTCGCAATATGGCACCTTTAAGGAACTAAAACCGAACGACGTGTTCAGCAAAGACGAAGAATAGAATCGGGCATCATAAATCAAAACGCGGCCGGTAGCAATACCGGCCGCGTTTGTTTTAATGGCACATTATATCAGTCCTGCAAATCTATGTTCGGATACTGTTTTTTATTTTTTATATTCAAAAAAAAGAGTACCTTTGCAAACATAGTTACAAAAAGTCATACACTGAACCATTCGGGAATCATTTCCCCGAGCGCAGGAACCCCCGCGGTTCCCGCGCATTTTTTAGTATCTAATATGCTACCAGCCCCCCCGTTTTTAGCATCCTTAAGGCCACGACGGCCTCTATCCGGCGTAACAGGCATTGCCTTTACGTATCATTCGTTTAAAATGCAACTAAATAAACAGTACAATAAACAAATCAAATCAAAATTCATTTAAAAAAAATCAGTATGAAAAAACAAAAAATTTGGATTCTTGCGTTCGCAGTATGCGGACTGACTTTTATCGCCTCATGCGATAAGAACGACGATGGAGAGACACCCGTTGCCACTCCTTCTAACCTAACGGCTTCAGATATTACGCCTACCGGCGCCGTGCTTTCGTGGACAAGCGCCGAGCCGGCGGTTGAGGTAAAGATAGGCGACGCTACCCATCCGGTTACCGGCGCCGCATATACGGCTTCGGAACTCACTCCCAATACGGCCTATACGTGGCAGGTACGTGCCAAAAATGGCGATCGCTACAGCGAATGGGCGACAAGCAGTTTCACCACCGCAGAGACGCCTGCGTTATCGGTATCCGAGACAAATATTGCAAATGTGCCGGCCAACGATGGTAGTCATTATTCCATTGTTGTTACAGGTAATACGGCCTGGGTAGCCGAAGTCGATGAGGCGTCGGAGCATGACTGGTGCACGATAACGGGCGCTACGGGCGAAGGCAACGGGTCATTTGATATAAATATTGCCAAAAATCCGGCCGGCGCACGGTCGGTTACGGTTACGGTGCGGGCGACGAATGTTCCCGACGGTACGTTAGACCGGGAAATAGCCCTCGCACAGGTGTCGGTAAACGACGGGGAAACAGGGGTAACCATTGCAGGTATTACCTGGGCGACGCGCAATGTAAACGGGGCCGGTTATTTTACAAATTCGCCCGGAGAAGCGGGGCAATATTATCAGTACGGGCGTAACGAGGCGGGCGTCAATGCGGCCTATACTCCTGCGGCCGGGGCCTGGAGCGAGTCGGCAACCGACCCGTGTCCGGCCGGCTGGCGGCTGCCCACCGAGCCGGAAATCTTAACCCTAACGGGCGATCATAATATGATTTTCAGTTGGCGTTCCAGCGCCGCCGGCGGCAATTACGGCGTCGACGGGCTTTGGTTTGGCGCGAATGCGGCCAATGCTACCGCCGCCAATCCGCAAGGATGTATATTCTTGCCCGCTGCGGGCTACATTGACCCGAGCACAGGGGAAATGATTAATCAAGATTCCGACGGCGTCTGGTACGGGTATTATTATGCCGGCACGGAGAATACCGACCTGTCCGGTTATGGGGCTACGGCGTATCTTTATCTTACTTTTGCCGGGCCTCTTACAAAAAGCGGTGTCTCGTTTCCCGAAACAGCCACTTATTTTTTAATATGTCCCCCGATGTCCTGGTTTGGAATGGGAGATAAATACATTGCGAGTTCGTTGCGTTGCGTAAAACGCTAACCAAATCAAAACGCGGCCGGTATCCCTACCGGCCGCGTTTGTTTTTTTAAAGCAACATGCGGAGCTTCCGTTTCCTCCGCTCATATCCCGGAAGGGTCAATAGGACTCTGCATAAAAATAGATATAGCCTTTCGTGCGGATGCCGACATCGGCGTATTCGGCCTGTTTCCTGCCGGTCTTATCGAAAATGAGCAGCGTGCTTTTGTCATCGGACTTTGTATCCGACGAGTAGATATTGCCCGACGCGGGGCATACGCCGATGCTGGTGAAATGATATGCGCTGTTGCGCACCCGCTCTTCCGTGACGCCGGTAGTGAGGTCGGTAGCGTAGATAACCGCCGGCGACGGGCTGTAGCTGAGCACGCGAATCCAGTCCCCATCAATGGCGATGGCGCCGGTAGCGGTATCAATCGGGACAGGGTATTCGGCGGTAACGGCGAAGGTTGTCGGGTCGAAGCCCATGATACCGCCATCGGTATAGGATACCCATACGGTGCCCGTCGAGTCGGCGACAAACTGCTTGGCGTTGCCGTGAAACTGCGTAGAGACGATAAGCGCATCGCGGGGCATGGTCGATTTGGTCAGGTCGAACACGGCGACCCCCTGTTTCGTCGCCACGAACAGCCTTCCGGTCGTGGCATTCACCATCATCGCCTCGGCATCCGAGCCGCAGGGCAGGATGGTGGGCGGGCGGGAATAATCGCTTAAGCTGTACACCGCGACGAAGGATTCCGGATGCTCGCCGGCCGCCGTAACCGAGTCCCCCCAGTTACTGACCAACAGTTTGCTTCCGTAATAATTCGTGTAGCGCGGCGTTTGCAGTTCGGTCGCAGGCAGCTCCGAGCGCCGCCCGTACTCCATATCAACGATATGTACCGCGTCGGGATTGTTAGTTGTCACCCAGAGGCACTGCTCAAACATCGAGACCGCCCGGACATTGCCCGTAAGGTCGGATAAAGGCTCGTTGAGCGTCGCCTGATTTTCAATATACAGCCGTACCGAGCCGGCTTCCGTCGCCGAGCCTTCATTGATTAGCACTATCACATCAGTGCGTTTTATTTCCGGCGGATTATATTCGCCCAGACAGCCGGCAAACAGCAGCAGGCCGGCACCAAGCCATACAAAAAAAGTACTTGTTTTCATTTTTATTATATTTTTAATTTAACTGATTCATTCTTCCGTTTTAAGAAACGCTATAATCTGATTCTTCTCCACCACATCGCCCTGCCGGGTTTCGACCTGCACAAGCTGCCCGTCGGCCATCGCCGGCGCCGGTTCGAGGCCGTAGTAAGTCTGCACGTAACACACCGGCGCGCCTTTCTTAAAGGCCGTGCCGATAACGGGGGCGGTCGATACATCGGCAAGGTCGTATTGCCAGATTACTTGCCCCTTCGCCGGCGCCTGCACCGGCCACGCCGTGGGGTACCGTTCACGGACGGCAGCCGCATCAAACGCCGGCATCTCAACCACAGGCCGAACCACCACTATCGGCGCTCCGGCCTTTTCGCGCGCCTGCTCAAGCTCTTTGGTAAAACGTTCTTTGGCTACGCCCGATTTATAGTCGCGGTACTGCCGGTCGTGCATCGCCAGTTCAAAGAGCTCCTCGTCGTCTTTTCCGGGGCTCCAGCCGTTTTCCTGCATTTCCTTCCGGTATTCGTCCAGCGCATCGGGATAGGGCGCCTGCGGGTCGCCGGTATAAAATTCCATGTTATTTGCTTTAGCTAATGCGACAATCTCCGGCGACAACTCGCCGGGCAGCCGTCCCATCTTTCCCAAAATCATATTCCAGCTGTCCTTATCAATCGCCGCAAAGCGGGGTTTTCCCTGCGCCATATAAAGAATGTTCATCAGCGCAATGTTTTTCACATACTGACTGAAGGGCGTTACCAGCGGCGGACAGCCTAACTTCGGCCACACGTACTCGACCTCCTGAAACAGCTGCACCACCAGGTCATTCAACGACACTTCCCGCTTATTATTCTGCCGCAGCGCCGCATTAATCGCGCTGTGCATCCCGCGCAGGTCGGCCATCATCGAGCCCATCATGCCGCCCGGCAGGCCGCAGCCCACTAACAGCGACGACATGTGCTTGTTCGAGGGGTCAATAAAGAACCCCAGAAAATCATCAATAAACGATTGCGTCAGCCGGCGCGCTTCCATGTAGGCCTTCATGTTGATGTCGGGGACAAGGAAGCCGTCGTCGCGCAGCATGGCCTGAATCGTAATCACGTCGGGATGCGACGTCCCCCACGAAAGCGGCTCCATCGCCACGTCGATATAATCGGCTCCCGCACGCGCCACTTCGAGCATCGACGCCACCGAGAACCCCGGACCCGAATGCCCGTGATACTGTACGACTAACTTCGGATGCCGGTCTTTAATTGTTTTAACGATTTTCCCCAAAAACGCCGGACGGCCAATACCGGCCATATCTTTAAGACAAATTTCATCGGCGCCAAAATCGGCCAGCTTATCGGCAAGGCCGGCATAATAATCGACCGTAAACACCTGCCCGTAAGTGATACTCATCGCCGCCTGCGCAATCATGCCGGCGGCTTTGGCATAGGCAATCGACGGCTGCAGGTTGCGCGGGTCATTGAGGCCGCAGAACGAGCGGGCGATGTCCGTCCCCTGCGCTTTTTTGACTTTGAACATCAGCCGGCGCACGTCGGCCGGCACGGGGTTCATGCGGAGCGCATTGAGCGCGCGTTCGAGCATGTGGGTTTCAATACCGGCACGGTTAAACGGCGCCGTCCAGGCGCGCACCGCCGCATTCGGGTTTTCGCCGAAGAGCAGATTAACCTGCTCGAACGCGCCGCCATTGGTTTCGACGCGCGCAAAGCAGCCCATATCAATAATCACCGGCGCTATTTGTTTTAATTGATCGACACGCGGCACGTACTTGCCCGACGACTGCCACATGTCGCGATACAGAAGACTGAACTTAATTTCTCTTTTCATAAAAAATATACCTGTTAAAATTTAAAATACGAAACACCTCCGCGTTTCGCAGCACAAATTTAGGAAATAAATATAAACTGCAAAAAAAGTTTGGAAAAAATTTGGAGGATTGAAAAAAAGATTTTATCTTTGCGGCTCTAAAGATTTTTTTTAGGAAAAATGATATGACAGACACCTCCCATAGTGGTTATTTGAGTGCTGGAATGGTTGCGGTTCCCGCTACATTTTCCGTGTCTGTGTTTCACCCCTCCCCTACCCCGCCGTTTTCTTCAGTGCCTGATTTTAGTTTGTTTTGCCTTACGGCAAATTACGGCGGGTTTTTATATCCGTTGGTACAGGCGGCTTCCCGTTTTTCGGGAGCTCCCGAAATCTTTTCGGGAAGCCCCGAAATCTTTTCGGGAGCTCCCGAAATCTTTTCGGGAGCTCCCGAAATCTTTTCGGGAAGCCCCGACGACTTGTCGGGAGCTCCCGACGACTTGTCGGGAGCTCCCGAAATCTTTTCGGGAAGCCCCGACGACTTGTCGGGAACTCCCGACGACTTGTCGGGAGCTCCCGACGACTTGTCGGGAGCTCCCGAAATCTTTTCGGGAAGCCCCGACGACTTGTCGGGAACTCCCGACGACCTGTCGG
>JAISXF010000016.1 GCA_031270845.1 Prevotellaceae bacterium
ACTGTGTTGTTGCTCTCCCGCACCGTGCGGGGAACCAATGACACTGTGTTGTTGCTCTCCCGCACGGTGCGGGGAACCAATGACACTGTGTTGTTGCTCTCCCGCACGGTGCGGGGAACCAATGACACTGTGTTGTTGCTCTCCCGCACGGTGCGGGGAACCAATGACACTGTGTTGTTGGTTTTCTCGCACGGTTTTTGAATTACGAATTACGAATTACGAATTACAAATTACGCAGGTACTCCGTAATTCGTAATTAAAAAAACGTAATTCGTAATTCGTAATTCGTAATTAAAAAAGATTATTCGGCATCAAAATACCGTTTTTTCATCCAAAGTTCAAAAACCGGGTCGATGAAGCGGGGTTTGTTGCGCACGCAGTGGATGACCTCCTTGTTCTCCAGCGCCCCGCGCACCCGCGTAATATTAGCCGACGAATTAAGCCCGTACCGGAGAATTACTTCCGCCGCACTGAAGCGGTCGATGCCGTCGATAATAGCGCGCAGGTAATTGATTTGCGGAGTGGTGAGGGTATCGACCAGCGAGCGGAAAAACCGGTCGTTGTGGTTGATTAAGTCGGTTGTCGCGCCGTCCATCATGCTGTCGTTCACAAATCCCTGCGTATTCACCCAGCACAGGTGCGCAAACTGCTGGGTGTAGAAAGGGTATCCGCGGGTTGTCCGCCAGATGGTTTCGGCAAATTCGCGCGCAATAACCCGTCCGCTTTTCGAGAACGACCGGATAATATATTCAACAAACGGCTTCTCTTCTACCGGCTCGAGCGGAATCTGTTCGGCAAAGTTGTAGAAGGGGCGCCCTTCGGCGAAAAGCCGGTTCATGGCATTGACTTTATCTCCGCACAGCACATAGCCTGCCCGGTGGTGGTGTTTCCATTGCGCGAGCAGGCGTTTTTGGAAATCGGCGGCGTTGTCGAAGTCGGCTATTTGCTGGAAATCGTTTATCCAGACAATAAAGGGCGTGTTTTGCCGCTCGGCCAGCCGTTCGGGCAGCAGCAACGTTTCGTTGGCGTGTTGCAGCAGGCGCTGTCTGTCGAAGAGGATTTGGATTGTATTCGATTTCCGTTCGTTGACCGTTACCTGCGGCTGCGAAAGGGGCAGCAGCTGGTCGGCAACGGCCGTCCACTCGTCGGCGGTGGCGCAGGCGGCGCTCAGCAGTTCGTGTGTGAGGGAGGTGTAGAAGGCGTATTCGTCGCGGACATTAAACAAATGGCAGGTGCAGAGTTTAAATTCCGTTTGTTTTTTCGCCTGGATAAAGGCATTCCGCACCAGCGATTTCTTGCCGTAGCCCGCAGGGGCTATCAGTACGGTGTTTTCTCTGTTCGACAGGTTGGAGGTGAGCCATGAAAGTTCTTCGCGGCGGCCTGCAAAGGCGTCGTTCACTACTTCTCGGGAAAAAATAAAGGGGGAGTCCATCGGGTATCAATAGGCTAATATTTCTAACAGTTCGTCGAGTTTTGGGGTCAGGATAATTTCGGTGCGGCGGTTTTTCTGGCGGGCGTCGGCTGTTTTGGCTGTTTCCAGCGGGACGTACTCGCTCCGTCCGGCGGCGGTGATACGTACCGGGTCGATGGCGGTGTTTTCCAGCAGGGCGCGGACAACGGTGGTGGCGCGTTTGACGCTCAGGTCCCAGTTATCTTTCAGCTCGCCGCTGGAGCGGTAAACGACATCGTCGGTATGGCCTTCGATGACGACGTTGATGTCCGGGTTTTGCGCCAGCACTTTCGCCAGCTCCCGGATGGCTTCGGCGCCTTTCGGCTCGATACTGTAGCTGCCCGATTTGAACAGCAGCTTATCGTCCATCGATACATAGACCTTGCCGTTCTTGATGTGGACGGTCAATCCCTTTCCTTCAAAGCCCAGCAGCGCATCGGATACCCGGTGGCGCAGGGCATTGACGACCGAGTCTTTCTTGCCCAGGATGGCTTCCAGCTCGGCCATCCGCCGGTGGTGCTGTTCCAGTTCGCGCTGCATTTGCTCTACGGCAAGGCTTCGTTCGGCCAGCTCGCGCTGCATTTGCTCGAGCTGGCGGCTGCGTTCGGCCAGCTCGTCTTCTTTGGTTTGCAGGGCGTCGCGGTCGTGCTGCAGCTGTACGTTGAGGCTGCCCATCTCGCGGTCGCGGTCGCGGCGGTAGCTTTCCATCAACGTCTGCAGTTCGCCGAACTGCTGTTGCAGCGATGCGTGTTCGGCGGTGAGCGTTCGATAGCTCTCCGACATATTTTCCAGCTCCTGCAGGCGGCGCGTCAATGCACTGTTTTCGGAGGACAGTGCATTGACGCGGTCGTTGAGCGCACTGCGGTCGTTGAGCAACCGACTATAATCGTTCTTCAACGATTTATATTGCCTGTTCGACACGCACGAGCCTGCGCTCGCGGCGACGAACAGCAACAGTAAAAAAAAGCGTATTTGTTTCATTCCGGAATCATTCTTATGATTAATCTGCGACAAAGATAATCATAAAAATTAATCCATCCCGAACGCCTGTTTAATGGCCGGTACGAAATCCAGTTTTTCCCATGCAAAAAATTCCACTTCCCGGGTCGTTTTCCCGTTGTTGTAATACAGCGTTACGGGTTCTTTCACATAGTCGCGGCCAAAGTGTCCGTAGGCGGCGGTGCGTTCAAAGATGGGGTATTTCAGCCCGAAGCGTTCGATAATCTTCGCCGGGCGCAGGTCGAACAGCTGCGCGACTTTTTCGCCCAGCTCGGCATCGCTGTAAGCGACTTTCGAGGAGCCGCAGGTATCGACAAAAATACTCACCGGGCGGGCAATGCCAATGGCGTAGGCTACCTGCACGAGCACTTCGTCGGCGACGCCGGCGGCGACCAGATTTTTGGCAATATGCCGCGCCGCGTATGCCGCGGAGCGATCGACCTTGCTGGCGTCTTTCCCCGAAAACGCCCCGCCGCCGTGTGCGCCGCGACCGCCGTAGGTATCGACAATAATCTTGCGCCCCGTGAGGCCGGTATCGCCGTGCGGCCCGCCGACGACAAACTTGCCCGTCGGGTTCACATGCAGGATATAGTCATTGTCGAAGAGCGAATGCAGCCGCACCGGCAGGCGTTTGAGCACGCGCGGCAGCAGAATATCGCGGACATCGTTACGGATGATGCTCTGCATTTTCTTTTCGGTATCAAAATCGTCATGCTGTGTCGAAACAACAATCGTGTGTACGCGCACCGGCTGCCTGTCGGGACTGTACTCGACCGTAAACTGCGACTTGGCGTCGGGGCGCAGGTAGGTCATCGTCAGTCCTTCGCGACGGACAGCGGCCAGTTCCTGCAGCGTTATCTGCGACAGCACTAACGGCAGCGGCATCAATTCGTCCGTTTCGTTAGTGGCGTAGCCGAAGACCATGCCCTGGTCGCCGGCGCCCTGGTCGTCGGGGTTGCTTCGGACGACGCCCTGGTTGATGTCGGGCGACTGTTCATGCAGCGCCGAGAGCACGCCGCACGAGTCGCCGTCGAATTTATACTCGGCTTTGTTGTAGCCGATACGGTTAATGACCCGGCGGGCGACTTCCTGCACATCGACATATCCGCGCGTGCGTACTTCGCCTCCCACGACGGTGAGGCCGGTTGTTACAAACGTCTCGCAGGCCACCTTCGATTCGGGGTCTTGACGTAAAAATTCATCCAAAATAGCGTCCGAAATCTGGTCGGCTACTTTGTCGGGGTGCCCTTCGGACACCGCTTCGGAAGTAAAAAGAGTATTCCTCATACTGTTATTTTTTTTAATTAATAAATAATTCCCATCGCTTCCTGATGCGATGCCTGAAAAAACCCTGAAAATAACGTTGGAAAAAGGGAACCGACGGGCTCCGAGATCTTTTTAGCATTTTTTTCAGTGGTTGCAAGCAGCGCAAATCTTTCCACAATGGCGCGACAAAGGTAAAACTATTTTTAGAAACAAACAAATAATTTATTATCATCCGGAATTTGAAACGTATCCCGCAGGAAATCATAGCAAAAAAATCACACAAATCATACCGCCTGCTCTCAAAAAGCTACCCCTTTTTCGCAGGCAATGCCTAATCCGTAACGGGCTGTTCGTTGCCCAGATATTTCGGCAGTTCCATGCCGGCCATGTTGAACAGGTCGTTGAGCGGGGGAACAGACTGCATGAGCCCCGACAGGAAGTTGGCGGTGGCTGTTTTGCCGCCGGCGGACTGGTTCTGGCCGTCCCAGACGGTGATTTTGTCGATTTTAATATGTTTGATAGCTTCGACCTGCGTGCGTACCAGCTCGGGCAGCTTATCGGAAATCATAAGCAGGACAGCCTTCTGGGCATCGTTGTTGGCGGCTTTGACGATTTGCCCAAAGCCGTCGGCCTGTTTGCTGAGGATTTCATTAATCCCTTTGGCCTGGGCCTCCATTTTGGCAAATATGGCATCGGCTTCGCCTTTGGCTTTGCGGCGCAGCTGTTCGGCCTCGGCTTCGGCGTCGATGATAACGCGCTGCTTGTCGATTTCGGCGGGGACAATGATATTTGCCTGCTGCGAGGCGCGTTCGCGTTCGGCGCGGACGGTTTCGGCCAGCTGTTCGGCGGCGTAGGCTTCTTCGAGGGCTTTGGCGCTCTGTACTTTTTCGGCGGCAATGGCTCTGCGCATGGCTTCGGCTTCCCGCTCGCGGCGGTCGGCTTCGGAGTTGGCGATAGCTACGCGGGCGATGTTTTCACCCTGCACGGCGGTGGCGTTGGCGTCGGCGGTACGGACGCGGGTGTCGCGCTCGGTTTCGGCGATGCGGATGTCCTTGTCCCGGTCGGCTTCGGCTTTTCCGATTTCGCCGAAGCGGTTCTGTTCGGCTACGCTTTTTTTCGCTTCGTTGATGGCTTTTGCGGCGGCTTCCTTGCCCAGCGCTTCGATATAGCCCGACTCGTCGCGGATGTCGGTAACATTGACATTAATCAGTTTCAGCCCTATTTTCCGCAGTTCCAGTTCGACATTCTGACTGACGTTGATGAGGAACTTATCGCGGTCGGCATTAATTTCTTCGATGTCCATCGTCGCAATCACCAGACGCAGCTGCCCGAAGAGAATATCGGTCGCCAGGTCCTGGATGTTCTTCGGCGAAAGCCCCAGCAGGCGCTCGGCGGCGTTGGTCATATTCTCCGGGTCAGTCGAAATGCCGACGGTGAAACGGCAGGGCACATCGACGCGGATATTCTGTTTGCTGAGCGCGTTCGTGAGGTTGCATTCGATAGGTATCGGCGTCAGGTTCAAAAACGAATAACTCTGAAACACCGGCCAGATAAAGGCCGCACCGCCGTGAATACATTTGGCGGAGTTGGCTCCGCCGTCCTTGTTCCGGCCTGTGCGTCCATAGACGACTAATATGCGGTCGGAGGGGCAGCGTTTGTAGCGTGATAAAATAGCGGCGAAGGTGATAAACAGTACGACCGCAAAAACGATAATGAGGAGAAGCATGTCCATGATAATGCTGTTTTAAAGTGATTGAATAAAATGATTATATACTGAACGGTATTATATTTCTTCTACTAAAAGGATATGGCCGTCCATGACCTCAACGATGCGTACCTGACGGCCGGTGGCGATGCTCTCGCCGTCGGTCATGGCGTCATATTCACGGACGGTCTGCCGGATGCTGAGCTGTACCTTCCCTGCGCGGGCGCGGCGGGCGGCTATCGGGATATAGACGGTGGCCGTCAGCCCTGCGGCTTCGCGGATGTCGATATTTCCGCTCTGCACCGTGCGGCTCATGGCGTAAAAAAGCCCCATCACAAGGGCAACAAGCAGCAGCCCCATAAGGGCCGCCAGCAGCGCCAGCAGCATCCTGTTCCCGATAGTGGGGTAGAATGCGATGCCCGTCCACGCGAAGCCGAGGAAGAAGTTAATGAAGTTACGAAAGGTAAAGAGCTGAAACGGCGCGCTGCCGGCGTCGCCATGACCGTCGGCATCGCCGGCAATATCGCCGTCGGCGTCCATGCCTGCAAAGGTCATTATCATTTGAATGATGAAAATAATGCTTGTTACAAGGGCGATGCCCCACATTATTTTCAGAAATAAATCGAGAGAATTCCACCAGATGTCCATATCATTTTTATTTTAAAACGCAAAGATAGTTGTTTTTTTGGGAATTATAAATTACTCCACGCATACCGTAATCCGGTCGTTATTTACTTCGGCGAAGCCGCCGTTGATGGGCAGGGTTTCTTCCTTCCCTTCGGCGATGACGCATTTGATAACGCCCGCCGTGAGCGCCGAAATAATAGGCGCGTGTGCGGGATATACCGCAAATTCGCCCGCATGACCGGGGAAAACGGCATACAGCAGCTCGCCTTCGTAGAGCGTTGCTTTCGGCGATACCACCTGTATATATATTTTATCTGCCATAGCCGGTACCTGCGGGAGGGTTAAAGTTGCTTCAATATCCGTTCGCCCTTGTCGAAGGCTTCTTCGATGGTGCCGACGTTGAGGAAGGCCTGTTCGGGGAGGTGGTCTGCTTCGCCGTCGAGGATTTTCTTAAAGCCCTTAATCGTATCATCAAGAGAGACCATCACGCCCGGCACGCCCGTGAACTGCGCCGCCATCGCAAAGGGTTGCGAGAGGAAGCGCTGCACGCGCCGCGCCCGATTGACCAGCGTTTTATCTTCGTCCGAAAGCTCTTCCATCCCAAGGATGGAAATAATATCCTGCAGCTCCTTGTTGCGTTGCAGAATGCGGATTACGCGCTGGGCGGTATTATAGTGGTCGTCGCCCACGATATTGGGGTCGAGGATGCGCGAGGTGGAGTCGAGCGGATCGACGGCGGGGAAGATGCCCAGCTCCGCAATCTTGCGGCTCAGGACGGTCTTGGCATCCAAATGCGAGAATGTCGTCGCGGGGGCGGGGTCGGTCAGGTCGTCGGCCGGTACATAAACGGCCTGCACCGAGGTAATCGAGCCGCTTTTGGTTGACGTGATGCGCTCCTGCATCGTTCCCATTTCCGAGGCCAGCGTGGGCTGGTAGCCCACCGCCGAAGGCATCCGTCCCAGCAGCGCCGATACTTCGCTTCCGGCTTGCGTGAAGCGGAAGATATTATCTATAAAAAACAGGATGTCGCGCGAACCCGAGCCTGAATCACGAAACGATTCGGCTACCGTCAGCCCCGACAGGGCAACGGATGCGCGGGCGCCGGGCGGCTCGTTCATCTGCCCGAAGACAAGCGTCGCCTGCGATTTGGATAACTCGTCGTAATCGATTTTCGACAAATCCCAATGGCCTTCTTCCATGCTTTTTTTAAACGCCTCGCCGTAGCGGATAACGCCCGATTCGAGCATTTCGCGCAGCAGTTCGTTGCCTTCGCGTGTCCGTTCGCCCACGCCGGCAAAGACCGAATAGCCATGATGCCGCTTCGCGATATTATTTATCAGCTCCATGATAAGCACCGTTTTGCCGACGCCGGCGCCGCCAAAGAGCCCTATTTTCCCGCCTTTGGAATACGGCTCGAGCAGGTCGATGACCTTAATGCCGGTAAAAAGCACTTCCTGCATGGTCGAGAGTTCCTCGAATTTCGGCGGTTCGCGGTGAATGGGCTGGGCGCCTCGCCCTTCGAGTGGCCGCATCCCGTCGATGGCTTCGCCGACGACATTCATCAGGCGGCCTTTGATTTGGTCGCCCGCCGGCATTTTTATCGGCGCGTAATAGGACACGGCATCAAGGCCTCGCCGGAGGCCGTCGGTCGAGTCCATCGCCACGGCGCGCACGGCGTTTTCGCCGATATGCTGCTGGATTTCGCTAATCAGTATCCGACCGTCGGGGCGGCGGATTTCCACCGCATCGTGAATGGCAGGCAGCGAAAACGACGTGTCGGCCTTGCCTGCATCAAAACTAATATCTATCACCGGGCCTATAATCTGGGCGATGCGTCCGGTGATTTTCTTTTCCGTTACGGGTTCGTTCATTGAAGTATTTTTCTAAAATCCCCGCAAAGGTAGGTATTTTTTAATTACGAATTACGCATTACGAATTACGAACGATGAACGATGAACGATGAACGATGAATTCGTAATTCGTAATTCGTTATTCGTTATTCGTAATTCGTAATTAAAAATAAAATACCTATCTTTGCGCATCTTTTTTTAACAGATTTTAAAAACGCACACATGAAAAAAATTATTTTATCCTTCGCACTGTGTTTGCTCCTCTCTCCGGTCTTCGGGCAATCGCGCGTGGTACAGGTTGAGCAGCTCTCGGCCAGCTATGGCGCGGCGCCCACCGTTACCTTCCGCGTCTATTGGACAACCCCGCCCGTTGGCCCCCGCCACCGCTCCAACGTATGGCTCTTCGTCGATTACCTGCAAGTATTCGATGACGGCACCACCGGCGCATGGACGCCGGCGACAATCAGCAGCGTCGTGTCCGTGTCCGACGGCACGGCCTCGTACCCCGTGGCGCTGCCTTATCGCGGCTTTTATTTGCAGGGTAACGCCTCCGCCGCCTTCTCTTCGACCGTAACGGTGGCGCTGGACGGCTTGGCTGACGCCAAATTCAGCTGGTGCGCCTACGCCTCCGACTACCCGCCGAACGCCACCGAAGCCACCGGCTACTACGCCCTGCACGGCGCTCCGCCATTCACCATTAATACTTCGATAACCGAAGCGACGAAACAATACGCCGGCGGCTGTATTACCGCCCTCACCGACGCTACCGGCTGCCCGGGCATCCCGCCTGCGATGCCGGCCGTTACCTCCTTCATTGCCACGCCCGATACCATTTGCGCCGGCGACACCATAACCCTCACCGCCACCGCTACCGGCGCCACTTCCTACAGCTTCAACGGCGAGGCGTGGACAACCAATAACGCCGCCACCTTCTCGCCAACGACCACTACCGAATATACTATACATATAAAGAATATTGCCGGCTGCACTGCGACCGCTGCGCCAACGACCGTAACCGTACATCCGCGCCCGGTGGCGGCGTTTGTAAACCCGCCCGCTACGGCCTGTGCCGGCGGCTCGGTAACGCTCACGGCTTCGGGCGGCGGCTCGTACTGCTTTACGCAGGAATGCCTGAACTGTATCCGCAATCCGTACACGACCGGTAATGACTCTCTCGGCGCCGGCCATTGCTACAGTTTTGTACAGCCCTGCACCTATACCGACGATGACACGTACTCCTTCGTGATGCCCGAAAGCGGCAGCGTTACCGTGTGTGTGAAGGTTATCACCGAGCATGGCTGCCTTGACAGCATCTGCACTACCATAGGCTCCGTGCCCGCCCCGACCATGGCCATAGTGACAACGGAGGGCGCAGCCGACCAGACCATACCGTTAGGCCAGCCGTTAGCCACCATTAAATACACGACTACCGATGTTACTACCGTTACCGTAGAGGACCTGCCCGCCGGCCTGAACTATACCTGGAATGCCCCGACAGTAGAAATCTTCGGTTCGGCAGCCGCTTCGGCCACGGTGGGCACGCATACCTATACCGTAACGGCCGTGGGCCCCTGCGGTACGGTTACCGCAACGGGCGTCATTACCATTACCGGAGAGCTTTTCAGCATGACCACCAACAACACCGGCAACGTGTTTTTTACTGCGAACTTCGGCGACATTATGTACATTGACTGGGGCGACAATACAGGCACCTATACCACCGGTGACGGCAGTAAAGCGCACACCTTCGCCGGTGGCACTACTCCGCCCTATACCGTTACTGCGCAGGCCACGGCAATTACCCGTTTGAGTTCTCTCAATAGTAAATTAACGGCGCTGGACGTAACGCAGTGTTCCGCGCTAACGTATTTGGATTGTTCCAGCAACCAATTGCCCGCATTGGACGTAAGCAATAATACGGCACTAAGAGAATTGAATTGTAGCAGCAATTCGTTGACCGCATTGGACGTAAGGCAGAATACCGTACTAAGGATATTGCGTTGTAACAATAATCAATTGTCCACATTGGACGTAACGCAGAATACCGCGCTAAATTATTTGTATTGTCACTACAATAATCAATTGACCGCATTATACGTAAGCCCTTGTACCGCGCTAAGGGAATTGTCCTGTAGCAATAATAAATTGACCGAATTGAACCTGCCGCAGAGTACCGCGCTAACTTCTTTGTCCTGTGGCGATAATCAATTGCCCTCATTGGACGTAAGCGCGAATACCGCGCTAACTTCTTTGGCCTGTGGCAATAATAAATTGTCTGCATTAAACGTGAGCGCTAATACCGCGCTAACTACTTTGTATTGTTACAGTAATCCATTGTATTCATTGGACGTAAGCAGTAATGACAAGCTAATTTACCTGTACTGTTACAATGATTCATTGCTCTCATTGACCCTGCCGCAGACTACCACGCTAAAGACATTGCAGTGTTACAATAATCAATTGCCCTCATTGAACGTAAGCGCTAATACCGCGCTAACTGCTTTGTACTGTCACAATAATTTATTGCCCTCATTAAACGTAAGCGCTAATACCGCGCTAACTACTTTGGACTGTAACAATAATCAATTGTCCTCATTAACCCTGCCGCAGAGTACCGCGCTAACTGCTTTGTACTGTCACGATAATCAATTGTCCTCATTAAACGTAAGCGCTAATACCGCGCTGGCCTATTTGAACTGTAACAATAATCAATTGCCCTCATTAGACGTAAGCGCTAATACCGCGCTAATTTCTTTGAACTGTAACAATAATCAATTGCCCTCATTAAACGTAAGCGCTAATACCGCGCTAACAAACCTGGAGGCACGATCCAACCTCTTCACCGCTGCGGAGCTCGATGCTTTATTCTACACCCTGCACAATAACTCCGGTTCAAAATGGATTTATATCAAGGACAACCCGAAGGCAGGCTCCTCCGGCTATGGTACCCCCGGCGACGGCACCGCCAACTGCAACCAAAACATCGCCACCGGCAAAGGCTGGTCGGTAAATACAACGAATTAGCTCCCGTAATTCGTAATTCGTAATTCATCCGGCGATAGCCGGATGCCGTAATTCGTAATTAACGAAGCCGTCGTTTTCGGCTAAAAAAAGCAGTCAGTAAGCGGGCGCAGTCTTCTTCCATCAGGCCTTTTTCCACGATGGTTTTAGGGTGCAGCAGCCGGTCGGAGAGCAATGAAAAACCCCGCTTCGGGTCGGAGGCGCCAAAAACCAGCCGCCCGATTTGCGCCCAGTAGAGCGCGCCGGCGCACATCGCACACGGCTCTAACGTAACATAGAGCGTACATTCGGTAAGGTATTTTCCGCCCATCGCACCGGTGGCGGCGGTGATGGCCTGCATCTCGGCGTGGGCGGTGGGGTCGTTGAGCGATTCGGTCAGATTATGCGCACGGGCGAGGAGGCGGTTCCCGCAGGTGATGATGCAACCCACCGGCACCTCGTCCCTGTCGAACGCCGCCTGCGCTTCCTTCAACGCGGCGCGCATACAGGCTATATCGGAAGAATACATGAATGAAAGGATGAAAGAATAAAAGAATGAAAGGGCGCAATCAGCCGGTAAAACTCAACGGCAGCAAGGCCTCGATGCCGTTTACGATACATACTTTTTGGGCGCTGCCCATGATAATTCTTATCGGCTTGCCCGAACGCATTTCACATTCGCGCAGCACTTGCCGGCAGCTGCCGCAGGGATACACGGGTTCGGCGTTTTCATGGCCGTCGAGGCCTGCACTGATGGCAATCGCACGTACCGGCACCCCGGGGAACCGGGCGCCGGCGTAGAACAGCGCCACCCGCTCGGCACACAGCCCCGACGGATAGGCGGCATTTTCCTGATTGTTGCCGCACACCGTTTCGCCGTTATCGAGCAGCGCCGCCGCCCCGACCCGAAAGTGCGAGTAGGGAGCATAGGCGTGTTGCATCGCCTGCGTCGCGGCCTGCAGCAACGCCGCATCGACGGCCTCCAGCTCCGACGGACTGTCGGCGCAATAGACAGTGATGGTTATCGTGTCTTTTTTCATCCTTTTCTACACAAACATTTTTAACAGCGACTTAAAAATCGGCAGGCCGTCGGTATTGCCCAGTTCTATATCGGAGGCGCGTTCGGGATGCGGCATCATGCCGAAGACATTTTTTCCGGCATTGCATATTCCGGCAATATTATTGATAGAGCCGTTCGGATTGGCCGCCACCGAAACATTGCCGTGCTCGTCGCAATAGCGGAACAGCACCTGATCGTTCTTTTGCAGGGTGGTCAACGTACCGGCATCGGCATGATAGCGGCCGTCGGCATGAGCAATAGGGATTTTCAGCGGCAGCGAATGATTCAGCGAGCGCGTCAGGCAAGCGGTTTTGCTGTCGGGCAAGAGATGAATATTTTTACAAATAAACTGCCGGTTGTTGTTGGGGAGCAGCACGCCCGGCAACAGGCCGCTTTCGCACAGGATTTGAAACCCATTGCACACGCCCATCACAAGGCCGCCGTGGCCGGCAAATTCCACCACCTCCTGCATAATGGGCGAAAACTTCGCCAGCGCGCCGCAGCGCAAATAATCGCCATAGGAAAAACCGCCCGGCAACAGAATCCCGTCCACATCTTTCAAATCATGGTCTTTGTGCCACAGCTCGACGACTTCCTGCTGAAGGATGTCGCGAAATGTGTAAATCATATCATGGTCGCAATTGGAACCGGGAAAAATTACTACACCAAATTTCATATAAATAATACGGAGTTATAAACTAAAAACGGAACAAAGATACGAATTAAATTACGAATTACGAATTACGAATTACGAAAGGGGGGCGAATATGCTCCGCATTCGCGCGAATATGCTCCGTATTCGCGCGAATATGCTCCGTATTCGCGCGAATATGCTCCGTATTCGCGCGAATATGCTCCGCATTCGCGCGAATATGCTCCGCATTCGCGCGAATATGCTCCGTATTCGCGCGAATATGCTCCGCATTCGCGCGAATATGCTCTGCATTCGCGCGAATATGCTCCGCATTCGCACGTAATTCGTAATTAATTCCGTAATTCGTAATTCCGTAATTCGTAATTCGTAATTCGTAATTGAATTTGTATCTTTGCAGGCAAAATATAAATTACATTACTATGAATATATTGACTGCCGCGATTCGTGCAATGAGCCGGTCGCGCCTGCGACGGCAGGAGGATTGTAAACAGCGTCCGGGACTGTACCAGCAGCGGATTTTTGAATCCCTGCTGCGCGCCGGACGCGAAACGGCATTCGGTCGGGAGCATCATTTTACGGCGTTCTCGACCGTCGAACAGTTCCAGCAAGCCGTGCCGCTGCGCGAGTACGACGGACTAAAACCGTATATCGACCGGATGCGGCAGGGCGAACGGCGGGTGCTGTGGAACACGCCCGTGCGGTGGTTTGCCAAATCGAGCGGCACAACAGCCGACAAAAGCAAGTTTATCCCCGTGAGCCGCGAAGCGCTCTACGGGTGTCATTACCAGGGCGCACGCGATGTGCTGATGTGGTATGTAAACCACTATCCCGCGTCGCGGATGTTCAACGGCAAAGCGCTGACGCTGGGCGGCAGCCACCGCCCTGAAACCGACGGCCACATTCGCCATGGCGACCTCTCGGCTATCCTTATTCAAAATTCCCCGCGCTACGCCGAATGGGTACGGACACCGTCGCGGGAAGTGGCGCTCTGTCCCGATTTTGAAACGAAAGTGCAGCGTATCGCCGAAAAAACCATCCGGCAAAATGTTACGAACTTCGCCGGCGTGCCGTCATGGAATCTGGTATTGATGAAAAGGATATTGGACATCTCCGGGAAAGAGACGCTGCTCGACGTCTGGCCGAACCTCGAACTGTTTATGCACGGGGGCATCAGCTTCGAGCCGTATCGCGAGCAGTACCGCCGGCTTATTCCCTCCGACGGGATGCATTACCTTGAGATTTACAATGCCTCCGAAGGCTTTTTTGCCCTGCAGGATGATCCCAACGAGAGCAGCATGTTACTGTTGAACGACGTGGGTATTTTTTATGAATTTATCCCCATGAACCGGCTTACCGAAGCCCTCTCCGGTGCATTTACGGCATTCGATACCATCGACACGGTTATCCCCGACGTGAATTATGCGATAGTTATCACAACCAACGGCGGCCTGTGGCGGTACCTGATTGGCGACACGGTGCGCTTCACGTCGGCGTACCCGCACAGGATAAAAATCACCGGGCGGACGCGGCATTTCATTAATGTATTCGGAGAAGAGCTGATTGTCGATAACGCCATCGCGGCGCTGAAGGCCGCCTGCAACGCGACCGGCGCACAGGTGGCGCATTATACGGTGGCTCCGATTTTTATGGATGCCACGGCGAAGGGCGCGCACGAATGGCTTATCGAATTTGAAACGCCGCCACCCGACCCGAACGCCTTTGCCGACCGGTTAGATACCGAA
This sequence comes from Prevotellaceae bacterium, assembly GCA_031270845.1. Lineage (GTDB taxonomy): Bacteria > Bacteroidota > Bacteroidia > Bacteroidales > UBA932 > JAIRKX01. The sequence continues at coordinate 14,355 of JAISXF010000016.1, forward strand.
CTGTGCAGCATCAATTCCGATTACGAAGCAAAACGCGCGCGGAATACCACCCTCAACCGGCTGACGCTAACTGTCCTTCCCCCGGGCACGTTCTACGAATGGATGCGCCGGCGCGGGAAGCTCGGAGGGCAGAACAAAATCCCGCCCCTCTATAATACCCGCCAGTATGCGGAAGAGCTAACGTTACAGCGCTCCGAGCCGCTATAATGAATGCGCTTCGCGCGATAAAAAGAGAAAGGGATGAAGCCGGTTCATCCCTTTGTCTGTTTTCATCCTTTCGCTGTGCGGAGCAGCGCGCATCGCCGTCAGAATATCCGGAAATTGTAGCCGACACTGAAGCCGACAGGCGACAGCTCGTTCTTCATTTCTATCCGCGGGTCGTTTTTGGCGGCGTCGTAGTTGTCCATAAATGACGCGGTGCGGATGGGTACAAAGAGGTTCAGGCTCAATTTATGCCCGCTCTCGCCGAACGACCATTCGACACCCCCGCCGATGGTAACGCTGTAGGAAGTGGCGTCATAGTATGACGCTCCTTCGACAACCAGCACGCCGTTGTAGCCATACAGCAGGCTTGCCGTCGGGCAGATGCGGGCGTTGGGGAGGATGCGTCCGCTGGCTCCAATGTTCCAGCCGAGGGAGCTGAAGTTGTAGCCGGCGCCGGCAAAGAGGCCGATGTATTTGACGGGTTCAAACTCGCATTTGAGGCCTATCCCGCCGTAGTCGAGACCGAAGCCGGGGCCGAGATAAATCCGTGATGTACGTCCGGCATCTTCCTGAGCGAAGGCGGCGGGCGCGATGACAAGCGCCAGAGCGCATACGATTAAGAGCTTCTTCATGTACTTTGTTTTCATTTTCATTTTCCTGTGTTTAGTTTAACAATATTGCTATTTGCACGACAAAGTTACCGTTTTTTATCGTGGCTTGCAATCCCCTAATTGCGGTTTTTTTCACTTCTTCCTGAAAAAACCCGCAATCGCGGGGGAAAAGGCTTTTTAAAAATAGCGTACCTTTATTTAGACCGCAAAGAGGAGGCTGTCCTTACGTGACCGTGAGTACATAATTCAGTACACAGGCCGCGAAGCGTTTCTCGTCCGAAATAAAAAACATTATGCCTACCTTTGGCTTTTTATTTGTCCTGTCTAAAATACATTATTTACGTTAAATGAAAAACATACTGCTATTAACCGTCGGCATGACGGCAGCGCTGGCGGGCTGCCGGAACGAAACACGCTTCGACATCGTCGAACGCCCCTGCACCAGCGCCGTAAATACAAACTACACCGGCCACCGCAACCCCCTGCTGCCGGCGGCCTTTATCAAACTGCCGGTGGGAAGTATCCGCCCGGGCGGGTGGGTCGAAGAATACCTCCTCCGGCAACGCGACGGACTGACCGGCCACCTGGGACAAATCAGTGCCTGGCTCGATAAAACAAACAACGCATGGCTCCACCCGCAAGGCATTGGCGACCACGGCTGGGAGGAAGTGCCATACTGGCTCAAAGGCTACGGCAATATCGGCTACATCCTCAACGATACGGCCATGCGGCACGAAACAGCACGGTGGATCGAGGCCGTCCTCAACAGCCAGCGCAGCAACGGCTTCTTCGGCCCCTATATCGAACGGCACGGAAAACCGGACCTCTGGGGCAATATGATTATGCTCTGGTGCCTGCAATCGTGGTACGAGTATTCGGCCGACGAGCGTGTCATCCCCCTGATGACCGCCTATTTCCGATGGCAGCACCAACTGCCCGACTCGCTTTTCCTCGAAGATTACTGGGAACACAGCCGCGGCGGCGACAACCTCTACAGCATCTACTGGCTTTATAACATCACCGGCGATGCCTTCCTGCTCGAACTCGCCAGCAAAACCCACGGCAATACCGCCGACTGGACGCAGCGCGACCGCCTGCCAAACTGGCATAATGTGAACATCGCCCAAGCATTCCGCGAACCGGCCACGTATTACCTGCAAAGCCACGACACCGCCCACCTGCAAGCTACCTACCGTGCGTTTCATCTCATCCGCCGCCTGTACGGACAGGCGCCGGGAGGTATGTTCGGCGCCGACGAGAACGCCCGTCCCGGCTATCACGACCCCCGGCAGGGCGTCGAAACTTGCGGTATGGTCGAACAGATGTCATCCGACGAGATGCTGCTCCGCATCACCGGCGACCCATTCTGGGCTGACCACTGCGAGAACATCGCCTTCAACTCCTATCCTGCTGCCGTTATGCCCGACTTCAAAGCCCTGCGCTACATCACCGCACCAAACATGATCCTGAGCGACGACCGCAACCACCACCCCGGCATCGACAACGGCGGCCCCTTCCTCCTGATGAACCCTTTCAGCAGCCGCTGCTGCCAGCACAACCATGCCCAGGGATGGCCGTATTACGCCGAGAACCTCTGGCTCGCATCGCCCGATAACGGCCTGGCCGCAACACTGTATGCCGAAAGCACTGTGCGGGCGCTGGTCGCCAACGGCCAGCCTGTTGTACTCGAACAGCAAACACACTATCCGTTCGACGAGACCGTCCGGATTATCGTCCGCGAAGGCCATGCACGGTTTCCCCTCTACCTCCGCATCCCGCAATGGTGCCGCGAAGCTACGGTGCGTGTCGCCGGCGCCGGTGCAACAACTGCAACTGCATCCGCCACCGCTCCGCCGGCCTCCTACCTGCGTATCGAACGGACATGGACAACCGGCGACACCCTCGTCCTCTCCCTGCCCATGCACCTCTACACCCAAACATACGCCCAAAACGGCAACAGCGTGAGCCTGCATTATGGCCCCCTGGCCTTTTCATTGCTGATAGAAGAGCAATACATTGAAAAAAACAGCGCCGCCACCACACAGTGGGACTCCCGCTGGCAGGCAACCGCCGACCCTGCGCAGTGGCCTTCCTACGAAATCAGACCGGCATCGGCATGGAACTATGGTCTGCTGTTCGACCCCGCACAGGTCGAGGCGTCGTTTGAAGTGGTGAAGCAACTCTCGCCAGCCGACCGCTTTCCGTTTACGCCGGCTACCGTCCCCTGGACAATTAAGGCGAAGGGTGTCCGAATCCCCGAATGGGGAATAGATGAGCACGGTCTTTGCGCATTTGTTCCCCAAAGTCCCGTATCGTCGGCCGCACCAGTCGAAGAGATAACCCTTGTCCCCATGGGCGCCGCCCGGCTGCGGATAGCGGCATTCCCGGTTATCGGGCATTAGGGATTCACGCATCTCGCGGGATAGAAAACGACGCCCTGCCTTTCAGTCCTTCTATTACCCTGCATCCCGGCAGGCCATTCGTAATTCCTAATTCTTTTCTGTACCTTTGTGCCTTTCAAAATCAAACAGACAATGGAATACAGTTTTTCAGCCATTGAACCGAAATGGCAACGATACTGGGCGGCGCATCGTACGTTCGAGACGGCAACGGAGACGACCAAACCGCCGTTTTATGTATTGGACATGTTCCCCTACCCTTCGGGTGCGGGCTTGCATGTAGGTCATCCGCTGGGGTATATTGCATCCGATATTTATTCGCGCTACAAGCGGCTACGCGGCTTTAATGTACTGCATCCGATGGGCTACGACGCATACGGCCTGCCGGCCGAACAGTATGCCATCCAAACCGGTCAGCATCCCGAAATAACGACAAGGCAGAATATCGACCGCTATCGCGAACAGTTGGATAAAATCGGCTTTTCGTTCGACTGGCGCCGTGAGGTGCGTACCAGCGACCCGGCGTATTACCGCTGGACGCAGTGGGCGTTTGTTCGGATGTTCCATTCGTATTATTGCCTCGACACGCGGCAGGCACGCCCTGTGGCCGAGCTCGAGGAGGTGTTTGCGTCCGAAGGGAACAGCCGCATACACGCCGCCTGCAGCGAGACGCCCGTGTTTACGGCCGGCGAGTGGGCAGCCATGTCGAGCCGTGAACGGCAGCAGATACTGATGGGTTACCGGATAGCCTATTTAGGCGACACGATGGTCAACTGGTGTGCGGCGCTCGGTACGGTGCTGGCTAACGACGAGGTGGTCAATGGCCTGTCGGTACGCGGCGGGCATCCGGTTGAGCAGCGGCTGATGCGCCAGTGGTGCCTGCGCGTATCGGCTTATGCCGAACGGCTGCTGCAGGGGCTCGACAGGCTCGAGTGGACGGAGTCGCTGAAAGAAACACAACGGAACTGGATTGGTCTGTCAAAAGGAGCGGAAATCCGGTTTGCGCTCTCCGGTGCTGGCGCCGGCGCCGGCATAGTTGTCTTCACCACCCGTCCCGACACCATCTTCGGCGTAACCTTTATGGTGCTTGCCCCCGAAAGCGACTATGCGGCGCAGGTCGTTACGCCCGACCGGAAGGCGGCGGCCGAAGCCTATATCGAAGCCACAAAAAAACGTACCGAACGCGAACGGATAGCCGACAGGCAGCCGACAGGCGTCTTTACCGGCGCCTATGCCATCCATCCGCTCACCGGCGACAAAATCCCTGTCTGGATTAGCGACTATGTGCTGGCCGGATACGGAACGGGCGCCATCATGGCCGTCCCTGCACACGACAGCCGCGACTATGCCTTTGCCCGCCGGTTCGGCCTGCCGGTCGTTCCGCTGATTGAAGGCTGCGACGTCTCCCAGGCCAGCTTCGACGCGAAGGAAGGCATCATGCAAAACTCCGGCTTCCTCGACGGGCTGACGGTAACGGAAGCCATCGAAAAAGCCAAGGCATATATTGAAGACAACGGACTGGGAACAATCAAAGTCAATTACCGCCTGCGCGACGCCGCATTCAGCCGCCAGCGCTACTGGGGCGAGCCGTTTCCGGTCTATTACGATGCCGACGGGATGCCGCAGACCCTGCCCGAAGACGCCCTGCCCCTCGCCCTGCCCGACGTCGATAAATTTCTGCCGACCGCAACAGGCGACCCCCCGCTCGGCCGCGCCGCACGATGGGCGTGGGACAGTATCAACCGCACGGTCGCAGCCACCGCCGATATTGACGGCAAAACCATATTCCCGCTTGAACGGAACACCATGCCCGGCTTTGCCGGATCGTCGGCCTACTACCTGCGCTACATGGACCCGCACAACCCGGAAGCGCTCGTCGGCAAAGACGCCAACAACTACTGGCGCGCCGTCGATCTCTACGTCGGTGGCACCGAGCACGCCACCGGGCACCTCATTTACGCACGCTTCTGGAACAAATTCCTCTACGACATCGGCGCCGTATGCGAAGACGAGCCTTTCCGAAAACTCATCAACCAGGGGATGATACAGGGGCGCAGCAATTTTGTGTACCGCATACGCGGAACGAATACCTTCGTCTCGGCGCGCCTCAAAGACGGCTACGACGTAACCCCGCTGCATGTCGATGTCCATATCGTCGATAATGATGTGCTCGACCTCGAGCGCTTTAAAGCATGGCGCCCCGAATTTGCCGATGCCGAATTTATCCTCGACGACGGACGATACCTCTGCGGCTGGGCGGTCGAAAAGATGTCAAAGTCGATGTACAACGTCGTAAACCCCGACGACATCGTCGCCCGGTACGGCGCCGACACCCTGCGGATGTACGAAATGTTCCTCGGCCCGCTCGAACTCTCGAAACCGTGGGACACAAACGGCATCGACGGCGTCCATCGCTTCCTGAAAAAATACTGGCGGCTGTTCTTTTCCGGCAACGCCTTCGCCGTCGCAGACGACAACGCCACGCCGCAGGAACTCAAAATCCTGCACCGGCTCATAAAAAAAGTACAGACCGACATAGAACACTTCTCGTTCAACACCTCGGTGAGCGCCTTTATGATTGCCGTCAACGAGCTGACGGAACTGCAATGCCGCAAGCGCGCCGTGCTCGAACCGCTGACAGTAGCGCTCTCGCCCTTTGCCCCGCACATCTGCGAAGAGCTCTGGGCGCATCTCGGGCACACCCAAAGCATTGCCCACGCAGTATTCCCCGACTGCGACGAGCAGTACATCGTCGAAAATACCATCGAATACCCCGTATCGTTCAACGGAAAAATGCGGTTTAAAAAAATCCTGCCCGCAGGACTCCCCCCCGCCCACATCGAAACAGCCGTCCTCGACGACCCGCAAACCGCAAAATACCTCGACGGAAAACCCCCAAAGAAAGTCATCGTCGTACCGGGGAAAATTATCAATATCGTACTATAAATAATGAATGAATAAAATGACGGAACAGTTAGTAAAACGGAACATAATCATCACAGAGGGCAACTCTAAGAAACCGGACCGACGGCAGCCCGACACCCTGCAACTGCAACACCCGGAACTGGAAACCCTCTGCCGCGCAACACTCGACATCGACCCTGACACGCTGCAACAATGCCTGCAATTAGAACGGGTATCGCTCATCCGCGACCTCGAACATATTATATTACATACCATCGACACATTCGATGCCAAAACCTTCGACACCGAGTACGATTTCCACCTGATCCACGCCGTATTCCTGCTCACAGAACTGAAAGCGGAAGAAAGCCTGCCGGTGATACTGAAAATCTTCCGGCAAAACGACCTGTTTTACGACTGCTGGTTTGGCGACTATTTTTCCGAACTGCTGTGGGAACCGATTGTTTTTTTAGGAAACAGCAGCCTGCCCCTGTTCGGCGAACTGCTGAAATCGCCGCAGGTATATGACTGCTTCAAATCCTCCCTGCTCGAATGCCTGCTATTTATCCCCCTCTTCTTCCCCGAAAAACGGGATGAACTCGTACCGTCGCTCGCCGACCTGCTGTCCTTCTTCCTCGCGCACCGCGAAAACCGGAGCGGCGACAACAAAGGAACCGCCGGCGCCATCGTGCGTGCGGTAACAGCCCTGCAATGCGCCTCGCTCCTTCCCCTTGTGAAACAGTTATACGACCTCGGGCTCATTGATACCGCTCTCTGCGGCGATTATGAATCGGTAGAAAAGGCCGTCATATTACGGGAAGGACCGCACACGGAAAGGCCGGAAATACTGTCGCTCGAAGAGAAATACCGCTTCCTGAAAAAAGCATGGACAAGGGAAGAAACAGACACGAACGACGACTCCCACAGCGAAGGCGACCCGAGCCGGCCTTATATCGCCCCCTCGAAACCCAGCCGCAACGACACCTGTCCGTGCGGCAGCGGGAAAAAATATAAAAAGTGCTGCGGACGATGACCGGCTTCAAGTTGAGACTTTTAGCCTTTTAGACAATAGACTTTGAGAACATAGACGTAAGAACATAGACGTAAAGACAAAAAGGGTGAACCGATGTGTTCACCCTTTTTTTGTTCGTTGTTAGTTGAACGTTGAAAGTTGAAAGTTGAAAGTTAAGCGATGCCTGCGGCGGATACAATATATGCGTTTGCCCGCTTGTCGCAACGCTTAATTATTAGTTCTTAACTCTTAACTTAAAAAACGCTTCGAGGAGCCGACTCCCTATGGGATTTCTCTCTCGCACGCTGCGAGGCTCCGCCTCCCATAGGGAGGCGCTCTCTCGCACGCTGCGGGGAACCGGCTTCTATAGGGAGTCGGAGCCTCGAACGGCTTTTTTAGTTGAAAGTTGAGCGTTGAGCGTTGAAAGTTTTAGACTTTGAGACAATAGACAATAGACAAAAAACAAAAAAAAGGGCGAACACACCGGTTCGCCCCTACAGTCTCTACGTCTATGTTCTTACGTCTATGTTCTCAAAGTCCGTAATTCGTAATTCGTAATTCGTAATTAAATTCGTAATTTTGTCGTTTAAAAAGCAAATCAATGTATAACTATTCATGAATTATCCATCCGATATTGAGCAAAAGCTGTCCTTCGACCGTATTCGCACGTGGGCGGCGTCGTACTGCACTACCGATGCGGGACGGCAGCGAATGGAGGAAGCGGCGTTTTCGACGTCGTTCGACGAGGTCCTCCGGCGCCTCTCGCTCACCGACGAGATGCGTACGTGCCTGCTGACGGAAGATGCCTTTCCGCATGATGGCTACGTCGATGCGGCGCCGTTCCTGCAAAAACTCCGCGTCGAAGGGCTGTACCTGGAGGCCGCCGAACTGCTGACGCTGAAGCTGGCGCTGGAAACCGTACAGGCCGTTGTCCGTTTTTTCGGGAAGACACAGGAAGAGCGCTATCCGGTACTGAAACAACGGCTGGCGCCGGTGGTTGTCTATCCGGCGGTGCTGCAGCGGCTGGATGCGACGGTGAACCGGCACGGGGCAATTCGGGACAACGCCTCGCCCGGACTGCTGAGCGTGCGGCGGGCGATGACCGACAAACAGGCGCAGGTGTCGCGGCGGATGAACGCTATCCTCCGGGCGGCGCAGGCCGAAGGTATTGTTGACGAGAACGCATCGGTGTCAATACGCGACGGGCGGGCGGTAATTCCCGTACCGGCAGGGCATAAACGGAAAATCCGGGGATTGGTGTGCGATGAGTCGGCCAGCGGCAAAACCGTCTTCCTCGAACCGCTGGAAGTCGTGGAACTGAACAACGAACTGAAAGAACTGGGGTATGCCGAGCAGCGCGAAATCATCGCCATCCTGCGGGCGTTTGCCGCCTTCCTGCGCCCCTGTTCGGATGATCTGATGGCGGCGGCCGACCTGCTGGGCGAACTGGATTTTATCCGCGCCAAAGCACAGTGGGCGATTCAAACCGGCGCCGTAAAGCCGGTTGTGTACAATGCTCCGCACGTGAAGCTTCAGCAAGCACGCCATCCACTGCTCGAGCAGGCGTTGAAGAAGGAAAGAAAAGCCGTTGTGCCGCTCGATTTGCAACTCACGCCCGACAGGCACATCCTTTTAATATCCGGCCCGAATGCCGGCGGAAAGTCGGTCTGTCTGAAAACAGTCGGACTGCTGCAATACATGCTGCAGTGCGGCTTTCCGGTTACGGCAGCCGAAACGTCGGAGATGGGACTCTTCGGCGAGTTGTGTATCGACATCGGCGACGAGCAGTCCATCGAAAACGACTTAAGCACCTACAGTTCGCGGCTGCTGAATATGAACTATTTCATAGAGCATGCCGGCGCCTCGACGCTGCTGCTGATCGACGAGTTCGGCAGCGGAACGGAACCGGCCGCCGGCGGCGCCATTGCCGAGGCCGTCCTCGACCGGCTGGTTCGGCAGCAGGTATTCGGCGTCATCACTACGCATTATACTAATTTGAAATACTATGCCGCATCGGCCGAAGGTATTGTCAACGGCGCGATGCAGTTCGACGTGCAGCAGATACAGCCGCTCTTCCGCCTCGAAACCGGCACGCCAAGCAGCTCGTTTGCGTTCGAGCTGGCACACAAAATGGGGCTGCCCGACGAGCTTGTCGAAGCCGCCAAAGCCAAAGCCGGCACGCAATATGTCAATATCGAAAAAAACCTGCGCGACATCGCCCGCAGTAAACGCTACTGGGAGGAAAAACGGCAACGCATCCGCCAAACCGATAAATACTTAGAGGACGTTACGTCGCGCTACGCAAACGAACTGGACGAGCTGCAAAAAATACGCAGGCAGATTATCGCCGAAGCGAAAAACGAAGCACAGCAGCTCCTCGCCGAAGCGAACCGGCGCATCGAACGAACCATCTTTGAAATCCGCGAAGCACAGGCTGAAAAGGAACGTACCAAAACCGCCCGCCGGCAGCTCGAAGACCTCAAGCGCCAACTCGCCGCCGACACACAGGCCGATGCCGACGCCCGTATCGGCCGCAAGATCGAACAGCTGCGCCGGCGGCAGGAACGCCGCGCACAGCGCAAACAGGAATCGGCCACCGCCCCCGTTGCCGCCGCCGAAACCGAAAAACCCCTGCAGGTGGGCGACAAAGTGCGGATACAAGGCCGGGATGTGGTGGGCGAGGTCACCAAAATCGGCACCACGACGGCAACCGTCGGCATCGGCAACCTGTTTGTTAATGTGCCGTCGGCTTCGCTGGAGCGTGTCTCGGGCAACGAGTTTCGCAAAATCCAAAAGACACGCCCGGTCATGCCAACAGCCGCGACATATAACCTTTCACAACGGAAGATAAACTTCCACCCCACCCTCGACGTCCGCGGTCAGCGCGCCGACGAAGCGCTCAAGCAGGTGATGCCCTTTATCGACGAAGCGCTGATGGTTGGCGCCGGCGAGGTCAAAATCCTGCACGGGAAAGGTAACGGCATCCTTAAAGAAGAGATTCGCAAATGGCTGAAAACCGTTGGCGGCATTGCCTCCATCGCCGACGAGCAGGTGGAGCATGGCGGGTCGGGGATAACGGTAGTTATTATGAATTAAAAATTACGAATTACGAATTACGAAAGAACATGGACAATAGAACATAGACGGAAGACGTTTTTTTAATTACGAATTACGAATTACGCCTTGCGCATTACAAAAAACCCTTACCATCCCATGAGACACATTACCCATTACCCTTTATACCTTGCGCTTTATGCCTTGCTGCTGTCCGGCTGCGGGCGGGAGAAAGACGAATGGCAGGCGGGCGATTTGCTCTTTCAATCACTCCGAAGCGAGCTCGGCAGTGCGATTGAAGAAGTAACGACCGATGCCGGCGAAACCGCTTTTTCGCATGTCGGCATGTTGGTAGCCGACAGTTGCGGCCGCTGGCAGGTGATTGAAGCTACCGGTAGCCGCGTGTGCCTTACGCCGGTCGATTCCTTTTTGCAGCGCGGCGTAACAACCGTGGCCGCACGGGTCAGAGTCGAATACCGGTCGCTGCTGCCCGCCGCCATTGCCTTTGCCATGCGGCAGCTCGGCACGCCCTACGACGACGCCTATCTATACAATAACGGAAAATACTATTGTTCGGAACTTATTTACGATGCCTTTCTGTTTGCCAACCACGGGCGTCCGTTCTTCCCGCTTGAGCCGATGACCTTCAAATCGCCCGTTACCGGCACGTTCCCCGACGAATGGATCCGCCATTACGACGCGCTGGGAATCCCCGTCCCCGAAGGCGAACCCGGCTGCAACCCCGGCGGGCTGGCACGGTCGGAGAAGCTGGAGATAAGAATTAAGCATTAGGAATTGCCTGCGGGGAATACCGTGGCAGTAGGCAGTGGTAAATATTGTCCGCTGATCGCAATGCCTAATGCCTCATTCCCGCTGCGTGTCCGGCGATGTAGCCGGTCGAGAAAGCAATTTGCAGGTTATAGCCGCCGGTGTCGGCATTGAGGTCGAGTGTTTCACCGGCAAAGAAGAGATTGTTGATTTTGCGCGAGCGCATGGTCTTCGGGTCAATGTCGCGCATCGACACGCCACCGGCCGTTACAATCGCCCGCTCATAGCCGCCATAGCCCGACACCGGCAGCTCCCACGCACGTAATACGGCACTAATCCGCAGCCGCTCCGACTGTGTTAGCCGGGCAACGGTTTTCACAGGCAGCAGGCCGGCCTGCGCCATGAACGGCGCCACCAGCGCTGCCGGCAACCAGCGACGCATCAGCGCTGCTACCGGCTGCCGCGCCAGCTCGTCCGTTTCCCGCTCCAGCCGCCGGACAATTTGCTGCTCGCTTAATGCCGGCTTGCAGTTCAGCAGCAGCGATACTTTTTTCCCCTGCCGTAGCGCATCCACCGCCCGGCCGCTCAGACGAAGGACAATCGGGCCATCGACGGCATCGCCGGAAAAGGTCATCTCGCCGAACTCATCATCGACCGGGCGGCCGTCGATGAGCAAGGTCAGCGCGACATTGCGCAGCGTGAGCGCTTCCGACAGCGCCGGCGGGCCGGCAATGGTTAAGGCAACAAGCGACGGGCGCAGGGGTGTCAGCGCGTGCCCGGTGTCTTCGGCCCACCGGAACCCGTCGCCGGTAGAGCCGGTAGCGGGATACGACAGGCCGCCGGTAGCGACTACAAACGCTCCCCCGGCAACCGTTTCGCAACGCCCGTTATGCAGCGCTTCGATCGCCGCCACGTTATCCCCCTCTATTATCAACCGCGTAACTTCGGTATGGCAGCGCAGCGTTACGCCTTGCCGTTTTGTCCATCGCACCAGCGCCTCCGCCACATCCTGCGCCTGCGACGAGGCAGGAAACACACGGCGCCCCCGTTCCTCGACCGTCGGCACCCCCGCCTCTTCCAGCAGCCGGACGAGCGCCGTGTTGGGAAAATTCATAAACGCCGGTCTGAACAGCCGCGCCACAGGGAAGATATGCGCCTCGAACGCGCTCCAGTCGCCGGTATTGGTAATATTGCACCGCCCCTTTCCGGTGATGCGCAATTTACGCGCCGGCTTTTCCATTTTTTCCAGCAGCAGCACACGGCCATGGCGCGCCGCTTCTCCGGCAGCCAGCAATCCCGCCGGCCCGGCACCTATTATTATTATGTCGAACGCCGGCATGAAAAGATAAACGATGAACGATGAACGATAAACGATGAAGGGGTGAAAGGGGCGCTTGCTTAGCCGAGCATACGCCGCATCCGTTCAAAGAAATTCCGGTCTTCCTTGCTGGGGTTGGGTCTGAAGTTGTCGGATGCGTTTAATTTCTCCAGCAGCTTTTGTTCTTCCTTCGTCAGTTTTTTCGGGATCCAGACATTAACCTGCACAAGCAAATCGCCCGAGCCGTAGCCCTGTACATGCGGCAGCCCTTTTCCGCGCAAGCGCAGAATACGCCCCGATTGCGTGCCTGGCTCGATTTTTATTTTCGCTTTGCCGTCGATGAGCGGCACCTCAATGCTGTCGCCCATAATGGCCTGCCCGACGGAGACAAAGAGGGAATAAATCAAATCGCTCTCGTCGCGCTGGAAATATTCATGCGGTTCCTCTTCAATCACCACCAGCAGGTTGCCGTTGATACCGCCGCGCCGCGCCGCATTGCCCTTGCCGGCGACGTTTACCTGCATCCCTTGCTGCACGCCGGCGGGGATGGTGAAGGTAATTTCCTCGTCGCCCCGCACGGTGCCTTCGCCGTGGCATTTCGGGCAGGGGTTGGTGATGACCGTGCCTTCGCCGTGGCACGTCGGGCAGGTCGATGTTTGCTGCATGGTGCCGAACACCGTTTGCGCCACCCGCGTAACAACGCCCGCCCCCCGGCACGTACCGCAGGTGGCCTGCCCGCGGGCGTCCTTAACACCCTTCCCGCCGCATTCGCGACAGGCGACGGCCTTGCCGATTTTCACTTTCTTTTCGACGCCCCGCGCTACTTCTTCCAGCGTCAGCTTAACGCGAATGCGGATGTCCGACCCGCGTGCCACCCGCTGCCGTTGCCTGCTGCGTCCGCCGCTAAATCCCCACGAGTCGAACATATCGCCGAAGCGCGAGAAAATATCGTCCATCGTAAAACCGCCGGCATCGTACCCGCCGCCGCCGGCGCCCTGCACTCCCGCGTGGCCAAACTGGTCGTAACGAGCCTTTTTATCGGGGTTGCTCAATACATCGTAGGCCTCGGCTGCTTCCTTAAACTGCTCTTCCGCTTCCTTATTGCCGGGATTTTTATCAGGATGATATTGAATAGCCTTTTGCCGGTATGCCTTCTTAATTTCGTCGGCGCCGGCCGATTTCGGCACCCCTAAGACTTCGTAGTAATCGCGTTTGCTCATGTAATTTTTGGATTTTGAATTTTAGATAATGGACGATGGGATAATGGACGATGGCGTAAACGCTCAATTCCCCATGATGACTTTCGCAAAGCGGATGACTTTACCGTTGAGGGTGTAGCCGTTTTGGACGACCTCTACAATCCGGCCGCGTAAGGCGCTGTCGGCAGCCGGCATTTGGCCGACGGCCTCGTGCAGGTCGGTATCGAGGGCTAAGCCTTTGGCCTCTATCCGCTGCAATCCCTGCGCTTGCAGGTAGCCGATGAGCTTGTCGTAAATCAGTTTCACGCCTTCGATTATGGCCTTGTCGGTATCGACCGGCAGCATGGCTTCCTGCGCCCGCTCAAAATCATCGACCACGGGAAGCAGGCCGCTGATGACGTTTTCACCGGCCGTGAGCAGAATCTCTAATTTCTCGCGGGCAACCCGTTTACGGAAATTATCAAACTCTGCCACGAGGCGCACATATTTGTCATTAATTTCTGCCAATTTTTCAGTCGCGCTCAATTCTTCAGCTGCCGGATCGGGATTTTCGTCCGTCCCGATAGCGTTTTCTACCGCTTCGTCCGACGGATTTGGAATCTTTACATCGTTTTCATCCGGCTGTTTTACATCTTTTTTCATATTTTCCTGTGTGTTGTTTTTGAATACTGTTTTTTATTAATGCCGCTTCCGAAAGCAAAAAGTTTGCCAATGAAAAAAAGCAGACAAAAAGGCAGGCTTTTTTAAATTACGAATTACGAATTACGAATTACGAGTTGAAAGTTGAAAGTTGCCTGCGGCGGATGAATTATGAAATACATTATGTATTTTCTCTCCCGCACCGTGCGGGAGAGGAAATACATAATGTATTTGGGGCCCCGCACCGTGCGAGAGAGGAAATACATAATGTATTTGGAGCGCCGCACGGTGCGAGAGAGGAAATACATAATGTATTAGGAGCCCCGCACCGTGCGAGAGAGCACATACATATGGTAAGAGGAGCCCAGCTCCGTGCGGGCGGTCCGTTCCATATTGTAACCCGTGGGCCGCGCG
>JAISXF010000039.1 GCA_031270845.1 Prevotellaceae bacterium
CGAGATAAAAACAAAAACACGCGTGATAATTTTTATCTCGCACGTGATAGAAACAAAAACACGCGTGATAATTTTTATCTCGCGCGTGATAGAAACAAAAACACGTGTAATAATTTTTATCTCGTGCGTGTTTTTTTCTATCTCGCGTGTGATTTTTTTAAAAAAGCGTGAAATAATTTTTATCTCGCACGTGATAATTTTAAAAAAACGTGTTTTTATTTTTATCTCGCGCGAGATTATTTCATTTTTTCATACGATACAATGATTTTTTGTTGCCTCCATTTTTCTTTAAAAAGAAACTAAGGAACAAACAGCTATGCTAACATTATCGGCATTGATTCCGGGAAACGTTTCGGAATACGGCGGGGAAAACAGCTCCGAGTCAACGAAATATGTATCACGCCTTACGCTTCGCGCTTTCTCGTTGCCCGGTGTTTCTGTATCGCGGCGTCTAAAAGCAGCAGCAGGATGCCGGCGATAAAGCCGTTCCATACAGCCGGCGAAACAACCGTGCGGTCGAAAAGAACGGCAAAGGCCGCCGCTATCTGCGAAAAGGAGGTATAGAGAGCCGATTTTTCAAACAGCCCGTCAATCGACGGCCAGAGCGAAAAAGCATCGCCCGCCCACCAAACGAGGACTGCCAGCGCCACGCCGCCGGCACAGATGCCGGCAATGCCCCACCCGTTGAGGCGCCGCCGCGAGGCCGGCAATGCCGCAAGGCGGGTTAATACGTTACCGGTAAAATCGTCGCCGGCTTTTTCGGCCGGCAGTCGGCGCAATAACGCGTCTATGTCTATGTTTTTGTTTTTATTCATCATCCAATGGTTGTTTGATTAATTGTTCGCGTAATTTATGGCGTATCCGGTGCAGCCGGACCTTGGCGTTCGGGAGCGAGAGCCCTGTGATGCCGCATATCTCCTCCATCGACCTGTTTTCGGTATAGAACAGCGTAACGAGCGCCACGTCGGCCGGCGGCAGCTGCCCGAGGGCGGCAGCCAATGCCTGCAATTGCCGGTGTCGGGATGTATCGTCGGGCTCGTCGGATACCTGTAAAACCGCTTCGGCTATCGGGTACTCCGGCAACGCCTGTTTGCGGGTGGCCGAGATAGCCGTGTTAAAGGCAATCCGGTACAGCCAGGTCGAGAATTTGGCCTTGTGCCTGAACGACGACAGATGCTTGAATGCTTTCAGGAATACATCCTGCGCCAGCTCTTCGGCCTGTCCGCGCTGGCGGACAATACGGAACACCAGCGTAAAGACATCGTCCTTATGGGCGTTGACGAGCGCGGCAAAGGCGGCATGGTCGCCACGCAGCGTCCGGTCGATACAGTTTTTTTCAAATACCTCATCCATTTTGTGCCTTTTTGACGCAACCGGCGTCTTTTGGTTACAACCGGCAAAGGTGTAACTTTTTTTTCACTCCGGCGTCAAAACGGCAAACCAATTAAATTAAAAAAATATGGCAGAAATTATTATTGTACCGACCATCTTTATCAGTTTTTATTTGATAATAGAATTGTTTGTTCACCGCAAAGAGCGGTTGATGATTATTGAAAAAGCGACGGCCAACCCGTCCTTCGAAGGGAATGACATCCTGAAAAAAGCCCCTGTGCCGTCGTTTAGCGGGCTGAAGCTCGGCTGTTTGATTAGCGGTTTGGGGCTGGGATTCCTGACCTCGGCGCTGCTGAACATTTGTTTTCACGTTACAATTTATGAGTACCAGTCGTGGTGGTACAGCAGGTCGATAGACATTGCCTGTATTCTGCTTTTTGGCGGGCTGGGGCTTATTGTCGCGTATCTTATTGAGCGGCGCACGCAGAAGCCGAAGGCGTGAAACAGAAGGAGAAACGGGTGAAGCGCGAGGTGTAGTACTTCGCGCTTTGCGTTTTAGCGTATGCGGAAAAAAATTCGGATGCTGATTTGGTATTAAATGCGTATCTTTGCGGGCATTATTTAAAATATAAAAAAATGATAATCTACAACACGCTCACCCGCCGGAAAGAATTGTTTGAGCCGCTGCATCCGCCCTATGTGGGGATGTACGTGTGCGGCCCGACGGTTTATGGCGACCCGCACCTGGGACATGCGCGGTCGGCTATCTCGTTCGACATACTGTTTCGCTACCTGCTCGAGCGCGGCTATAAAGTGCGCTATGTGCGCAATATTACCGACGTCGGGCACCTCGAAAACGATGCCGACGAGGGCGAGGACAAGCTGCTCAAAAAAGCGCGGCTCGAAGCGCTCGAACCGATGGAAGTAGCCAAGATTTATACCGACCGCTACCATGATATGATGGACGCGCTCAATGTCCGCCGGCCGAGCATCGAGCCGACGGCATCGGGGCATATTATGGAACAGATTGAGATGGTGCAGCAGATTATTGACGCCGGCTACGGGTATGTAATAAACGGGTCGGTGTATTTCGATGTGGTGAAATACAGCACGCAGCACCACTATGGGGCGCTCTCGGGGCGCGAGATCGATAAGCTGCTCGCGGCGACGCGCGATAACCTCGAAGGGCAGGATGAAAAACGGAACGCGGTGGATTTTGCCCTTTGGAAACGGGCACAGCCGGAACATATTATGCGCTGGCGCTCGCCGTGGGGAGAAGGTTTCCCGGGCTGGCACCTCGAATGTTCGGCGATGGGGCGCAAGTACCTCGGCGAACAGTTCGACATCCACGGCGGCGGCATGGATTTGCAGTTCCCCCACCACGAGTCGGAAATTGCCCAGTCGCAGATTGCCAACGGGCATCCTCCGTGTCGCTACTGGATGCATAATAATATGATTACGGTCAATGGGCAGAAGATGGGCAAGTCGCTCGGCAATTCGATTATGCTTGAGGCCTTCTTTACCGGCGGTCATCCGCTGCTCGCGCAGGCTTACAGCCCGATGACCGTCCGCTTTTTCATCCTTCAGGCGCATTACCGCAGCACGCTCGACTTCAGTAACGATGCGTTGCAGGCTGCCGAAAAAGGCCTGCGGAGGCTGTTCGATGCCGCCAAAACCCTTGCCTCGCTCACGCCCGACGACCATTCCGCTGTCGCGAATAAAAATGCCGCTCTCGCGGATACGCTGGTAGAAAAAGTCTATGCCGCATTGGACGACGACCTCAACACGCCCGTCGCGATGGCGCACCTCTTCGATGCCGTCCGCCTGATTAACGCCGCCCACGACGGGAAAGAGCCGCTATCGACGGCGGCGGCGGCGGCCCTGCGGGGCTTGTTCGACGATGTCGTAACTCAGATACTCGGCCTTCGCGACGACCGCCAGGCCTCCGCCGCCGCGGCCAATGTCATCGACGGCGTCATCCGCCTGGTACTCGATCTGCGTGCCGTCGCCAAAGCCTCGCGCGACTTTGCCGCCAGCGACCGCATCCGCGACGAGCTGCTCAAATTAGGCGTATCCGTGAAAGACACGAAGGAAGGAACGACGGAGTACACATTACCTGTTACCGATTAACGGGCTGTTGCCATTAATCATTAATTATTAATCCTTACTCATTAATCCTTAATCCTTAATACAGGATGGTATATACCAGCCTGAGCGTTACCGGCGAGTTGCTGCCGGCGCCGTATAATTCGCCGTAGGAATAAGTGAGGTTATCGAGAAGCGTATAGGAATAGCCGTAGGAATCGGTAACGGTGGTAGTGGGGAACAGGTAGAACTGCACGGGCGAGGTGATGCCGCCGGCGCGTTCTTCCAGGATGAGTTGTTGCAGGTACTGCGCAATATTGAATGTATAGCGCTGCAACGAGCGGTTGATCCCGCCGCCGAAGTTCGCATTGGTATTGGCATCGTTGATTATCGAATATGTCAGTTTGTCGGTGGTGTCAATACGCGCACACAGGGTGAGCGCCTCCGGGAAATTCGACAAATAGTGGTTGGCATCCATCTTAACGGTAAACTCTATAGAGGCATTGTTGATAACCAACTGGTCGGGGCGCAGGTTCCGGTCATGCAGCAGGGCGAGGATGGAGTCCTTAACCGAGGTCAGGTCAATGACCGGTTTGACGCCGGCCAGCGATTCGAAATAAATGCGCTGCGCAGGCGCCGGAAGCGGACTGGCATAATCAGCCAGCGCAGCCGACGAGTGCCGGTAAACACTGAACATTAAACTGTAATCGCCATAATAATAAAATGCCGTATCGCGTCCCTCGTCATTTTTATAATTGAGCACCATCATGGCATACGAGACATCCATCTGGTTTAAGCGACCGCCGGGCGTGCCGTCAGGCTGCGCATCGACGCTCAACGCAAAGCCTTTGAAGTGGTCGTAAAAATGCAGCAACGAATCCATATGGGTCGCCGAAGCGCTTAGCAGGTGGTTGCCGAAATCGCTTGTCAGCGAGATTTCGAGCGTATCGCCGCCGTTATAGGTGCTTCCCGGGAGGTTTACCGGCGTCGGGTCGCAGTCGCTGTCGGTAATCGAATTATTATAATAGGACGAGTCATACGACAGGGTTTTGCTCAACTGGTGGAGGCGGATATTCTGGACTATATTCCGCTGGTCATCATCGGCCATTTTACGGCCGGAGATAACGAGGGTGAGGTTGGCCGACGTAAATACAGGATGCTCCCCGAAGCTGTGCGCCACGGCCGCCGGGTACATCCGGAATATGGCGCGGGCGTCGGTTGTCCCAAAGGGATACACATGGATACTTCCGAACACACAGGCGGAAGCGCTCACGGCGATGGTGGGTATCGAGTCGAGGGTGGCCGTATATACCGGCAGGTTGGTGGTGGTATATACCTGTACGCGCGGTTTCTGGTCGTCGGGCACCAGCCCTGTTCCGAAGGAATCGTCGGCTGTAACGCAGGCGCCGAAACCGCCCGCTGCGGTTATTGTCATCAAAAAGAAAAAGAAGTTCCGTTTCATCGTGTACGCATAATTTGAGTATAAAATTCATTGCAGGCGGCCAACTCTTCCTGCGGTTTTTTGCAATGAAGGGTGGGCAGTTTCGTTTTTCTTACCCATGCGCCTACTTTCGGGTCTTTTTTCCCGAAAAAGATTACGCCATGGGCAAAGCTAAGGGCAAATTTCACCAAGTTTTCGTAGGTCGGCTCGTTCAGTGCCTCCACGTCTTTGGCACGGATGCCGTCCATCACTAATTTGTCTTTCAGCCGGGCGTCCAAAGAGCCTTCAAACGCATCGTTACCATGAAAAGCCAGTATAATTTTCGTCCGTGTGAAGACAGGGTCATCCTTGTAGGCTTTTTTCATATATACTGTTGACAGAAACGTGAACCATCCCTGGCAAAGCACTACATTCGGCTTCCAGCGCAGTTTTTTGATGGTTTCGAGCACGCCGCGGACAAAGAAAATCGACCGTTCGTCGTTATCGGCAAACAGCGTTCCGTCGTCGTCATAGACGCCGTTCTTCCGCAGAAAAAAATCATCGTTATCAATAAAATAGACCTGGGTGCGTGCGCCCGGTGTCGAGGCTACTTTAATAATCAGCGGGTGGTCGGTATCGTCGATTATCAGGTTCAGCCCCGAGAGGCGAATGACTTCGTGGAGCTGGTTCCGCCGTTCGTTGACATGACCGAAACGCGGCATAAACGACCGGATTTCGCGTCCATTATCCTGCGCCCACTGCGGAAGCAGGCGCCCCATAATTGATACTTCCGAATCAGGCAAAAAGGGCGCAATTTCGGAACAAATAAATAAAACTCGTGTTGTTGTATCCATACAGCTGCTTCTTTTGTTTGGAAGCGCAAAGGTACTAAAAAAAATGAGAATAACACTTTTTCGCGAAATCGCAACAGGCTCCCATAGCGACAGCCCGCTAACAATTATTCATTAACCACGTCGGGTTTTGGAAAATCCGCAGGTCGAAGTAGGGGACAGCAGCCATGATATGGTCAAAAATATCGGACTGGATGGCTTCGTATTTCACCCATTCGGTGGTTTTCGCAAAGACATAAATTTCGATGGGGAGGCCGGAGCTGGTCGGTTGCAGCTGCCGTGCCATGAGCGTAAAGTCGCGGCTCAGCTGCGGGTGGCGCTCGAGGTAACATTGCAGGTAGGCGCGGAAAATACCCACGTTCGTTTGCCGGCGCCCGTTGATGGCGTTTGAAATATCGACCTGCTCCGACGCGTTGTAACGGGCAATCTCGGCCTGTTTCCGGTCGATATAGCCGGCCACATACTGGATTTCGCGGTATCGCGCCAGCATCTCATCGGTACAAAACTGCACGCTGGTGATGTCAATATAAATCGACCGTTTAATCCGCCGCACGCCGGATTCCGACATGCCGCGCCAGTTTTTCACCGGCTGCGAAATCAGGTTATAGGTCGGGATGGTAACAATCGTATTGTCCCAGTTCTGCACCTTGACGGTGATTTGCGAAATGTCGGTTACCGTTCCGTCGGCGCCGGCCGAGGGCATTTCTACCCAGTCGCCTGGCAGCACCATCCGGTTTAACGACAGCTGGATGCCGCCGACTAATCCTAAAATGGAATCTTTGAATACCAGCATCAGCACCGCCGACGCCCCGCCTAATGCAAGAAAGAGCGCCTTAAGAGGGATGCCGAGCAGCAGAGAGACCGTGAAAATAATGGCGAGGATGGTGATAACCGTGTGCGCCGCCTGCGCCAGACTGTTCATCGAGCCCTGTCCGCCGTATTTCGCTTTGTTGTACACGGCGCTGACGGCCTTCAGAAAGGCTGTCAGGATACGGCTCACCGCCCATACAAACGCAATGGCGACAGCCACCGACAGCGCCCCGTATATCCGCGGATGCGCCGTAAACAGCAATGCCGTAAACAGGTTTAATACAATCAGCGCCGGCAGCCAGGCCAGCCGCCCGAAGAATTTTTTCTGCAGCAGTTCGGCATTGATAAGCGACCCCGTTTTTGCGCCTATCTTTCGCGCCGCGAACGTAACCAGGCCATGCCCCGCGTAATAGACGCCGTAAGCCAGTACCAGCGCCAGGGTCAGCAATACCACGTCGGCCATAAAATACGAATTCGCCGACGACAGCGACAGCGACTCCAGCCATCGGGTAATGATTTTTTCTATCTGTTCTATCATAATGAAAATTTTTAATTTTTTGCGAAGATACAGAAATTAATTACAAATTACGAATTACGAATTACGGCTTTAATTACAAATTACGGCTTTAATTACCCCTTCGCCTTACCGCGCCTTTTCGAGCACGCAGAACCCCAGCAAGTCCACCTGCGGTGTGAGATAGTGGGCTTTTGCGGGTTCGGGCCTGGTGAGGTCGGTACTGAGGTATTTTTGGTTGTTGTCGGGGAACACGGTAACGACCACCGACCGGTCGCCGTAGCGGTCTTGCAGCTTGATGGCGCCGATTAAATTGGCGCCCGACGAAATGCCGACCCCCAACCCCAGCGATGACGCCAGCCGCTGCGCCATAAGAATCGCATCGCCGTCGGAGGCCTGCACGACGTCATCGTACCTGTCGGCATGGAGGATGTCTGGAATAAATTCGTCCGAAATACCCTGAATGCGATGCACGCCGACTTTGTAACCGGTAGTGATGGTCGGGCTTTCTTCCGGCTCGAGGGGATGTATTTTCACCTTCGGGGCGGCCTTGCGCAGCGTCCGCCCGACGCCAACCACCGTGCCGCCCGTCCCGACACCGGCCACAAATGCATCGGGCGTCAGCCCTTTTTTGGTTAGCTGCCGCTGGATTTCCTTTCCGGTCGTTTCCTAATGAGCGCAGATATTGGCGTCGTTCGAGAACTGGCAGGGGAGGAACACATTGGGGTTGGCGCCGGCTATTTCCTGCGACAGCCGGATGCTCCCCAAAAAGCCGCCCTGCTCTTTGGATACGGGGACGATTTCAGCCCCGAAACTTTTAATTATCAACTTCCGTTCGACGCTCATCCAGTCGGGCATAATAATGCATACGCGATGCCCCAGCAGCCGCCCCAGCGCCGAGAACGCGATGCCGGTGTTGCCGCTGGTGGCTTCGACAATCGTATCGCCGGGTCGCAGCGAGCCGCTTTCGCAGGCTTTTCGGAGGATGTAGAGCGCCATCCGGTCTTTGATACTGCCGGTGAGGTTATAGTGTTCGCATTTGACGTACACGGTTCGTTCCGTATTTTTATAGCGATATTGAATGCCAATCATGGGCGTGTTGCCGATTAGCCGGTTCAGGCCGTTCCAGTCTGGTTTCATAAATTAAAAACTGTAAAAAAATAATGTAAAAAAGCATCAAATTAATAGTAATATCTGTAAAAAAATAAAAAAAAAGCGTTAATCTTTTTGCAAATGTAATAATTTTTTACATTATGCAAGCCCAAATATCAACAATAACTATACTTCATGCGGCAACAAACGGGTTACGGCTTTTATGTTCTGTTGCTATATAGTAACGCGTCATTACTGTATAGTAACGCGTCATTACTGTATAGTAATGCGCCATTACTGTATAGTAACGCGCCATTACTGTATAGTAACAGAACATAAAAGACCGTAACCCGTTTATTACAGCATGAAGTACAGTTGCACGAGGCCTTTGTGAAGGAGATCCATGGGATACTTGAGGTTCCGTTATTTAACGGAAAAATAATGCTTGACAATACCAAAATTTATTTACCTTTGCAGCCCCAAATTATGATACATTATCAGAAATTCATACCGGCGCTTACTGTGCTACGGCTTCCGCCGAGCCCTTTCACAGGCATCTCGCCGGACGCAAAACCCTGCCGCGCGAAGTATAAATAATAATACAGGTAAAATGAACACAAAAATTAAAACCTCCATTTACCGGCTTCTGTCGGGAGTTTGTTTCGGAGCGCTGACTGTACTCCTGTCAATCATTTCGGCGTCCGCAGCCTTCGGTCAGAAGACGGACGCCAACATTAACGGACACGTGGTG